>CAYWLM010000076.1:0-13727 GCA_964459125.1 uncultured Methylomonas sp. | reverse complement strand
ATTGTGCTGCAGAATTGAATCCAGAGTAATTTAGAATCAAGCAAATATGTCGTTACTATTGCTAACCCTGCAATGAGGATAATGGCAGAACTATTTTTTATCGTTGCAATATTACTGCCTGGTGCAATAGCCCTAGCAGTCTATATTATGCACCTGCAACAGGATTGGCCTGGGATAGTGCCTGGACATCTCTCTGACAAAAAGGTTATGACGCTGGCATTTAAATTCCATTGCTAGGTTTTGAATTAATATGCTTTAAGTATTGGAAGCCTGTCGGAGTGAAAAAAGATAATTTTTCACTCCGATATCCTATCTTAAGTGAGTAACTAAAAAAGCAGCATAATTATAAACAAGAACTTAGGAATGAGAATTTAATAATGCCCGAGTCTGACTTATCTTTTGGCTTAAATAAGAAAGGTCAAAACCACCCAGCAGCGACGCCTAAAAATTATTCCACGGGAGGTAGCAAGTATTCCCGGTACAGTGTATTGAATAATCCGGATTAGTACAGTTGGGAGTATCCCAGATAATGGTCCCGGCTAGAACCTGGGCGTTAATGGTACAGGACGTGCCGGAAGTAATCCCGGAGATCTTGACACTGGCTCCGTCGAACAGTAAAAAATACGGCCAGGGATAAACGTCTGCGTTTGTCCGGTTCAATGCAGGAATGGTAACTTGCATCGATGCTTCCGCGGATGTGGTTGGATTAGTCTGTGTAATCTCGACCAGAAAAGGTGGTTGATTGCTTGCATTGCCGGGTTGCGTACCCGTGATAGAAAACATGGAACCCTCAATATATCCCTGACACCCAGGATTTTTAGCGGGATCGACCCCGGTATCTGGCAGTAATTGCGTATTTAGATCCTTCAGGGAGCAATTGGTATCAAAAATACCATAGTAGTTTTCAGCATTGTCCGGGTGTGCTGGAGATTTTGCTGGTTCGTCATAGGCTTCGAAGATTAGCGCACTACTCGTGTTGCTTGTCGTGCGCACGAAACCATAAAGGTCTTGCAGATAGGCGGCGGCATTTGCCACGCTTGGCTTACATGGATTATTTGAATTATTGTAGCAGGCATATTTAGCCCATTGACCAGTTCCTTTGGTTGCCCACCCGGTTTCCGCCATAAGTATCGGTTTGAGGGGGGGATAGAATGGTTGCCCCTTGATCCTCTCGTAGTTTTGTGCAATGGAGTTATCGAGTGCAGCATTGTTTGCGGCTTCATCAACGGGCGTCACGCCCCACTGAAACGGGTAGGGATCGAAGCCCAGAGGAGCATTCGCAGACGAAGCATTAATTAATTTTGGTATGTCGGGATTTCCGGGGTCGACCAGATTGCCTGAAATCAGTGCAGTCCCAACGGGTATGGAGGATAGTTTTTTCGCTGCCAGTGTGACCTGTATTTGCCGAATCGCGCTGGTCAGGTAATTAATATTGGTGTCGCTGTAGTTTTCATGCCCCGCGAGAACCAGTGACACGGTATTTAGAAAGGTATTGGCGCCCACCGCTGCAATGACGTTGTTAAGTACCTGCAAGGCGGCCGTTGTCGAGCTCTGATTGCCGCCCTTAGGGATATCCGCTTCGTAGATGACAGATAAACCCAGGGTGCTTGCTTGCTTGATGATGTCGATCCAGGCGTAAGGGGCCGTCTGGTAGGACCGGGCGATGCTAAAGCCAGCCGCCTGGAGCTGGGTTAATTCTGCATGGACATTCGTCACTGGTGTATTAGTGCTATCCATTCCAACGTAAAATACGTCATGATCGTTGAAAATATGACCAGCAGGGTAGTGATTAGGCTGATAGTCGATACCGATAAGACCTACCCAACCAGCGCCTGGTGGATTATTCAATAGGCTAGTGCTACCGAAATTGCCATTGACATCAGAAGTATCTTCATCTGCATTCAATGAAGCTTCTATCAATTTTATACACGCTCCCTCGTTTTCCTCCATGCCAGAAATAAAGGCAAAAGAATCGTCTCTTTGTTCAAGTCTGACATCAAAATATCTGCCGTCGTATTTACCTCCCGGGTCATCCACATTTATGCAAGGAATAATTACCTCACCGGAGTGCATATTAACCCTGGGCCCGCCAGATATATCATCCGCAATAAGTTGGTTCGAGGACAAAGTGATTAGAACAGAAATTGAAATTAAATATTTCTTCATAGATATTCACCTTTTAAAGGGGGGGGTGGTAGCTGAGAAGCTCTTGGAGAAGCAAACTATTTGTCAGCTGTATACAGCATATAATAACTGAATGCCTATTTATTTTAGACATCATTTTCACCTAAGTGTGACAGGGAATGCTGCGTCTGGAAATAGCTGTGAGGAAAATAAATGGCACAATGATTTCTGCGCTTTATTGACTTAAAAACTTATCCAGTTGATTTGCAAAAGCTTGTCGATCACTTTGGCTTAATGCCGATGGACCACCTGTTTCTATGCCACTGGAGCGCAGCGTATCCATAAAGTCGCGCATATTGAGGCATTCTCGAATATTGTTGGCGGTATACATTTCACCTCGATGATTCAATGCATAGCCGCCTTTTTCAATCGCCTCTGCTGCCAATGGAATATCACCTGTGATAACAAGATCACCTGCATCAAGTCTTAGCACTATCTCATTATCCGCGATATCAAACCCCTTGCCCACTTGGATAAATTTAATATAACGCGAGGGTGGTAAGCGTATAAACTGATTAGCGATAAAAGTGATAAAAACTCCGGTACGCTCAGCAGCTCTACATAAAATATCTTTTAGCACTACTGGACATGCATCGGCATCAACCCATATTTTCATATTCTAAGAACCTTCATTAATAATTGTTGTCGCTCAACTCTGTGCAGATATTGCATTTGTGTGGCTGAGATTAACGAAGGCGGTATGGGGAAGATAAAACCAGGTATTTCAATCCCCCTGTCTCAACCTTCGCTTTCGGGCGAAGATGTTGACTCTTAATTAAACAGCACTGGGTTGACTGTATATCCAGAAACAGTTCAGTATTTATTGCCTAGCTGAGAATGATAACAGGGACAAAAGCTTAGGCTGAGGTTTCTACTGTGTGCATATGCACGTCCTGTTGAGGATAAGGGATAGATATATTTTCCGCATCAAAACGTTCTTTTACAGCACGAGTGACATCCCAATAGACGGCAAAATAATCACTGGTGTTAGCCCAGGGGCGGACCACAAAATTAACCGATGAATCGCCAAGTTCGTGTACTTTAATGACTGGTGCAGGATCTTTATGTACCAAAGGATGTTGTTGCAATATATCCAGCAACACGCTTTCTGCCTTGGCTATATCATCATCGTAGCCGATACCGAATACCATATCCACGCGGCGTGTCTTGCTTCCGGTTACATTAGTGATTGAGCTACCCCAGATTGAGTTATTTGGAATTACTACCGTTTGATTATCAGGTAATTTTAATGTTGTTGATACCAGAGTCATGGAATAAACAGTACCCGTCATACCGGCAACGTTGACCACATTACCAATATCGTAAGGGCGATAAAATAAAATCATTAATCCAGAGGCAAAGTTACTTAAAGTGCCCTGCAAGGCAAAACCAACGATAAAGGCAATGGCACCCAAGCCTGCAACCAGAGGAGCGACATTTACTTCTAGCATAGTCAGAGCAACCATAATACCAATTGCTTTTGTCAAATTTCGTGCCAGGCCTACAAAGAATTCCTGCAGCAAGGTTGACGTGTTTTTTAGTCTGCTTAGCGATTTTTGAATTATTCTGGAAAAAAAGCCGGCAAACAGGTTAAAGATAAAAAGAGTCACTAAAAATAAACTGAAATTTGTCGCCCAGCGTATTCCTCCTTCTGGAGATTCAAGCCAGCCAGTTATGGATGCCAGGATTAAACTAGAGTCGTTGGCTTCAAACTTTACACCAGATACTGCATCCAGATAAGTCTGATAATCAGTAAGATCCCCCCCTTTGCTTTGAAACTCTTGTAGAATTAAATTGAATCGATCCGTGAGTTTAATTTGTTGCTCTTTTAGCTGTTTTAATTGCTCTAGCATGACTTCTTTTTGAGTAGCATCAGCCTGAGCAATTAGTATATGCAGTTCACTGATCTCTTGTAGATGAGATTGCAATAAGTCTTGCCAATGATCGGCCGTGGCCAGTAAATCTTCCTGTGAGAGTGGAGTCAAGCGATACCCTAGCTCTTTAACAGCAATGCTCTTCTGGCCAACCGGGTTTTCAGATAAATCTATTTCAGCCTGTACTGGCCCTATCCAGAGCAAACAAAACATAACCAAGCCTGCTGCGAGTTGTTTAGTAAACATAATGATTATTTCCTTTTTAAGATCCAGGTTTCTATATTGAGATAAAACGTATATTTTTATACAAAAACATACGCTTCAATCTGCGGCCATGTAATTAAATAATATCCCGATATACTCGGGCTTAAGTAATTCACAATTATTAAAAAATGCAAATCTCGCTCCTACGCTCTTTACCAAGGAATGCAGCACCTAGGAAATGGGGTAGATTATTTTATACGAATTACCTTTGCATCATATCAATCAATATATTACTTGTCAGCAATGTCTTACACTACATTTTTAATGATGAGATTTCTTTTGCTCAGGCACTAACATGGGAAATCTTTTTGCGGCAAATTCAGTATGACACTCGACACAGGCGGTGTTTAATTTATAGAAGTAAAAGTTAACAATTTCAGGATTTTCCATTTCTGCAGCATGAGCTAAATTACCTGCTGAGTTATGGAAGGCCTGGTCTTGCTTGATAAATTCCGCTGGGAAAGATTTATGTAGGGCGTGGCGCTGAGCAGTTGTTAGTTGTTGTTTTAATAGATAACTAGCTTCTATATTTTTACCGATTTCGGCTATTTTTTCCCAGTCACCACTGGCGATAGCAGGAACTAATGACATCATGCCTGTCTGGATAGCTTGCATTTCCATTTGTAGTAATCGGTGAACCTCTGCATCTACCTGTATATGTGATATGTGTGCGCTGGGTTCATTTTTTTTATGTATTTGAGGTAAGTTACTGCAAGCAGTGATAAATAAAGTGAGAGGGATGATGGCCAAACTAAGGTATGGTTTCATTTCTGTGCCGGTTTTTTATATCGAGGAGCGGGGAAAGGGTGGGCAATGCCCACCCCGTTAGAAAAAAAGTTATTTAAAGCAGTATGCTTAGTCCGTAAGCTCTATGCTTAGTCCGTTTAAACAGCTGTTATCTGTTTCTAATACTTTAGTAAGAACCACATAGGTAATGGCACTTGCAACAATAGCAGTAATAAGCACTGTTAAAAAGGTATTGCAACTCTTAGAGGTGTCTTGGAAGGGCTCTACCCCTTCGATAATTGCATTGCTTGCTTTTGTTTTGCCGTTTTCTTCGATTAAATCGTAATGAATAATATCTCCGACTCGTGGGCGTCGGCTCATATTGTTTAATGATGAGATATGAATAAATACATCGTCTTCTTTGTTGTCACTTTCGGTTCTGATAAAACCGAACCCTCTATCATCTTTCCAGGCTGCAATAGCCCCTGTATATTGTTGTGTAGCCATATAAACCTCTTTCTTCATTTCTTTATATTGTCGCGCCTGGCCCTTGATGATAAATGTAATCGGCAACAGGCACACCACCCAGCAGATGCTCTTTTATAATTCGATCCAATTTTTCGCTGGAAACATCATAATACCAGACTCCATCCGGTTGCACGCAAATAAGAGGGCCAGATTTGCAGGTTCCAAAACAAGTTGCTCTGCTGCGTTTGACTCTAAGCGCCCCTTCATTCAATCCAGATTCTTTGAATTTGTCTTTCAACTGATCGTAAAGAGCTTGCCCTGTGCTGTTTTCAGAACATCTTTCTCCAACACAAACTAGCAGGTGCCGGGTATAATCCATCATTTTAGGTTTAATTACCTCAGACATTGTTTTGCTCCTCTGTTAGTGCTTGCCATGTTTGTGAATAGGCTTCTAGTTTTGCGGCACTGAACTCGCCGTTTTCTTTAGTCAGTAGCAGTCTAAAAACCAGGTGTCCTTTATTATCAATAAAGTTGACACCATAAGATTTGCCTTCGCGACAAGCCAGATATGCGGAATCTACTTTGTGCCAATTAATATGGCAGTGAAATGCCTCCGTTTCGATATTTAACCAGTCACCGCGTAATTGAAAATCTTTTGCCTGTAAAAATAATTCACTAACGGCACCTGCTTCGGCGCGCACTATACCGCGTAAACGCCCCCATGTTTCACAGCTCATAATGACTTCATTTAGTTTGTCCGTTTGAATACGTGCTGCTTTATGTTCACCGGCGCTTTCGCCTGCCGCTATTGCATTCAGCACTTCACCTACGGCAACGCCAAAATAATCGGCAATTTTCTCTAGGGTCAAACCAGGGGTTTCCTGTACATATTCGCGTAAACAAGCGTACCAGCCTTCCAGGCCCATTGTTAGTGAAATACCTGCTTGCTCACCGTCTTTTTCTGCCCCAGTTAGACTGCTGTATTTATTCGCATATCCTCTCGGAGTAATCATCAATCCTTCTTTAATAAAGGTCGATGAATTACCAATTAATACCGTAGTGAGCATACCTATATCGCATTCCGCCATTTCATCCAGGCGCACAAGCTGAATCGACTGCCTGCGTCGATAGGCAGACTTAACAATGGCAACCGGCGTGTCGGGGCGACGATAACGCAATAAAATAGCTTGTGCCTGGACAATTTGCTGAGTACGCCGGCCACTTTTAGGGTTATATAAAGCAACCACAAAATCAGCGTGTCCTGCAGCTTCGATACGTCGCGCAATCACCGGCCACGGAGTTAATAAATCAGATAAAGAAATCGAGCAAAAATCATGGGTCAACGGTGCGCCAACTAAGGAAGCGCAAGCTGATAGCGCGGTACTTCCAGGAACTATTTCTACCTGAATATCATCGCTGGGTTTCCAGCCCGCCTGCAATAGCACTTCATAGGTAGGCCCAGCCATGCCATAGACACCAATATCACCAGAAGAAATCAAGGCAACTATTTTACCCTGTTTTGCTTGTTCATAAGCTTCTACACAACGGTCAATTTCTTCGGTCATACCTTTTTTGATCACTTCTTTGCCGTCAAGCAAATCTATGACTAATTTTATATACGTTGTGTAGCCGATCACTACATCGGATTCTGCTATGGCGGCTCTGGCTTTAAAAGACATGTGCTCTTTTGCGCCAGGACCAAAACCGACTAAATAAATTTTTCCGTTCATGTTTTTGTTCTCATTCTTACGATGGAAACCGTTGCGTTTTTACCCTCTTCACCACGGTATTTGAATTTTTCAACTAATAAATCAGACATATCAGTCTCTGCCACTAAAATCGCGGCAGCTTCAGATACTGAAGGTGTGCCTACATATTTCATAACCACTGCAGATGGGCTGGGAACAGGCACGTTGGCTAACTGTTCTGCGGAATAAAAGTGCAGTGGTAAAGTGAGTTTCTCAGCTAATTGTAATAAAGCAACTTCATCCTGTTTTTTATCGATGCTAGCTAAATGCACCACTTGCTCAAGGCATAGATTAGCAGAAGCCAGTGCTTTATCAATTGCTGTTTCTAAGGTAATCAGTGGCGTGCCTCTATCGCAGCCTAAGCCTAAAGCTAGCTTCATTCAGGAACTCTGTAGACCACCAGGCTCTCATCAAGTTGCTGCCAAAGGCTATCAGGAACATCTTGATTCGTCACCCATAACACCGCTTTAAACTGACTTAAATCAACACCTGCAAAGTTCTCAAATAAAAAAATATTTTTAGGTAATGGAGTGCTACGCGTCCACCAGTTTTTACTGCCGGCTTCCTGAATGAAGGCAATAGGTTCTTCATTCACCACGTGCGCAGAGACGCGAGTGATATTAATTTTAGGTGCTTCAATTTGCCAACCCAATTCACGCCCCAAAATATCTACGGGAATAGTATTGCCGACATCTGACGCTGTTGTTAATACCGGCGTTGCGTGTAATAAATCAGCCAGCATTTGAGCACAGGCATTAGCTCCGCCGACATGGCCAGATAAAACAGGAATAACAAACTGTGCAGCATCATCTACGACGATAATGCCAGGGTCTTCGTCTTTAGATTTTAAAAACGGAGCCACTAAACGCACCACAGCACCTAAGGAGACAAAAAATACAATTTGATCATAATTTAGGAATAGCCTGGCGATTTGCTCTCGAAAAGGACCACTATAGAACTGGGCAGATGGATGGCTATTTTCTAGTAAGTCACGGAATTTTTCTGAGACTAAAAGGTCAGCATCGGGGAGTTTTGTAGCAAGTTGTGCAACTTGCTTGGCACCATGCTTGGTGATGGCGACTAGAGCAATTTTAGGAGTGGGCATAATATGACAGGATTATAAAAAACAACATTATAACCTAGTAAAACAGTAGGAAATAGCAGCTATGATAATTAGCTGCTTTTTATTTTCATCGCTGGGAATCAAACCCCAGTGTTAGCCAAGAGACTGCTTAACTTTTAGGGATTGGCAGTCTTTTGTATTATTTATTTCGGGTCACTAAAGCTGTGTTTTTAACGTTTTACTTCTTTTTTGATAAGCGTTTTGCCGTCTATTACTAATGAAGAAATCCCACCTACAGTTTCGTGTAAAGTACACACTGCTTTTTGAAAGCTATATTCATCATCGGTCTTTGCAGCATCCCAGGTCATGGCAACAAAAGTTTGATGATCAGTATCGGTAGAGGTTGGAAAATAAACCCGGCCACCGGTGAATTTCTTTATCGCCGCTGGGCATTTTCTTGATGCCATCGTTTCCATTGCCACGGTTGCTCTAACCATAGACTCGTTTTCTTTTTGTTCATTGGTTTTTTCTTTGTTTGAACCGACCATCATAAAGCCCAGCACAAATACACCAATTACTGCCGCCATTAATTTCTGAGTACCATTCATAATATTTCCTCTATTTTTGTTATAAGTGGAGTTTACTTTTTCCGACAACCGCGGATAAGTTCCCCCTTCATTCTATGGGAATTATGTATCATTAGCAATGATAGATAATTGACTTTTTGTCCTTTTAAACTTAATACATCGTGGACAATTCGCTCTTCACTAGACCCAGCTTTTTCGATAAAACAAGACTGAGTTAATAAATCCTTATGTTCTAATAGATTGAGTATATCATCAAGTATTGGCTTTACCTTTAATAATATTAAGGTATCAAAGTCGTTTAACATATTTTCGATCATTTCGATACCGTATCCAGCGGGAATAATTGCTACGGTATCATCTGTATCGGCCAGCGGCATTTTAGCGCGTGCTGCGGCAGCATTAAAAGAACTGACTCCTGCAATCGTCTCGATATAAACAGTTGCATCCAGTGCGGCGATAGTTTTTGCCAAATGCTGAAAAGTCGAGTAGGTTGAAGCATCTCCCTCCACTAAAAAAACCACATCTTTGCCAGCCTGTAATTTGGCTAAAACCTGCTGTGCTGCTTGTAGCCAGTACTTAGCTAATATTTCTCGATCATGCGTCATCGGGAAAACCAGTTCAGTATGGTTATCTGGCGGTATTAAACCTGCTTCCAGAACGATATTGAGTGCATAGCTTTTACCTTGCCTTTTTCTCACAGGGTACGTCCAGTCCGCACCTGAGTGCAATAAATCCCAAGCCTTTCGCGTGATTAAGCCTGGATCGCCAGGACCTAAAGAGACGCCGTATAACATACCGCTCATACTTGTTTTTCCTTTTGAGCACAAACGATCCAGACTGGATTTTCAGCACGCATTCTATGCATATGTAAAATAGGCTGGCTGCGGGATGCTTGTAATTGGGTGATATCCCACGTTGCGCCACTTTGTTTTAATACTTCCAGAGCCGTGCTTAAATTTTCTAAAGTAACAAAGTTCATTACCAGGCAGCCTTTAGCTTGTAGCCTATCCAGGCAAAGCTCAATCAGTTCGGCCAGTTCGCCACCAGAGCCGCCAATAAACACAGCATTGGGGGCAGGCCAGTTCTCCATTCCCAGGGGCGCTTTATTTTCAATTAAAGTGTAATTATGCAGCGCAAAGTCACGCGCATTTTCGTTTGCAATAGCAAAATCTGCGATATTTTTTTCTACGGCATAGATATGACCGTTCTGGCATAATTTTGCTGCTTCGATTCCTACTGAACCTGATCCTGCACCAATGTCCCAGACGATACTTGTTGATGTTAATTGCATTCTTGCCAGTGAAACTGCACGTACTTCGCGTTTGGTAATAAGGCCTTTATCAGGTTTACGTTGCTTGAAAGTATTATCCGCATAGCCAAAAAGTAATTCTGGCTGTTTAGCGTGTTGTCTGGATAAAATAACCACATCGTTACCATTAAAAGCTTGCTCTGCTAATTCAGTGATACTGACATTCTGAAATATTCTTTCATCCGCACAAAGTAAATTTTCCGCAACCACCATGCTAAACAAATCTTGCATATTTTCCATGATTAACATACGTGCAATACGCGCAGGATTATTTTCAGGACTGGTTAAAATCGCTAATTTATCGTACTGATTTATCGCTTGTAATAGTTTATAAAAACCATGTTCAGCACCAGAACCCATTTGCCAATCTCCGGCATCTTTATTATGTACCGAGCAGATTTTAGCATCGTGCCAAGCCATTCCAATGCTCGCAAATGCTAATTGCACAGCAGAAATATTAGGCATAATATCCAGTTGTTCAGCACCCAGCTGTTTAGCTAAAAAACTGCCAATCCCATGGCATAGCGGATCTCCTGTTGCTAACACCACAACTTTCTTTTGCTCAGCTAAAGCGCGATTGATCCATTCTGGCACTTCAGTTAAATGCCCTGTTAAATCCTTACATTCTGCGGAATTGATAGTATCTGAAAATAGCTTTAATACCCGGGTTGCGGCGATCACAACATCGGCATTTTCTAAAGCTTCTAATGCATGGTATGAAAGGCCTTCAAGACCATTATCCAATACCCCGATAACCTGACAACGATTAGACATAATCTATTAATTTTCCTCCTTCAAAATCACACATCAATATTCGATAGCTAAAAACCCCAGGATAACGTGCCTCCAGTGTCGCAACGACGCGTGCGCACAAAGCTCTATAAAAAGCAGCACCTAAGCCTAATTCTTGCATGCGCTCTCCGGCAAATCTGGCTGTTTCACCACTGGCTATTTCAGTACAAACCGCTGCATCGGCACCTACTGCAGCAGCAAGATCCGCTAATAATTGAGTATTAACCGGGTTACGACGTGCATGAGTAATGATTTCACCCTGAGCAATTTTGCTGACTTTACCCACCATGCCACCAATAATAATTTGTTTAATACCGACCTGTTGCGCACTATCTAAGGCAGGGCCTAAAAAATCTCCCATCTGTACAAAACATGCGGGGTCTAATTCCGGTAATTCACGTATTGTAAATTTTTCAGTACGTCCGCCAGTGGTTAATACCACTGTTTGCTGGCCTTGATTAGCTGCCACCTCGACACCTTGTACTACACTGGCGCGAAAAGCAGCGGTGGAATAAGGGTGGACAATGCCGGTAGTGCCTAAAATGGAAATCCCATCAATAATGCCTAAGCGATCATTCAAGGTTTTCTTTGCCATATCGCGGCCTCCGGGGACTGAAATAGTCACTTCCAGGCTCTGCGTTTGCAAGAGTTCGCTTGCTACCTCGCGGATATTAGCCTCAATATTTTTACGTGGAACAGGATTAATTGCCGGACCACCGACATCTAAACCCAGGCCGCGCATAGTAATGGTCCCCACACCATCACCCCCTTTTAATAACACTTGATTGACTGAATCGGCTAATAAACGTATATCGACTGTCATATGCGCTTTATGCGTACAATCAGGATCATCTCCTGCATCTTTTATAATGACGGCTTGAGCATGGTCAGCTGTCAGCGAACTTTGATGCACAGTAAAGCTGACGCGCTGACCATTAGGCAATAAAGATTCAATCTGCTCTGGCACTTTACCGGTCAATAGCCCTAAAGCCGCTGCTCTTGCAGCTGCTGCTGAACAAGCTCCTGTGGTATAACCTTTGCGAGTACCTTTGGGTTTTTTAGGGGTCATTGGGTGTAGTACTTGTATAGAGTAAGTAAATCAAGGTATGCATATTAACGTAGAGCATGATCCTGAGGCATCATTCGCAGATAAAGCGTTTCGGTAACTTATCACATCCAACGGCATTTTATGTCATGCCTTACTTTTCATGGCAGACTATAGCATAATTAATTATTATGCTACTCATACTCAGGTATACTCCTGCAAAAAACACCTAGTCTACGGAAAAAAACATGTTAATAAAATTACTCTCAATTATTCTGTTGTCTACCTTATTGTCAAGTTGCGCAACATCCCCTACTGGAAGAAGCCAGTTACTGATGATGTCTAGTGGTGAAATGGATCAGATGGGTATTCAGGCATTTGATACTTTGAAAAAGGATACGCCAATTGAGCAAGATGCAAAAATCAACGCCTATGTACGTTGCGTAGCAACGGCTATTACCAATGAAGTAGGTGGCGAGTGGGAAGTTGTGGTATTCAAAGATCCATCAGCTAATGCATTTGCACTTCCGGCTCACAAAATCGGGGTACATACCGGGCTTTTAGACGTTGCAACAAATCAAGATCAATTAGCAGCCGTGCTAGGCCATGAAGTAGCTCACGTTTTAGCGAACCATAGTAATGAGCGCGTTTCTCAACAAACAGTAGTTAGTCAAGGTATGTCGATAACTCAGGCGATATTGAGCCCTCAATCTGAATTAGGAAAATCCGGCATGGGCTTATTAGGACTTGGCGCTCAATACGGCATTCTTATGCCGTATAGCAGAGCCCATGAATCTGAAGCAGATATTTATGGTCTGGATTTAATGGCAAAAGCAGGCTTTGATCCGCGTGAGAGCATAACCCTCTGGATTAATATGGGTAAAGCAGGTGGAGCGAGCCCGCCTGAATTTATGTCGACTCACCCCGCACATGAAACACGAATTACGGATTTGCAAAAGCATATGCCAGCCGCGCTGAAATTGCGTCAAGAAGCACAAGCTAAAGGTAAAAATCCGCAGTGCAAATAATGCTCTGGAAGTTAAGGCTATAGCCTCTCTACTATTCGGGGTTAAGTCTCTCCTCAGCTTATAATTATATTTTTTACCATCAGGAACATGAAAGGTATGCCTGTTTTTACTTCACCTTTTCATGTCTATAATGCTAATAAAAACAAGCTGATAGCATGGGCAAGTAGTCGTTCAAAATAATTTTAAAAATATGTATGCCTTAGGTGTTGATGTCCTTATATAGCCGCACTTCATTTATAAGTGCAGTTAATTAAAACAAACACTTACGCTTATTTGTTGGCTTGCTCTGCGAGTGCTAATAAAGCATGAATAGCTGCCACAACTAGCGTTGAGCCACCTTTTCTTCCTTCGCTAACAATCCAGGGTATATCGTTTAATAACGCAGTTTCTGCTTTTGATTCGGCAGCAGACACAAAACCAACCGGCATACCGACAATGAGGGCTGGACGTAAATCTTCTTCTTTTATCATGCGGATTACTTCCAGTAAGGCTGTTGGTGCATTGCCCACTGCAACAATGCTGTTTTGCAATAAACCTAGGTGCTGTGCCTTGCGCATTGCCTGTACGGCACGGGTACTATTTTCGGCTTTTGCCTGAGTAATCACATCTGCATCAGAAATAAAGTGATGAGTGCTTACA
>CAYWLM010000075.1:0-13979 GCA_964459125.1 uncultured Methylomonas sp. | reverse complement strand
TGTGGGCAGTAACCAAAACACTGCGTAAGCATTACAGTTACGATTAAATAAAAAAGGAGCATTTAAAATGCCCCTTTTTTATATGGGTTGCTGGTTATACTTCTAAAGCGTCAGCAACTCTTTCTCTTACTTATGATTGAGATGGGCCGATAAAAAGGCTAGAGTGAGTCTTTTATCGAAAGGCCTGAACACCCCCCCCCCTCTGCATTCGCTTAATATATTAATTCAAGAGGCATTACAAATTGTTATTTAATAGTTATGAATTTATTTTCGCCTTTTTGCCGATAACATTCCTTGTATACTTCTATCTCAATAGCAAAAGATTAACAGAAGCAAGTAAAGCATTTTTGGTTTTGTCATCTCTCTTCTTTTACAGCTGGTGGAACATAGCTTATCTTCCGATTATATTGGTTTCAATGCTTTTCAATTATGTCGTCGGTGTTTCTCTCTCAAAAGAGAATGAACACACAAAAGTCAGTAAAAAAACACTTCTTACTTTTTGCGTTATCGCCAATGTTGCCTTACTTGGATATTTTAAATATGCAGATTTTTTAATAGAGAATGTAAACCTTGCTTCAAATGGAAATGTTTCCTTACTTAACTTAGCATTACCCTTAGCCATCTCTTTCTTTACTTTCCAGCAAATAGCTTACGTTGTGGACAGTTATAGAGGTGAAACAAAAGAGTATGACTTCCTTAACTATGCAAACTTTGTAACATTCTTCCCTCAGCTTATTGCTGGTCCAATCGTACATCATGCAGAGATGATGCCTCAGTTTGATAAGAGTAGACATAAAGTTAAAAACTATAGAAACATTGCAGTCGGCTTGTTTATCTTTTCTATTGGTCTCTTTAAAAAAGTTGTCATTGCAGATACCTTTGCAGTATGGGCAACACAAGGCTTTGATGTAGCGGAAAAACTAAATCTATTTGAAGCATGGGCAACATCACTCTCTTATACATTCCAGCTGTACTTTGACTTCAGTGGTTATACCGATATGGCTATTGGCGCAGCACTTTTGTTTAATATCAAATTGCCTATTAACTTCAATTCACCCTATAAGGCGACAAGTATCCAAGACTTTTGGAGAAGATGGCATATTACTCTTAGTCGCTTCTTGAAAGATTATATTTATATCCCTTTAGGTGGTAACAGAAAAGGCAACTTCAAAACCTATGCCAATCTCATGGCAACCTTCATTATTGGTGGTATTTGGCATGGTGCTGGTTGGACATTTGTATTTTGGGGTTTTTTGCATGGTATGGCATTGATGATTCAGAGAGCATGGAATCAACTTGGCTTTAAAATGAATTCTGTTTTGGCTTGGTTTATCACTTTTAACTTTGTAAATATTGCTTGGGTGTTTTTTAGAGCTAAAGAGTGGCATGATGCTATTAAAGTTTTGAGTTCAATGTTTAATTTGAATAACATCATGTTGCCATATTCTTTATCTGCTCGGTTGTCATTTTTACAACAATATGATGTCAAATTTGGGGCTTGGATGGGAGCACTCAGGGGCGATTTATACACTCCAATATGGATTCTTGCTACCTTTGTTTTAATCCTAGTCTTTAAAAATTCCACTGAAAGGATAAATATAAATTCTGCAAAACCCACTATTGGCTTGGCTATTTTTACTGCTTTGCTAACTGTGTTGACGATAATGAACATGATAAATGCACCTTATACAGAGTTTCTATATTTTAATTTTTAAAATGCAAAAATATAAACGAATAATCCTTATCTATTTTTTAATCATAGTCGTTTCATTTGGACTACTTTTACCTGCATATTATATTTATGACCCTATGCAAATTTTCCATAAAGCATGGGGGCGTGAAGTTACTTTCAGTACAAATATGCGTCAACAAGCTGCAGGAATCCTCAATAACTATGATGATTATGATTCAGTTATCCTGGGTACAAGTATGATAGAAAACACTTCTTCAAAAGAAGCGAATCAAAAACTTGGAGGAAAATTTATAAATATATCCTTATCAGGGAGCAGCTACTTTGAACGGGCGATAGTCTTGCGTTCTCTCTTTCGTCAACACAAGATTAAGACGATTTTCTATTCTTTGGACGTTGATAAGTATGTACAGCAGGAGAGAGAATACCCACACTATCCACTATCTCAATTTGACTACCTTTATGATGAAAATTCTTGGAATGACTTTAGGGTTTATTTTAATAATAAATATTTATCTTGTGTTTTTCTTCTGTCAAAATCTGAGGGATGTATAGGTGAAAAAGTTACACTAGATAGGCCAAATGCCTGGTTTGCAAATCCAAACCATAGTGTTCGGTTTGGTGGTTTTGATAAATGGATTGCCGCTAAAGAGAATGGGCAAATAATTAAATCGATTAAAAATATTTCTGAAACTGTCGAACATCTAAAACGACAAGAATTAATATCATTAGACAATGTAGATACCACTATCAGTATGGCTAAAAAATATATAGATGAAAATATTATTGATTTTGTGAGGATGCATCCAAATACTAATTTTATACTATTTGATCCTCCATACTCACGAATCCAATATGCCATTTGGGCGCAATATGACCTGCCAAAATTTAAAGTATATAAGAAAATATTGAGATATTTAGCTGAAAAAAGTGATAAGTATTCAAATCTTGAAATATATTCATTTGGTGAAGAGAAATTTATAGATGATATTGCCACTTATAAAGACTTGAACCATTATCATTATTCTATTAATTCCTGGATGCTATCTGCGATTACGCAGAAAAAAGGTCTATTGCATGAGCGCAACATTGATAAATATCTTGAGCATATTACTAAAAAAGCTTTAGATTATAATTTGGTTGAGTTACATAACAGTATCCAGCACAAGTTACAGTCTGGATAATCATCAAATTTTTAAAAAGTTTTGAAGGCGCAACCTCGCGAGGTGATTGTCGTGTTAAAACTGTCAGAGTTATTGATTAACTTAATTTTTTTAACCTATATACCTCATGGGTTGCAGATTCGACCGCAAATCTACTTAGACTCATTTCTCCAGGAAGGGCAGTATATCCGTGTGGTGTCCGATCATTTTCCACTTCTCTCCTTCTTTACGGAATATGTTGGTCGCCCGGATTGATACCTTCTGTGGCTCTCCTTTAGCGGAGGTATTTTCTCCTTTTTCGTAATTGTGCGTGATTGCGATATCCTGGCCTAACGTAATTTGCATATCGGTTGGTTTAACTATACCTCCGATGTGCATTGCCGTATGCTCCTTCCAAATTTCAAGCACCTTCTCCCATCCGACCTGGAATCCGCCCTGCGGGCCCATATAGGTAACGTCGTCTGCGTGTGACCAGACCTCGTTCATTAGCTCTATGTCACCCGTAAATGTCAGGTTCAGTGCGGAATAAAACTGCTCTACCGCATTCAAGATAGCATTTTCGTCATTCAGGGCAGCACTTGAATTACTTGTTATTTTATCCATTGTTACTCCTCCAGAAGTTGTGGCATATAGGGTGATGCCATTGGGCGCCTAAATATATTAATTAACAGGCTATCACGCTCTGATAACTTGATATTACCAGATAAATAAGGCATATTTTTAAATTTATTATCAAGGATATTTTTTCTGAATTGTTGATATTAGCTTGTAAATCGGGCAAACTTGCCTTAAATAATAATTTAAAGTCTAGTCACAAGAGAAAGTTATGTCAATACCAAAAAATGGCACTTTACTGGATGATGTGCGACAAATCATGCGACTTAATCATTATTCAATTAATACGGAAAGGGCTTACTCTGACTGGATTAGGCAGTATATGCAGTTTCATGAAATGATTGACCGTACTGAAATGTTAATTACACCTGAAACAAAAGTTGAAGAGTTTCTGCATTATTTGGCGGTACAGCGCAAGGTAGCGGAATCGACGCAAAATCAGGCTATGAACGCGTTGGTTTTTTTGTATAAACGGGTACTAGACCAGCCTTTAGAAAAAACTGCAGATGCTATCCGGTCTACTAAAAAGCGTAAGCTTCCTGTTGTGCTTACTCAGGATGAAGTTAAGCATATTATTATTTTCCTGGAAGGGGTCCCACAGTTGCTTGTCAAATTGCTTTATGGCAGTGGCTTGCGTATCACCGAGGCAGTCAGGTTGCGCGTGCAGGATATAGACTTTGATTATAAACAGATAACGGTACGTTCTGCTAATGGCAATAAAGATCGGGTAATTACTTTCTCAGATAGTTTAATGCCATTCTTGAAAGATCATTTGCAGCGAGTGAAATTAATGCATGAAAAAGACTTGCTGGACGGGTTGGGAATGGTATATTTACCCAATGCCTTAGATAAAAAATACCCTAATGCTGCAAAGGAGTGGGGCTGGCAATACGTATTTCCTGCCAGAAGCGTATCATCTGATTCTCGTTCAGGGGAGGTTCGCCGTCATCATATTGATCCGTCGGTTATTAATAAAGCCATTAAAGGGGCAGTTAAAAAATTAGGCCTGGTAAAAAGCGTTAGTGCACATACTTTCAGACATAGTTTTGCCACGCATTTATTACAACGCGGCACTGATATCCGTATGATTCAATCTTTGCTGGGGCATAAGAGCCTGGAGGCCACGATGATTTATAAGCATGTTTTAAATCAAGGTGAGCAGAGTGTGGTCAGTCCTCTGGATGATCTTGGTCTTTAAGGATTGAGGAATAGCCGGGAATTGTATGTAATCAGGAAGTTTTTTGTCCAGAAAATCAGCAAACTACAGTTAGTTTATTAGAGGGGAATTAATTTATGTCAAGCATCGAGATAGCCTGGCTGGTCCATAAGCCTGAACAAAAACATTTAATAGCACATGCACAAGATTGTGCTGAGCATCTTGGCGCAACATTAGAAGCTGTTGAGTTAGCCGATTTTGTTGCTAATGCGCCGGGTTATTTAGCCAAAAATCCGCATGTGATTGCTTTGCTGGAAAGTTCTGATCTGGGCGTTTTATTAGGATCAGCTTATCAGCATCATTTTAAAGTGGGCTTACTTCCTGTACATCCAAAATCCAAGGTTTGTCGTTTATATCGGATACCGGTAAAAATGGAAGATGCTATGCCTATTGCCTTAGATGCTAGAAAAGGTATGCAACTGGATTTGCTATTATGCAATGACGAAGTCGTTACCTGGCTGGTAACGCTAGGCGATGTCCCGTTAATTGAATTACGCCATATGGCGGATAATCAGGCGCTTATCTGGCAGCGTGTAAAGGCTGTCCCGGCCGACTTAATGGCATTATTTCGTTTAAAACCAAAGACGGTTGTCATGACCACCCAAAAGGGTACCAAAATAAAGACCGCTCTGGTCGGTGCCGTGGTTATTGAAAACGACATAGAATCCATGGCCGAACACTACGCTAATAAGACATTAGCTAATTCCAACGGCACCTTGTCAGTTGCTTTAGTTGCACCTTCCTCGGTTATGGATTATATAAGTTTTGTGCTGACAGCCATATCGCCAAATCCGAGTCCGTCAAAATCCATCGGCTATATTGAAACCACGGGTTTGCTGCTGGAGAGTGATGAGCCTATCCGGTATTACATTGATAGCCAGGAGCGTAGCGCAGAGAAATTACAATTTAGCGTTATTCACAATGCGATCACGGTAAAGGTCGGGGAAAAATTTGTAGCCGCCCCATCAGATAAGCCCAGCCAGGAAATTGTCATTACCGATACCTTGCCTCAAAGCAAGGAGCATTTGCTGACACTCAAACAGCATCTCCCTTTATTTTCTATTGCCCAGGACGACGATTTCAAGGAAACATCTTTAGTATTAAAAAACTACGCCTGTTTTTCAGTGCCCTTTGTGTTACTTATTATGCTGAGTACCATGCTGGCTACATTTGGCTTGTTCCTGAATAGTACTCCTATTGTTATCGGTGCGATGATATTGGCACCCTTGATGGGGCCTTTAGTGTCCATATCCATGGGTATTTTACGTAATGATGACAAACTCTTAATTGCCGCTTTGCAGGTCCTGGCTTTAGGTACCGGCTTGACCTTATTCATGGCTGCGTTTACCACTTTTATTTTACCTTACGAACAGGCAACGAATGAGATATTAAGTCGTTTACAACCCAATTTACTCGATTTAGGGGTGGCTATAGTTTCAGGTGTTGCAGCAGCCTATGCTCATGCCCGGGAAAGTATCCAGAAAAGCTTACCTGGCGTGGCCGTAGCAGTGGCATTGGTGCCTCCCGCTTGCGTTATGGGTGTAGGCATAGGCTGGCTTGACTGGAGTATAATCAGCGGTGCTGGACTACTGTTTTTAACCAATCTGGTCGGCATTACCTTAGCCGGTACGTTTACTTTTCTTTGTTTAGGTTTTGCGCCAGCGATTAAAGTTAACCGGGGACTTGGTTTTTCTATTATTCTGGTGATTTTGATCAGCATTCCTCTGTATCAAACCTTGGTTAACACAGTGGTTTATAGCCGTATAGAAAAAGGTATCAGCTCCAATACTTATGCAGTTAACGGTAAAACATTGTCGCTAACTGAGGTCTCTGCTGTGCCGTCCGATGATAAAATCAAAATTTTAGGGGAGCTACACAGCTCACAACTTGTTCTGGCTAGCGATATCGCGGTATTAAGGGATGCTATTGAAACACAGCTGGATAGGCCGGTGATATTAGATGTTTCTCTCCGACTAGTGCAATAGACTGCAGGAAAATTCTGAAGGCCACTTGAAGAGTGATTTTAAAAAAATGTTGCTTGCACTTCAAGAAAATTGCTCTGGTGGCCGAATAACGAGACATGGCATAGAGCATCACTAGAAAAGCCGTTTTAAATGCCTGTATCTGAAATACAGTGGATAATCAACGCTCAACTTTGCGCAGTGTCAATAGTAATAACAGTTCACTCGCTATAGTTTATCTCAGGTGTAAGTTGATTAATTTTCTCATTTTTAACATGACTCAACTTAGCTTTTGCTCCTCCTGAGCATATTAATCACAGTATAATTAATTTATTTACTGAAAAGCACAATGAAACACACAATTTTAAGGCTATTAGTCAGTCTATTTTTGTTGCTACCATTACCATCCTGGGCTACAAGCAAAAGTTGTTCGATAAAATATAATTTAACGGGTTGGTCTTTTTTTTATAAAACGTATAAGGGGACGGGCATTGTCAGTTGTACAAACGGGCAGAGTGCCCGTGTTTCTCTGGTCTTGCATGGCGGCGGTTTAACTTTAGGTGTGGGAGATATTGAAAATGCCAAAGGTAAATTTACCGGAGTCAAAAGTATCAGGGATATTTATGGCACCTATTTCTCAATAGATGTGCATGCAGGTTTTGCTCGTGCAGCTGAGGCACGTACTTTAATTAAAGGATATATCGCAGGCGCTGGAGCAGGCGTTGGTGGAGGTTATAACCTAGGCCTTGCCTTTAATAGCTTAACTATCAAGCCTTAGGTATAATCAATTGTTTATAAAAAAAGGGGAAAATTATGCGTACAAAAATTTTAGGCCTGGCTGTTAGTTCACTTTTCTTGATGTCTTTTTCTGCAGCGCATGCTGAAGATTGTGACCTAAAATATACTATGAAAGGTTGGGCGGCCTTTTATAAAACATACAATGGAACAGGAACTGTTAGCTGTCCAAGTGGTAAAACAGCAAATGTGGTATTGAGTTTGAAAGCAGGTGGATTTACCTTTGGTGCCTATAAAGTAACTGATGGTAAAGGTAAAATTCGTGGAGTAAAAAATATAGATGATATTTACGGTAGCTCTTTTATGATGGATGGTGACGCAGGGTTTATTAAATCTGTTGAAGGACGCTGGGCACCAAGAGCTACAAGTACTGTCACGCTATCTGGAAAGGGTACTGGGTATGATATAGGTTGGGCAATGGGCTCTTTCAAAATTTCCAGACCTTAACGTTCAACCACCAGCCTGTGTCACTTAGATAATTGAAAGTAAATAGAAAAATAGATGTTATTGTTATTGGTAGTGGCATAGGTGGCTTAACAGCAGCGGCTTTGTTAGCGAAGTCAGGCCGGCGGGTTTTGGTTTTAGAGCAGCATGACCGGGCTGGTGGCTATGCGCATGGCTTTAAGCGTAAAAAATATTGTTTTGATGCAGGCGTGCATCTCACTAGTGGTTGTGGGCTGGAAGGCTTGGATGGCGGACAGGTAATCCGTAAAGTGTTCCAGGCTATAGATCAGTATCAGCAGCTAGAGTTTATTGAAGTTAATCCCTTTGCCTTTGTTTCGGTAGCAGGTATCGAAGTTAAATTGCCTTCCTCTATTACAGGTATTGTAAAGCAGTTAGGCGATCTATTTCCTGATGAGCGGCAGGGTTTAGCGGAGTTATTATCGCTATGTTTGCAGTTGGCTGAACAAGTCGCCAAATGTGATGATGTTATGGTATCGGCAAGTATCAATAACATGCCTGCTGAATTAGATTTATTATTTAAATATCGCCGTTCTACTCTCGCCGATGTCTGGGGAGACTATATCCGAGACCCTCAATTAAAATGCATTTTTGCGGCTCTGTGGCCTTATTTAGGTTTACCTCCTGAAAAAGTATCGTTCGTTTATTGGGCAAGCATGCTGATGGGCTATGTTGCAGACGGTGCTTATTACTGTAAAGGCGGATTTCAGGTATTCTCTGATACTCTGCTGGCGGGATTAAAGCAGGCTGGAGGCGAGGTTTACTTCAAATCAAAAGTACAGAAAATACAGGTTTGTGATAACAAGGTTCAAGGCGTACTTCTTGTTTCGGGAGTATTCATATCCGCAGAGACGGTTATTGCCAATGCGGATATGTTACAAACTGTATATCAGCTGGTCGGTGAAGAGCATTTCCCCAGGCGTTACCTGTCTCGGTTACAGCGCATGCAAGTATCCTGTTCAATTTTTGTTGTCTATATTGCCACTGATCTGGATCTTGTTCAGGCAGGTGCGCATCACGAAGCCTTTTATTATGATGAAGTCAATCATGCGGTTAATTATGACAATGCGCTGCAGGGAAAGGTTTCCTGGTTAAGTGTGACGGTTCCTACGCTAGTTGATAAAAGCCTCGCTCCTGAAGGAGAGCACCTGATGATGCTGACGGCTTTAGCCAATTTTGACCAGACTAAGGACTGGAAACAAGCTAAAGCCGATTATATGCAAAAAATGCTGGATTTTGCCGAGCTGAAATTCCCCGGCTTAAAATCGCATATTTTATTTCTGGAAGCCGGTTCACCGATAACAATGCAGCGCTATACCTTGAATGAAAAAGGTGCTGCATATGGTTGGGCGGCTACGCCAGAGCAAGTAGGCGCAAATCGCATTGCGAATAAAGCACCCATAGACGGGCTATACTTTGCAGGCCATTGGACCACACCTGGTGGTGGGATTTATGGAGTAAGTTATTCCGGTGTGCAAACTGCGCAGAAAGTTTTAGGCTTGAAAAAGCAAGATGAATTATGGGATTTGTGTAGTTCTTACTCTTAGTGAGTGCATAAAACAAAGCTGGATTGATATAATATCTTAAGCCAGCTGATTGTAATAAATAAGGCGGTAGGCTTTAGCCTATATGCGTATTTAGTACGATCTGAACCAGGCTTAGATGTTTTTTAATAGCGATGAAGTCTGTCAGGCCAGCTTCCCCAAACACATATATCAGAGATACCTTTGTATCGGAGAACAGTAATGCTTAAAGCGTATGATGTCCTTATTATAGGCGGTGGATTGTCTGGATTAACATTAGCAATCCAGCTTAAGCGAAGAATCAATAATATCAGTATCCTGATTGTAGAAAAAGCAACTTACCCTATGCCCGAAGCGGCTCATAAAGTGGGTGAATCTTCGGTAGAAATAGCCAGTTATTACTTTGAAGAAATTCTGGGCTTGAAGACTGAGCTGGAAAATGAACTGCCTAAATTAGGCTTACGATTTTTTTATAGCTATCGGGATAATCAGGATATAGTCAAGCGCATTGAACTTGGGCCGAGTATTTATCCATTCTCAAAAAGCTATCAAATAGATAGAGGACGTTTTGAGAATGCATTGATCAGGCGATGTCTTGCCCTAGACATCGATTTTCAGGATAGCTGCAAGATAAAAGACATTTCGCTAGGTAACAATAATCATCAGATCACGCTTTTACAGCATCAACAGGAAAGTTCTATCCACAGCAAATGGCTGATCGATGCAAGTGGGCGCATGGGTGTTTTGAAGCGAAAATTGAAACTTGCAAAACCGGCATATCATGATGTGAATGCCTCCTGGTTTAGAATTAATCATCAGATCAAAGTGGATGATTGGTCTGCTGAGCAACAATGGCAAGAACGGGTAAAAGAAGCCCGATGGTTGAGTACTAATCATTTGCTAGGCAAAGGCTACTGGGTCTGGATTATTCCTCTCTCATCAGGCGCAACCAGCATAGGTATTGTGGCAGATCCTAATATTCACCCCTATGCAGAATTCAACACCTTTGAGCGAGCAATCGTGTGGCTGAAAAAACATGAGCCACAATTTGCCGGGATTATTGAGCCGCATCTTGATCAGTTGCAGGATTTTCTCACCTTGAAACATTATTCCCATAATTGCAAAAGAATGTTTTCAGCGGATGGCTGGGCTATTACTGGTGATGCTGGCGTTTTTCTGGATCCATTTTACTCGCCAGGCAGTGATTTCATTGCCATGAATAATAGTTTTATTACTGAGTTGATTGTTAAACAGTCTGCGGGTGAGGAAATTACATTAGCAACAGAGACGTATGAGAAACTATTTCGTATCATGTTTATAGCATTCGGTCCTGTTTATACAGATCAATATCTTATTATGGGGAATCCCCGAGTGATGACTATAAAGGTTATCTGGGACTTCACGCTTTATTGGAGTGGTATCGCGCTATTATTTTTCAGGAATAAATTAACTGATCTGGAGTTTATGCAATCTGCAGCAATCATATTGCAACAGATATATCAGCTTAATTCCAGGATGCAGAGTTTTTTCCGGCACTGGGCCGAGGTAGATCTATCGACACAGGATATGAGTGATATTTTTTTGAATTACAGTCGTATCGAGTTTATACAAAAATTGAATAAGGATTTGCACAAGCAGCAGAGCGATGCCGATTTACAGCAACAGCTTATTCAAAACATGGCATTTATTAAGCAGCTGGCAAATGAAATTGCAACTGAAGCAACGCAGCTTTTTCCTGAATTAAAAAAGCATGCGCCTGAAATGCAAGAGGGTAGTTCCAGTCATTTACAGTATATTTTTGCTAAATTTGGAGCCCTGGTTTAGCCTGCACCTATTGCACCTTATTGCACCTTATTGCACTTTATTGCACTTTTATGCAGCATGCAGGTTAAAAGCCTACTCCTCCATTTGCTGTTTTTTAAATATGCTAAATGCGCTGTTTTGCTTGAATTCGAGTAGTTTATTAATTAAATACAGTAACTTAAACGCCAGTAGTGGCAACCTAATCTGTGCATTATAAGCATCTCCAGCTAAAACTGAGATAACGGCTGATTTCAACTTTTGTTTAACAGGGTGCTGGCTGGTTTCATCAGATGACATTAGTAAGCTGTGTAAAGCGGGGCTATTAAAACGATAAATAAACCAGCAAAAGGCATTGATTTGTTGTGCTACAGAATCTTCAAATTGGCTTGTTAGTTGTTTGCCTTGAGGGCTTTTTTTGAGTAGCTGATCAACCAGCTCTGCTGCGTTAGTGGCGCTTTGCATTGCTAAGTAAACGCCACTGGAAAAAACCGGATCTACAAAAGCGTAGGCATCGCCAATCAATAAAAAGCCATTGCCCGACATGATGCTGGATTGATAAGAATAATTGCCTGTTGCCTGTGCCTCTCCATCAAGTAGAGCCCCTTTCATGCGTAATCTTATTTCAGGTACAGACTCTAAAGTTTGCTGTAAAAATAGATCTAATGAAGTTTTACGCGTTTTTAAATAAGCTGGCCAGCAAACACAACCCATACTCATTAGGCCATCTTTTAGCGGAATCATCCATATCCAGCCATGTTGAAACCAGTAAATACTGATATTTCCTTCATCTTTACCGGTTCTGCGTGAAACATTACGGAAGTGGCCATAAATAGCGGCCATTTTATGTTTTGGGTTTTTTTGTTTGCTGTTAAGTTGTTGCGCCAGAACTGTATCTCGTCCTGAAGCGTCAATCAGGTAATGAGCTGTAAATTCATGCAGCTTGCCTTGTGCATTTGTTGCTTTAATCGTTTTGAGTGAACTATCCAGGTCTATGCCTGACACGGTCAATCCTTCGAGTGCGGTTACGCCTTTTTTTTGGCAATTTCTAAATAAGACCTCATCAAACTCAGCGCGTCTGACCTGATAGGCAAAAGGATGGTTTTTGTTAGCCGCTTTAGCAAAATAGAACGTATCTCGGGTCAGAGAAGTTTCGAGAGAGTTGAATTCAGCCGCGTATTTTTTAATACCAATCGCATCGACTTGTTCGAGCACACCAAGTTTTTCTAAAATGGGTAGATTCATCGGCAATAAGGATTCGCCGATATGAAAACGAGGGTGATGTGCCTTTTCCAGCAAACAAACCCTGTACCCTTTGCCAGCGAGTAAGCTGGCAATAGTTGTTCCTGCTGGCCCCCCGCCTATGACTAAGGCATCGTAGTGGTTTTGTTGGGTGTTATTCATTATTGTCTTATCCATATCCCTATAAATACCCGGTCATTTCCTTATTGTATTTATCAGGAACCGTAGCTGGTTGTGTAGATTCCTGCTTAAAGCGCGCAGAAATAACGGTTGCGGCTGTTACGCCATCGCGCCATTGATATTGATAATTTGTCCGGAGATATAGCTGGCATCATCAGAACATAAAAAGGCGGCGAGGGCTGCCACTTCTTCGGGTTTGCCTGCACGTTTCATGGGCACGATATTTTTAATGGTTTCTGCAGCAAAACTGTTTTCGGTCATGCTGCCTTGAATAATCCCGGGAGCAATGGCATTTACCGTAATTTTGCGCGAGGCGAGTTCTTGGGCGAGCGATTTTGTCGCGCCGTTTAAGGCGGCTTTTGCTGCGGAATAATTACATTGTCCGCGATTGCCCATCACGCCGGCAAGCGATGACATATTGATAATACGTCCCCAGCGGCTTTGGATCATAGGCATTAATAGCGGCTGAGTGACATTGTAAAAACCATGCAAAGAGACATCGATCACGTCAGTCCAGTTTTTTCTATTCATACCTACTAAAGGCGCGTCACGATGTATGCCGGCATTATTGATAATGATTTGAATCAATCCAGATACAGATAATTGTTTTACTGCCGCTGCGCTTGCTTCTATATCGCACACATCAAATGCCACTGCTTCTGCAGAGCCGCCTTGTTGTTTGATGCTGTCAGCGATCTGCTGTGCTTTGTTGAAGTTGTGATTGCTATGCACAATCACATGGATATTATCTTGCGCGAGGCGCATACAAATAGCAGAGCCGATATCGCCACTGCCGCCAGTAATCAGTGCTTTTTTCATGGTTGGGTATGAATAACAGTTGCCCGGGCATCGAGCAGTAACAAATTATGGCTGTCGGTAATGCGAAACGCATAGACAGCCCCGTTTTCGATTTTTAGTTCTGCGCTGGCTTCTATATGTAGTGCGCTAGTAATCGTATCTAAGTTATCAATATGAAAATGTGCACCACGCACAGCCGCCAAAAAACCTGGTGAAGATTTGCCTGACAGTAAGCCGCCGTGTATTGCCATAGACTGCGCCCCATATTCGATAAGATGCATTGCTGACATACTATTATTTAAGCGTAATGGGTTATCACTCGCTAAATGTGACAGAGTTGAACAATTAATCTGTTTATCACTCCATGAATCCACTTGATCAATTAACATCATTGAACCTGCATGGGGAATCAGGTGTGCGAATTGTGTTTGGTTTAAAACTTTATCGTTCATTGTCGTGCAATAATATAAATCAAACTTGTTAGTGGGGACAGTTTCAAGAGGAGCGATTAGTTATATCCTTTAATTTCTCCAG
>CAYWLM010000074.1:0-14023 GCA_964459125.1 uncultured Methylomonas sp. | reverse complement strand
TACCCATATCAAATTTATCAGAATACCTTGCGCCCGTATCAAATATCAAGACATGCTCAGCAGTTTCAATTACCATTGACAAACCTTGCCCCACATCCAGGAGTGTTAAATTCATTTCGCCAGATTGCGGTTTTTCAGACTTGACCAAAAATACCGGTAACACTAATAATATGCCCAGAAAACGACCGGGGATGCCTTTTGGTGCTAATATCAACAACACGCCCAATAGCGCCACAATCATCTGCCATAACTGAGGTTTAGGGCGAACGATACTGGCCATTGGTAATTTAACTAAATACTCTAGTACTAGCCATAAAGCCTGCAAAACACTATCCACAATTTGCAGAAAAAAAGCAGCTATTTCAGGCAGTAATTGCAATAAAGCAAGTCCCAATAAGGATAAGGGAACGACTACAATACTGACTACTGGCACTGCAATAATATTTGCAACTGGCGCAATTAACGAGACACGTTGGAAGAAAAATAACAATACCGGCAATAAACTCATTGCTACAAAAGCATGAATCTTAAGGTTACCAATTAAACGATGCTCTCGACCTAAGCGAGCAGACAGAACATAAACAATACTAAAAACCGCAAGAAATGATAAATAAAACCCTGCGGATAACACAGCCATAGGATCTATCAATAACACCGCCAACAATGCCAGAGCAAAAACATTAAGCGTTTTTATATTCCTGCGCATGATTATAGTCAGCAAAAACATACCCAGCATGATCAGTGCACGTTGCGTTGGAATAGAAAATCCAGCAAGCGCCGCATAAAATAAAGCGGCAATAAAGGCAAAGCAAGCCGCGATTTGTGGTGCTGAATAACTGTTAGAAGGCAAACGTAGCCAGCATTTAAATATAAACCAGTACACCATCCCCGCTATTAATCCAATATGTAAACCAGAAATAGCCATCAAATGGTTAGTACCGCTTCTAGACAAAACCTGCCATTGCTGTGCGGATATCTGGCTTTTATCACCTATGCTTAGTGCTTTAATCAATGCCAGGTTTGCAGGACTAATATCTTGTTGCGTCAATAAATCTGCCAGCTTTTGTCGCACAACAGAAATACTGGACCAGAAAGGTTTAGTTGTCAGTAAGGTTGCCGTTTCAGCTTGTCGTATATAGCCAGTGGCGCCTATATGGCGAATAAAAAGCCATTTTTCATAATCAAAACCACCAGGATTGAAAGTACCATGTGGCTGTTTTAATTTGACATAAAATTGCCAGCTTTGCCCTGCTGCAATTTTCTTCTTTGGATAGTACCAACTTAAACGCAACTTATCGGGTAAAGGCACACTAGACTGAGTTACCTGGAAGTCAAAGCGTACCTGATGTGCGTTATATTCAGGTAAACCGATAATATCGCCCTGAATTAATAACACTTTACCTTGTAGCTCAGGCCATAACCGACTGGATAAAAAATGATCCGCAGAAATACTGGCAAACACTAAGCCAAATAGAAAGTATGTTACACGCCAATATTTATAATAGGCCATTAAAATGGCAACGATTAGCGAGAGTGCTAATAATAAAAAACCTGGCAGTACAATCCATTGCTGACAAAACAGCACGCCTAAAAAAAAGGATAGAACAGATAGAAACATATCTAGTACACCCGATAAAATATTGGCAATCACTATTAAGCAAATAAACATTTGATGAATTGCTGAGGGGCGTTTTTTACCTTTAGGCAATACCGCTAATGCTTATCCTGATTCTGCTTAAAATGAATACAAAAACCTGCTACACTGAAACAATTATTGATATTAATGGAAAATATTCATCATGCCGAAAAAGCTTATAAAAAAATACATGCCATCCCCTGAATCCATTAAAGAACACAAGCACCTGGCTTTTTTAGGCGATAAGTTACATGATCCTAATCTTTGGCATTTAAACCGCCGCTCTGTTGCAGCGGCCTTTGCTGTGGGTCTTTTAGTGGCCTGGGTCCCCACTCCCGGACAGATGGTAATCTCTGCTATAGCAGCACTTTTTTTTCGCGCCAACCTGCCAATTTCCATCGCTTTAGTCTGGGTCACAAACCCTTTGACCATGCCACCGATGTTTTATTTTGCTTATCGCTTAGGATTATGGACCTTAAAACTACCCTCACCTGGTGCCGATTTTGAGTTTTCCCTGGAAAGCGTCACATCAGGCTTAACTGACATAGGCGGGCCATTTCTTCTAGGCTGCCTGATACTCGGCATTACTTCATCGGTGATCGGCTATTTTGGTATTCGTTTGTTCTGGCGCTGGCATGTTGTTAAACAGTGGCGCGCACGTTCTGAGAGATAAGCTAATTACCAGGTATCATTTTTCAATCAAGGACGGATAGACTGAAGCTAGTTCATTGAAACTTACACCTGGTTCTACGGGAACAGGTAATATATCGAAAAACGAAATACGCCCTACCCCGCAGCCATATCTATCTTAAACTACAATCATCCCATCAGCCATATGTAACACTTTATCCATACGTCCTGCTAGTACTGGGTCGTGGGTAACAATCAAAAAACTGATCTGCAATTCCTGATTCAGTTCTAACATAAGTTGATAAATACTTTCAGCTGTTTTACTATCCAGGTTTCCAGTTGGCTCATCCGCTAAAATGCACTTGGGTTTGTTAATTAATGCCCGTGCTATTGCTACCCTCTGCCGTTCACCACCGGATAATTCACCTGGTTTATGCTTAACTCGATGTTCTAAACCCACACGTAATAAGATTTCTTCAGCAGCGTGTTTTGCCTGAGCAATTGAACTACCGCCGATAAGGGCTGGCATAGCCACATTCTCTAAAACGGTAAATTCACCCAACAGATGATGAAATTGATAAATAAAACCTAATGACCGATTCCTTAATTTAGATAATTTTGCCTGACGTACTTTTTTTAAATTCACGCCATCCAGGATCACTTCACCACTCGTCGGTTTATCCAGACCACCCAGTAAATGCAATAAGGTACTTTTGCCTGAGCCAGATGCTCCCATAATAGCAACCCGCTCTCCAGCAGATACTGAAAAGTCAATACCCTTTAAAACCTCGACATCCAGATCGCCTTGCTTAAAACGCTTGCTTAATTGATGGCATTGTAAAATAGGATGATTACTCATAACGCAATACCTCCGCTGGATTAACTCGGGAAGCTTGCCATGCAGGATAAATAGTTGCTAATAAAGACAGGCTAAAAGCAACTATAGCAATAACGTACACATCAACCCATACTAGTTTTGAAGGTAAAGTACTAATATAGTAAACATCGGCAGCCATAAAATGGACTCCGAAAAACTTTTCGATTGCAGGCACAATAGTTTCGACATTTAATGCCAATAAAACCCCACCCACGGTTCCTAAGAGGGTACCTATCAAGCCAATAATGGCGCCTAAAACAATAAAAATCCCCATGACTCCCATCGGCGTTAAGCCTTGTGTTTTTAAAATCGCAATATCTCCTCGCTTATCGGTAACCACCATGACCAAAGTGGAAACAATGTTAAACGCAGCAACGGCGACAATTAACAATAAAATAATAAACATCACTCGCTTTTCAGTTCTAATTGCCTGAAAAAAGTTACTATGCGCATTAGTCCAGTCACTGACAAAATAATCACCATATAGCTGACGGGCTAACTCATATGATATTTCTGGTGCATTAAACAAATCATCCAGTTTTAATCGAAGACCTGAAACATTGTTACCCATACGAAATAATTTTGCAGCATCATCTATATGAATAATCGCCATATTTCGGTCATATTCATACATTCCCACTTCGAAAATACCGCTAACTGTAAAACGACGTAGACGAGGAATAATGCCAGCGGGTGTTGAATTTACCTGTGGGCTGATCACAGTAATTTTATCCCCGACCACAGCACCTAGATAGGTCGCCAATTCAGCACCTAGGATAATTTGATATTTTCCAGCCTGTAGATCTGAGAGTGCGCCAACTTTCATTTTCTCACCCACCTCAGAAACAGCAGGCTCCTGATCAGGTAGAATACCTCGCAGTAAAGTTCCACTGACTCTACGCCCGGCATTGACCATAACCTGACCGTTTACAAAGGGAGCTGCTCCTTCTATATGCGGCAGGTCTCGGACCTTTTCTTTTAAAACCTGCCAGTCATCTAGTTCTCCACCACGACCGGTGATAGTCGAGTGTGCCGTCATACCTAAGATACGTTGACGCAATTCATCTTCGAATCCGTTCATTACCGATAATACGGTAATCAGTGCCGTCACACCCAGGGCGATACCGAGTACAGATGTTAAAGTAATAAAGGAAATAAACTGAGTACGGCGTTTTGCGCGGGTGTAACGCAGGCCAATGTAAATAATAAGGGGTTTAAACATATAATGTATTAAAGAAAATAAAAGAACGTAATGGATTACTTACATTTTGGACACAAGCCATATAAATATAAACTATGGTCGGTGAGTTCATAACCAAGCTTCTTGGCAATCTGGTTCTGGCGATCCTCAATAATTTCATCGGTAAATTCATCTACTTTCCCGCATTTAACACAAACTACATGATCATGGTGATGACCTTTATTTAATTCAAAAACTGAGTTACCTCCTTCAAAATGGTGTCGAGATACCAGGCCTGCAGCTTCAAATTGAGTTAATACACGATATATAGTGGCTAAACCAATTTCTTCATTTTCACTTAACAGGATCTTATAAACCTGCTCCGCATTTAAATGGCGCTCATTGGTTTCCCGCTCCATAATTTCCAGAATTTTCATCCGAGGTAAGGTTACCTTCAAACCGACATCTCGTAATTCTTGTGTTTCCACCTTGCTTTTACTCCTTAATATAATTCATACGTCTAGAGATACGTATACATTTGCACATTGTAAAGCTTTTCAGGCTAAAAAATAAAATATAGTTTACATTCACTTTTTTAGTTTTACTTTAAAACATCAGGTATGATTATGTTCAGAAAGTCATATAACTAACCGAAAAAATCACAATAAAATGTTGCTCACATTACGCCTAATAAGCTTTTTAACCACATTCGTCTTTTTATCAGCCTGTTCCACCCTGGCTGTTGATGTCCCATTGGTTTATAAAATTGATATTGACCAGGGTAATGTGCTCAATCAAGATATGGTCAATCAATTACAGCCTAATATGACCAAACGCCAGGTTATTTATGTTTTAGGCTCACCGTTATTAACCGACCCTTTTACCAGCAACCGTTGGGATTATGTTTATTCTGTACAGCCAGGAGGAGAAGATCGACTTGAGGATCGTATTGCATTATTTTTTGCCGGTGATAATTTAATACATGTCGAAGGTAACTTGACACCAGATTTAAATCCTGCGCCCCCTCCCCCTACAGAAACGACGATAGAAGCACCCAAGCGAGAACTAAAAAAAACATTATATGAAATGATAGTCGGGGTATTTAGTTTTGATGTTGACTAACGACCCTGCTTTACCGCTCGCTGTCGTCGCGCTTCCATTGGGTCAATCGCCAGACTTCTATATATCTCAACGCGATCATTTTCTTGTAATCGTGAAGTCAAGGGACATATCTTACTAAAAATACCTACTTTATTTACTGCCAGATCTATTTCAGGAAATTGCCCGAGAACACCTGATAATTCTATTGCCTGTTCAACGGTACAGGATTCCGTCACTTGCAAAGGTATAATCAATTGCTTATCAGACCTGGCATAGGCAACTTCAATATTCAAAAGCAATTGCTGAATAATGCAAATTTAAACAGAATTTTTCCCCGGCTCAGCAAAGCACTAATATATTTGCCTGGCACGCTCAGTAAACGAGGTAACCATGGTATTACAAATTTGATTGAATACCGCACCAAAGGCAAAGTTTGCTAATACACCGTTTATCTCAAATTCAAGATCCAAAGAAATTTTACTTGCATCTTCGCGTAAAGGCATAAAATTCCATACTCCATCTAGCAAAGAAAATGGACCATCTAACAAAGATACCGTGATGCGTCCACCCTCATCATTTACATTGCGGGTTGCAAAAGAAGTTTTAAAGCCTCCTTTGGCAATCTGTAACTCCGCCTCGACCACATTCCCGTTACGACTAATTATACGGCTACCAGTACACCAGGGTAGAAATTCGGGATACGCTTCAATATCGCTGACTATGTCATACATTGCATGTGCCGAATATTTAACTAATGCACTTTTATTGACCGTAGTCATTAGCTAAATACTCCAAACACACCAAGCTCATTCAAAAACACGATAAACAAGGCGGCAGGAGCAATATACCTGATCAGAAACCTCCATATATCAAATAAGCCATCATTCTCTAAATTCAATTCCTCTTTACTATGCTTTTCGAGCATAATTCTGCCTGCAAAAATAGCAATACAAAAACCACCGAGAGGAAGCATTATGTTTGCGGTCAGGTAATCAAGTGCTCCAAAAATACTAGCTCCAAAAAAGCTAAAATCTGACCATTTATTAAATGAAAAGACTGTTCCCAAGCCCAGTAACCAGGTCAAAAAACCCATAGCCATACAGGCTTTTTTGCGTTCTATTTCATAATTTTCAACACACCATGCAACAGCAGGTTCTATGAGTGAAATAGCAGAAGACAAGGCAGCAAAAACTAATAATATAAAAAATAACAGCCCAAACAACCAGCCACCAGTCATATTTCCAAAGGCTATGGGTAAGGTCGTAAAAATCAGCCCTGGTCCTGCTCCAGCCTCCAGGCCATTCGCAAAAACGATGGGGAAAATGGCAATACCCGCCAACAGCGCGACTAGTGTATCTGCCGCGGAAATAATAATAGCTGTTTTAGCAATAGAGGTATCTTTAGGTAAATAAGAGCCGTAAACCATAATTGCCCCCATGCCCAGACTAAGAGTAAAAAAGGCATGACCCATAGCTGTTAAAACACTTGAGCTTGTAAGTTCACTGAAATCTGGTTTGAACATAAATTCCAGGCCTTGCATATAAGCACCTGTTGTCATTGCATAAGCAACTAATAACATTAATAGAATAAATAGCCCCGGCATTAAAAAGCGCACAGCTTTTTCCAGACCACCTTGCACACCACGGGCAACAATTGCCATGGTAGCAACCATAAACACGGTATGCCAAAAAATCTGCTCTACTGGACTGGCCTGTAAATCAGCAAAAAGACTGCTAATATGTTCAGCGCTTTCGCCAGAAAAACTCCCGGTAAAAGCTTTTAAAACATAAGCCATAGCCCAGCCAGCAATTACGCTGTAATAGGATAAAATCAAAAAACCTGCAACTACGCCTAACCATCCAAGATAATGCCAATTAGTATTTGCTCCGGCCTCTTTAGTTAAAACTTCCAGAGTATTAATCGGGCTTCGCCTACCTCGCCTGCCCATCATCGTCTCGGCAATCATAATAGGAATACCAATGGCCGCAACACAGATCAAATAAATAATGACAAAAGCCCCTCCTCCATTTTCTCCGGTAATATAAGGAAATTTCCAGATATTACCCAAGCCGACTGCCGAACCAGTAGCGGCTAGTATAAATGTCAAACGTGAAGACCATTCACCATGAATAGATTGATTTGTATTGGCCATAAAGCTACCTACGCGTTAGAAAATTCAATTTTTACCGGTAAATTAAAGTAAAATACAGGCATTGTTTTTAAAATATAGTGTGTCGCAATGTATTTTTTTAATACCATCAGCAATAAATCCTTATTGCATTAAATAAAATACACTGTAAATTCAACTATTATACATTTTCCTCAGTATTAAAAAATAGAATTGGAACATCATGGCTGGAAAGAAATCCAAGAAGAATAAACAAAACGATAATATAATCGCAAAAAATCGATATATTTCACACGAATATTTTATCGAAGAGCGTTTTGAAGCCGGGCTCGTTTTAGAAGGCTGGGAAGTCAAAAGTATGCGCGAAGGAAAAGTGCAATTAAAAGAAAGTTATGTGTTTATAAAAAATGGCGAAGTATGGATATCGGGTATGCATATCTCTGCACTTAATACCGCATCTACACATATCACGCCCTTTGCTACGCGAGTACGCAAACTCCTTTTACACGCCCAGGAAATTAGTAAGCTCATTGGCAATGTCGAGCGAAAAGGCTATACCCTGGTACCTACATTTCTGTACTGGAAAAATAATCGGGCAAAACTAGAAATTGGCCTGGCAAAAGGTAAAAAATTACATGATAAACGTGCAACTGAAAAAGACCGTGACTGGCAGCGGGAAAAAGCACGTAATTTAAAATTAAATTAAGCAATATGGCTCAAAACACTGGCTTACTCGATAGTGATAATAGCTTATTGTTAATTGTTGATATGCAAACTAAACTATTAAGAGTCATGCCGAAAGACGCAGCTGATGATATGGTAAATAACAGTCTGCGATTAATAACGGCAGCTAATTTACTCAATATTCCTATTCTTATTACCGAGCAATACTCAAAGGGCTTAGTTAGGACTTACGGTCGAAAGTTTAACTGCAGAATTAAATGATTCCGCTGTTGTTTTTGAGAAAACAAGTTTTTCTTGTTACGGTGCAGAAAATTTCAGCAGCACCCTTCAAGAAACTGCACGCAAACAAATAGTTTTAGTTGGGCAGGAGGCGCATGTCTGCATCCTGCAAACCTCTTTAGAACTTATGCAGAATGATTACCAGGTGCATATTATCGAAGATGCTGTTTGCTCGCGAAAAGCAGAACATAAATTTAATGCTCTGCAACGAATGCAGCAGCAGGGTGCTACCATTAGTAACTATGAATCTGTTTTATTTGAATGGATTAAAGATTCCAGACACGAATACTTTGCTAAAATTTCCCGGTTGTTGCACTAAGTAAAGAAATAAATATGTGCCACTCATTTGAAGTTCCTCAATTACTAATCAATGTTAAGGTTTGAAAAGGCCAAGTAACAAAAAGCAGCTTATCAAGGGCTAAAAATTCTCTGGTGATGATTTTGGTACTGCTTTTACATTATTTGCCTGTTAAAGAAAATCCATCATCTGAATTAAAAACAGTTTGTTCTTTTATCCAAAGTACTACCTACAAAAACCACCTCCAAAAGCTGAACTCACTGCCAGAATGGACGATGTTTATCTTTACAATTGAACCAATACTCAATCAGTATAAATATGCCACTAAATACCTTCATCAACAAAATAAAAGCCAATCAGCCTGTCAGCTTTGATGACACCATGACAATCATTAATGACTCGTACCATTATACACCGACAACATTTATCAACGGCTTAGGTGAATTCGCAATAATTAATACGGCAGGAAGCAATGAAGGCTCATGTAAAATCTTCGCCTTTGCAAAACTCCAGCAACTGGATCAAAAGCAGACCTTAAATCTGTTTGGTGAATATTATCAAGATGTTTTAAAAGATCCTGATGGTGCTAGCCATCAAAATATCAGAAATTTTATGCAATATGGCTGGAAAGGCATCAAGTTCAGCGAACAAGATACTTTACGCCTAAAATAAAACATGGCAAAACACGTAGACTACCTGATTATTGGCCAAGGACTGGCTGGCAGTCTACTCAGCTGGGAATTAATAAAACGCGACTGCAGTATTCACCTGATTGATAACCAGAAAGAAAATGCCTCTCAAATTGCAGCAGGATTAATCAACCCGGTCACAGGGATGCGCCTGGTTAAACATATCGATATAGACACCCTGCTTCCTTGTGCAAAACAAACTTATCAGGAACTAAGTCAGTTTTTCAATCAGGATTTCTACCTAGAAAAACCCATGTTGCGCATCCTGCGCAATGAAATAGAATTGCGTAAATTTCAGCTACGCATTCAGGAAGATGCATATCTAAATTATCTGCACACAGAACTAAAGACAACTCCTGATTTAATTCACGCGCCACTGGGCATGATTCAGCAAAAGCACACCGGTTACCTATTAACGCATAGCCTATTAGTTTGCCTGAAAAAATTCTTGCAGGAAAAGCAATCCTATCAGGTGACTCAGTTTGACTATCAAGATCTCCGCATAAATAAGGACATACACTGGCGGGACATCACTGCCACTAAGATCATTTTTTGTGAAGGCTATCAAGCCATAAACAATCCCTGGTTTAAATATTTACCCTTTCAATTAGCAAAAGGGGAAATATTAACCCTGACAACAAAACAAACACTGGCACCCGAATTATTAAATTATGGCCATTGGTTGATCCCACTAAATGAGCACCAGTTTCGTACTGGTGCTACCTTTGATACCATCAATCTGAATACAAATCCCAGCGTTCGAGGAAAAAATACATTACTCAATGCATTACTGCAGGTAATGCCAACGCTCCATTCTGCAACAGTGATTAAACAACAAGCCAATATACGCCCAGCAACTCTGGATAAAATGCCCTTTATAGGACTGCACCCCGAATATAAAAATCTAGCCATATTTAACGGCTTTGGGGCAAAAGGCAGTTTGCAAATCCCCTATTATAGTAAACATTTTGTTCAACATTTACTGCTTCAAGAACCTATTGCTCCTAAGGTGAATTCTCGGCGTTATAACAAATAAGAAAACATGTTATAACTCTCACGATAAGAAATCAGAAGGCCAGGCAATATTGCACACTGGTCGTCTAAAAAAACTTTTATACTTACTTTCCGTACAAAAACCAGACTACTTATTGGAGAATTTTTATTATGAGTGATTTTCATATCGTCTGCCCAGTGTGTTCATCTGTAAACCGGATACCCGCGATACGGCTTAGTGATAAGCCAAAATGTGGCAAGTGTCATCAGCCTCTTTTCTCAGCTCTGCCTGTTGATTTGACTGCAAGCAATTTCCTGCTACATATCAAGCGTAATGATATTCCAGTACTAATTGACTTCTGGGCTCCCTGGTGCGGCCCTTGCAAGTCTATGGCTCCAGCCTTTAAGCAAGCAGCAACTCAACTGGAACCAAAAATTCGCCTGGCAAAGCTTAATACAGAAACTGAACAAGCTATAGCTGCTCAATACGGGATTCGAAGCATTCCAACTTTAATGCTATTCCACAAGACTAAGGAATTAGCAAGACAATCTGGCGCTATGGATACTCAAGCTATAATACGCTGGGCTCATAAACATATTGTGTTGTCTTAAAGCGTTTTGTACACACATTGTGTTCTATGGCTAAAACTTTATTTAATCATTGTCATAATCCCTATCATCTTCGCGTGTTATGATTGAAACTATATATTACGCAGCCTGATTATGTATTTATATTGGTTTTTAATGAATACATAACCCTACTATAATCAAACTCTAGCGAGCAAACATGACAGCAATCCCATTACACTTTGATTTGCCTGAAAACCTGACTGCTACAAAATTTTTAAAAAACCTGCACAAAAAAATTGACATTGAAATAGTCTCTCAACATTATGCCATCAAAACTTTTTACGATAGTTTTGACTGGCGACTATACCGTGCTGATATTGTTTGTGAGCTCAATCAGTCTAAATCAGCCTCTCATGCCAGCCTTCTGGATAGAAAGACGGGGGAGTTCCTTGCCCTGGAAGAACAACAGGATATGCCTCGTTTTAGTGAACAATTCCGGGATGGGCGCTTAAAAACTCAATTATCTTCTCTATTGGAAATGCGGGCATTATTGCCATTATCTCAATTACCACATCAGGTACATCGGGTTAATGTTCTTAATCAAGATAAAAAAACAGTCTTGCGTATTAGACTGGATGAATATGAATCATTGCCAAATCTCATCAGTTTACAGCCCTTAAAAGGCTATGAAAAGGCAGTAGAAAAAGTAAGCTTGCTATTGCAAAATTCTCTGCAACTAAAGACCACAACGCCTTGTTCAATTTTGGATCATACTCTTAAGTTACAGGGTCGAAAAGCACTAGACTACAGCTCTAAACTATCCATAAAGCTGGAGCCGGAAATGCGCGCTGATCAAGCTAGCGTGATCATTTTTCAACAGCTATTACGCACTATGCAAATCAATGAGAGCAACACCATAGCCGATATTGATAGCGAATTCCTACATGACTTTCGTGTAGCAATTAGGCGTACTCGCGCAGGCTTGAGTCAGATTAAACACACTTTACCTTCAGCTGTAGTAGCTCAGTATGCGGTTTTTTTTGCATGGTTAGGGCAAATTACCGGGCAAACACGCGATATGGATGTTTATTTATTAAGTTATAAACAATATAAAGCGGCTCTTCCTGTTTCTTTAAGAGAAGAAATCACACCCTTATATGCATTCCTGAAAGAAAAACAAGTTCAAGCACATAAAGAATTAGCTGAAAAGCTCAACAGCTCTATCTACAGGAAGCAATTAGTTAATTGGGAAGAATACTTAAAAGAACCTTTAGCGAAAAAACACAAGGGCAAAAATGCAAATAAAAGCATTAAAAAATTAGCTGATCAACGTATCTGGAAAGTCTATAAACGTATACTGATGGAAGGTGAATCAATTAATAAATCCTCACCCCCCGAAAAACTACATGATCTGAGAAAGACCTGTAAAAAATTACGTTATTTAATGGAGTTTTTTGAAAGTCTGTATCCTAAAAATGAAATGAAAGTATTAATCAAATCACTTAAAGATCTGCAAAGTGTCTTAGGTGATTTTCAGGATTACCAAGTCCAGGAAACCAATATCAAGCATTTTAGTGAAGAAATGATGGCAAACAACGTGTCTTCTAATACATTTCTGGCAATGGGCGTATTAGTACAATACTTAGATTCCATGAGGTGCGTTGCACGCAATGATTTTAATAAGCAATTTGCGCTTTTTGAAAAGGCAGAAAATCAGACCACTTTTAAAAACTTATTTGCGCACAAAGCATAAGAGATAACAGATGAAAATAATCGCAACTTATAATATTAAAGGCGGTGTCGGTAAAACTTCAACTGCAGTAAATCTGGCTTATATTGCCGCTCAGCATGGTTATAAAACGCTCGTGTGGGATCTGGACCCTCAAGGTGCAAGTAGTTATTATTTTAGAGTAAAACCTAAAATAAAAGGTGGCAGTAAAGAGCTTATAGCGGGTGTTCGTGAATTAGATGGACTAATAAAGGCGACCGATTTTGACAATCTGGATTTATTACCCGCGGATTTCTCTTTCAGAAATTTAGACTTAGTATTAGATGCGCGAAAAAAGCCAACCCAGCGCCTAAAGAAATTACTAGCGCCTCTGACTAAAGAATACGATTTCATTATTCTCGATTGCCCACCCAATATTTCCTTACTATCGGAATCCATTTTTGAAGCTGCTGATATATTACTCTCTCCCATTATCCCGACGACTTTATCTTTACGTACTTTAGAGCAATTAAAGAAATACATAAAGGATAATAAATTGAAGCATATTCAATTGATCCCTTTTTTCTCTATGGCAGATAGACGAAAAAAAATGCACCGGGAAATTATCGAAACACTAGTCGAAAAACATCCTGATATTTTGCACACAGCCATTCCTTATGCAAGTGATATAGAACGTATGGGCTGGGAACGCATGCCTTTGGGAGCATACATGAGCAAGGGGCGCTCTACGCAAGCCTATCAAGAACTTTGGCAAGAAATACTGACATTGATTAAGTAAAATAGTCGCCAGATTGTTGGGTTTGACAAAACAATTAGCCGGGTATTAAACCGGAAAAGCAAATAGTCATAATTCTGTCATATTTTGAATCGTATAATAAGCTGTTAAATCACTACCAAACTTTAATGATCCTTTTATAACAATCGGAGAACCAGCTTATGTATAAAAATATATTTCTTAAACTCGCTGCACTTAGTCTATTGATTGCCAGCCACTCTGCACTTGCTGCACCTCATTATAATGTTAATGATTATTATCAGGTATACAAGGATGGACGAATTTATATTTTTGACGATTTTGCGACCTATGACAGCTTTAATCAGGTTGGGGAAACAGCTTACCGATTAACCCGTATCGGTGCTGGTCCTAATGGCGAAACTCTGGTTTTCGGTTTACAGAGTAAAGATAAAAAAATGAGTTCAGGTTTTGGCTCAGTTGATTTATATGAAGG
>CAYWLM010000073.1:0-14192 GCA_964459125.1 uncultured Methylomonas sp. | reverse complement strand
ACCAGCGTACAAAAGTAAGTTGCACCCGGAATAATGGCGCGTCGGTATTGTGACATCAATCCCCCAAGTAGGGTGGGCAGCGCTTTTTTGCCCACCATTTATTGCATTAATTTTTTTGCCCATCGTTTATCGCATTAACAAGGTGGGCAGAAAAGCATTGCCCACCCTACGTGGCCTAGAGCCAAAGCATCACATAAAATCGGACGACGACGATAAGTCACCAGCGTACAAAAGTAAGTTGCACCCGGAATAATGGCGCGTCGGTATTGTGACACCCAAGTAGGGTGGGCAGCGCTTTTTTGCCCACCATTTATTGCATTAATTTTTTTGCCCATCGTTTATTGTATTAACAAGGTGGGCAGAAAAGCATTGCCCACCCTACGTGGCTTTCATTTTAGAGAAAGAAACAGATAATACACAGATATCCCTCTTCTACGGATACGGACTTGATAATCACCGAGATTAAAATTCAACTATAATCAACCTATCCGACACAACATACAATCAGTCTAGCAAGTTGAAATTATTCATCACAGGAAAAAGATTCCCAGTACACCTGCAAAACTGGATTGACGTCGCAATTATTATCGTCTTGCTCTATATCCCATTAAACATATTAAAAATAGACTGGTTAATGCTTAACCACCTCCCAACTGGTGGTGACACTGCTTCACATATTTTTTATGCAGTGCAGTTTTGTCAATATTTTCCAGAATCAGGCTTAACACAATGGCTACCTGAAGTCTTTGGCGGATTTCCTTTTCTATCTTATTACTTCCCTCTGCCTTTTATATTCATATTCCTGTTTAATCAGATATTACCCTTTGCGCTTGCCTTTAAAGTTGCTGCTTTTCTACCGGCCATCATATTACCGGCTTTTATTTATGCGCTTAGCACAGACTTTCTTAAACTGAGTCGCTACGCCGGTTTTTTTGCTAGTTTCAGCTCACTAGCTTTAATACTGCATGAACAACATTCTATCTGGGGGGGCAACTTACTGAGTATACTTTCAGGCGAATTTGCCTATAGTTATGGCATGTTATTTTCTTTTTTAACCCTGGCTGTATGGGTTAGAGCCATGCGCGGCGAATACTTATGGATACTTGCCGGCCTTCTGGAAGCAGCTACCGGCTTTGCTCATGGCTATGCCCTATTAATAACCGGTTTTAGCAGTTTCTTTATATTACTGGGTGGAAACTTCAAACAGTCCTGGAAATTTTTATGCTTAAGTCATGGTCTGGCTTTTTGTTTATTAGCAGGCTGGCTATGGCCATTACTGGCAATGCATAACTTAACCATAGCCAATGACTCAGCATTTATGTCCACCAACTGGCTTGATTATGCACCGAGGAATTTCTGGCCGGTATTTATCTATGGTCTTGCAGGAATCGCATTATTTTGCTTGCCTGGCTTAAGAAAAAACATAAACAGCCTGTATATGAATGCACTCGCATTTTTTTTTGCTGCAACTACTTTAGCACTTACCTTATGGCTATGCGCTAATAGAATAGGTTTGGCAGATATACGTTTCTATCCTTATGTTTTACTGTTTTCCAGTATCCTCTGTGGCTGGTTAATAGGTGAAGCTTTTAATGCACTTGCTCACTCATACAGACTGACAATCAACATAGCTAGCGTTATTCTGACTGCTGGTTTAATAAGCTGGTTTATCACACAAGTTGAAAAAGCACCACATTGGTCTGAGTGGAATCATAGCGGTTACGAAGATAAACAAGCCTGGCAACAACTCAGTCATTTATTTTCGGTCCTAAGCGGCAAGCTTGACTCGCCTCGCCTAGTATTTGAACATGACCCGGCGAATAATGACCTTGGCTCAACCCGTGCATTAGAAGCCTTACCGTTATTTTTACATCAGCGCCCCGTATTAGAAGGCTTATACATGGAGTCCGCACTACTAGCACCGGTTATTTATCAATTACAGGCGGAAGTTTCACGAGCGCCCTCTTCACCGCTGACCCGGTTTCCCAGTGGTTCGCTGGATATTAATGCTGCCGCCGCACATATGCAGCTATTACATAGCAACGAAGTACTGACGCGTAGCCCTGAAAGCCAGGCAGCAATTGAATCCAGCGGCCTGTTTAAGACTATTGCCGTAGCGCCGCCCTTTAAAGCTTATCGACTTAAATCATTTTCCAGCGAGCTGATTTCATTAGTGGATTTACCCATCGTACCCGTTAGCCGCAAGCACTGGATGAAACATGCATTTGACTGGTTTAAAAGCTATCCACTTACCAGTATATGGCCAGTTTATACAGATGATACAGGCCTTAAGACCAGGCTATTTACAACAACACAAACAGCAACAATCAGTCAGCTGCAGTTTGAGCGTGAAAAAATCAGTTTTACAACGGATCAATTAAACCAGCCACATCTGATTAAAATAGCCTACCATCCTCGCTGGAAACTACAAGGCAAGGGACAGGTCTATCTGGCAGCACCGGGTTACATGCTGGTGATACCTGAATCTAATCCGGTAAAATTAGTCTATGATAAAACCTTAGTTGGTAAAATTGGCCTATGGGTTAGCATCACCAGTGCAGGGTTTATTATTCTAGTTTTGTTGTGCCGGTTTAGCCGTTTCAATTTGCCGGCAAAGCCTGATTTTCACTATCGAAAAGCGCTGCTAATATGGCTAGGCCTGATGTTATTAATCGCCAGTTATAGTTACTACACTGACTCGGAAAGGTTCTATAAACAAGGCTGGCAACACATGAATACCCAGAATTACAACGCTGCAGCGAGTTATTTTGATGGTATTATCGGCAAACGCCGAGGCCGGGCCCAACAGGAAGAATTACTATTCTGGGCAGCAAAAGCCTATGAACAAGCGGGCAATCAAAAACTGGCCATGCAACGCTATCAGCAACTGGTAGATGAATATAACGGCTACTGGTTACCAGAAAGTCTTTATACTCTGGCTGCACTGCATCAATTGAATGGTGATAACGTCAGAGCAAAAAAATTACGCACGCAATTAAAAAACAATTACCCGCAACATCGATTTTCCCGGGGGCTCTAAGAGAGCCCCCTGATGAAATTGTTTTTTGGCTCAGTTTATATGCGATAGACGCATTAGACATCTACTGGCACAGGCACTTGATGAAGTTAAACAAAGCCCCCGTTATCTCTGGTACTAGAAGAGATAACGGGTTCAAAAACCTGCCTGCCAGCCAGAAGGAACTAAAAGTTAACGATTTTAGCACCACAAATTGGCGTAACTTGTTTTGGGACACCCTCGCTAGTCACCACAATTACAGCTGAAATAGACGTAGTTAAAGTGGCACAAGAAAAATTTCTACCATTGACAGAACAATTCATTGGAACCCCACTATCAACAGTAACAGTGGTTGTAACATTTGAGTTAGCATTCTTTCCTGAAATCGTAGTAGTGCAGCTTGCCAGAGTTGAAGTTGTTGAAGTACTTGAAGTAGATGAAGTACTTGAAGTAGATGAAGTACTTGAAGTACTTGAAGTAGATGTCACAAAGCCGACAAAGACTTTCACTGTTCCTGTACGAATTTCATCATCCGCGTTAGTTACTGCATCATAATCAACTGCATTATTTAATAATGCCACGACACCGCTATTGCTATATTTAATTTCCGCTGTGACAGCTTTTCCGAAAAACGTTGTAGCTTTACCTTTAACTTCACCTAACTGCAAAGTTGTTAAAACGGGTGTGCCTACATCAACCCGGCTGGTGTCTTCAGATGACCAGCTGCTTAGCTCTGTAACATCAACTTCGTAAAAAGGAACATGTAACAAATAATCTGCAGAAGCCGTTTTTAAATCTTTTACTGCTGTTAGATGAGGATTATCAGTCGTATCATACATAAAATCCAGATATACGGCTCTGGCAGTCAGTTGCCGGGTATCACCGACTGCAAACAGTATCACATAGTTGAAGATGCTGGCGATATGGTCTAGCGAGCTAGGCTTTGCTGGCGGAGAGCTAAGCGTTTCACCACTGACCTTACTTTCATCCAGATGTTGATCAACAATATCAGTCACATAGCCTTGATATGCGGTCCTTGTAGCACTACCAGCGGTTAAATCTGACAGAGGCAATACGGTCAATGCAACCATATGCCAGTCCTGATACACCCGCCAAAAACCATTCACACGTTTAAGCCGACAAGACTCAAGATATTGTCCACTGGTGACTACATTCTCTCCATTGTAATGCTTATGATTGCCGTTAGATTCAAAATCATCGCTGGAACGATAAGGATCATACTTTGCTTCAAACGTACTAGAATCATTATCATCATAGTCATGATGATCTTGACAACAAATATCACAATACTCATCTTGCCGGTTGTTTGATGACCGCCCTGTTACTTTTGTGGCCTCCACTCCTTCCTCATCAATATAGGTTCCTTTGGCGATATTCCACTTCGGGTAGGCAGGGCCCTCAGCTAATGCCGTCCCCGTATTAAAAGTACAGTCACAGGCAACCGTCTGAAAATCCTCCTGTCTGAGCAGGATATGACTGCCAGATGATTCATAGGTATAAGCAGTAAATACTGTACTAGCATAACCACTTCGTGGATCTGAGACTGTAGGTAGAAGAGTTTCTCTTATCGATTCGTCACCTACACCAATCGGGGTTACCTTGTCATCAGTACTCGGGGTATAGGGAATATCCGGCTTTGAACCACCACCTCCCGCATTAGCGGCAATAGCACCTGCTGCAGCGGTTGCACTCACCTTATTAATCACTGTATCCAGAACCGCTGTTTGTGACGACCCATCCGTATCATTCCAGGCAACAGTCACAGCCACTTGCTTTTGTACTATGCCACCTACCGGGGTTCCTGTGGACGGAGGAATTAAATCACCCGCTGCATCAGAATAATAGTCAGTAACATCCCAGCCGCGTGTAAAAACGATATTATCTCTGGTAAGAGTACCATTTGTTATCCCGACACCCGCATTATCAGCAATGCTTGCAAATCCCTGACCGGCAACACTGCTACCCGCTGCTTGAAAACTACGTAAGGTTTCAAGCGTCTCTTCACCTATATTCATTGCCAGGGAACGCGCATTGGCTGCACTACTATTTTTAAAAAAACTACCTTGTAAATGTATCACAGCGGCAATACCCACTGCAAAGATCACCGCAGCTACCAGTACCCCGACCAGTCCATCACCTTTTTGACTCTGTTGAATTTTCATCATCTTTTCCTGATTTTGATGTAAGCGTTATTCATAATCTCGCCAACTGCCTGGTATATAGGCTAAATCATAGTTACTACTATTTTCTTGCGAGGTTAAATTATCAAATAATATTTTCTGATAAACAATTGAGTAACTGCCCTGCATGGCGCTACCTCCGATATCAGAGATTAGCGCACCATATATTGCCGGGGTACCATGAAAATCTCCGGCAGGCGTCGCAACATTACTGGGGTTATTAAATAGAAAAACGATACCATAAATAACTGCACCCCCGCCCCCCATATCCAACTCATGATCATCAATCACCAATATAACTGGCTTTGCTAGCGAACCAATAACCTGATTAGATCCCATATTGCAATCCCCCGTTACCCACCATAAGGCATATTTTTCTCCCGCTGTAGTACCTAGTCCACTGCAATCTGCTTTCAATTGACTCTGATTTGCAGCTTTGGCTTTTACTATACCCCAGTCAGCGCGGGCTACTGCAAAAACATACTGAAATAAATCGGCAGGAAAATTAGAGTCATTGGGTAAAATATCAGGACGGGTCGCATCATAAGCAGACAGGACTAAGTTTGTGTCCCCTTGAGAAAGCAGTTCCGACTTACCTGAAGGATTACTACACTGAGGGTTATTGCCAACATAAAATTCCGTATGGCAAGTGGCTGATGAACCGCCCATTTCAACATCAGAGTTAACACCTGTCCAGACAGAAACAGGAACACCTGGACCACCGCCATTAGGATTAGCAACAATATTAAAATCGCCGCCCGCGCCCACTGATCCATCGACAATCACCGGCGCTTCAGGCGCCCCTCCTCCTAATGTTTGTGCCATACCGAGTTGCCGCCTTATGGTTGCAGTGCCTGTACCATCAGCCCCCACTCCGGTAGACTCAACCTCATAGACAGGTATACCCGGGGTTCCTCCTGGACTGAGCAAACTTATGCCTGTGAGATTAATAGCCACTGTAAACGATGCAGTATTTGCAGCAGCTGTAGTGCCGTCTGTTTTAAGCCCTGGCGAAGCTATTTGTGATGCTGCAATAATAGCCGGCATAGAGTTCACGCCAGTATATGCGCCCGTTACTCTAAATTCGTTTTCAAATTTCTGTACCGCAAAGTCCAGGCCCGCTTCTGCGGTAGCGAATGCCTCCTTGTAGCGTGCTTCATTAGCCGCCATACGCTGGTCGAGTATTCCCACTTTGGTAGCAAAAATAACCATAATGGTCAGCAAAAGTAAAACAATTACAGTAGTAAGCAAGGTCGCCATACCCCTGTTTTTTTTAAATGATGTATTCATTTCTTACCCCGTTGAATAGCTTGTTCCTTAATTACGGATAGTAACAGTTTCAGTCAGTGTACGGCTGACTGTAGAATCAGACATCAATTCACCGCTTATGGTCACAGTCACTTGCCGTACTGGTGTAATGCCTCCTAGCGGAACTGGAGGAGACTGTGTGGCTAGAAAACTAAGGCTGTTTATACTAACCTGGGTATTATCGGTAGCCGCCTCCCAGGCATTCATTGTACAAGGCACTCCGGTACCAGGATCCCCATTGCCTATTTCAATTTCCTTGTTAGCGCTGTCAAAACGGTAAGCAAACCATTCATCAGCATTAAGTATACCTGCATCCACGCTAGGCAAAGGATCTTCATCATAATAAATAATAATTCCGTTTCCCAGCCTGTCCCCGGTTGTTACATGAGGCGTTTGCAGGGTACTACCTTGGCAGATATCTATACCCACAAATGGATTTGCAGTGACGGGGGCGGTACTCGCAAAAGCGGCAGAGTTTAGATTAACCCCTGATCGACGTATGTTACGAGTAATCAAGCTCATTGCAGCACGTAAATCCTGATTAAGCCGGATGGATTTTAGATTATCATTATTGGAATTAAGCATGGCCAGAAAAATAGCGGTCACTGCTGCTAGAATCAATAGGCCTATGATCATGGTGACCATTAACTCTATCAGTGAAAAACCTGTTTGCTTTAATCCTGTCTGTCTTGATCTGTAATTATCCACTCTCACCCCTAACACTAGCGCTCAATTCTTATACGACCAATTCCACTGGTCACAACATCTAATTCTCTGCTTCCCGAAGAAAAAGTAATCCTTCCTGAAGTGACCGTTCCTCTCATTGGAGAAAATGCTCTCTTTTCATCTCGATTAAATTCAACTGTTATATCAGGATAACTGGTACTTTTAACAACACTTCCTTCCGCACAACCATTTGAAGCACTCGAACTAACAGTACAATCACATGTTGTATCTATAACTTCATCTCCATCAGCATCTTTAGTCATACCATAGCACCAGATACTATGTTCTGTATTCACACCTGAAGGGGTAAATACAATTCTCATATCACTATTCGTTTTAATAGCTTCTGCCTTAGCATTTTGCAATGCACCATACATAATTGCAGCCGCTCCTTCTAAACGACGCGTACTCATCATTTGATCAAAAGCGGGCATGGCAATAGCAGCTAAAATACCAGTTATCGCTAACACTACCATCAACTCGGTTAAAGTAAAGCCAGAATCCTGCCTGTTATTCATCATTGCGTACCTTTGAGAATCATCCAAGAATACATATCATTTTTCTGCTTATACATTACCTTTTATATTAAATAATTTCTATTAAATACAAGACACTTTAAAATATAGTTACCTATTTCCGATTCATTCTATGCTATTCTTTTGAGATATATCCACTTTTTTTGACAGGTTAATTCCATGAAAGAATTTAATAAGGGTTTTACACTGATTGAACTGATGATTACCGTGGCTATTATCGGTATTCTGGCCGCTATTGTCATGCCGTCTTATGTTGAGTATGTATTACGTGCTAAACGGGCAGATGCTAAGGCAGCTTTATTAAGTGGACAATTGGCTGAAGAAAAGTGGCGGGCTAACAATACCACTTATGGGTCACTAGCAAATATAGGTATATCTAGTACTTCACAAGATGGTTATTACACTATTGCTGTTTCTGGCACCTCAGCAACAGCTTATACAATTTCAGCCGCTCCAAAAAGCCCATTTACAGACTCAAAATGTGGGACATTAACAATTAACGAGAGTGATGTTAAAATCGCTACCGGCGATAATGCTTATTGCTGGGGAAAATAAGCTAGCACATAGGATGTGTTGCCGCTAGGAAACGCATCTTTTGCGGTATATGTTGGTGATGCGTTTCGTGCCTCAACACATCCTATATCTGAAAAAAGGCACACAAGCATTATCGCAATAGTAATCCAGCGATATGATCGAAGTGCTGATCAAATGTATAAACGGGTAAACCTTGCTGTAAGGCCGTAGCGGCAATCCAGATATCATTTATTGGAATAGGTGTTCCTTGTTTTTTAAGCTGGTTAAGAACTGCACTATAGAATTCTGCGGTAAACTCATCGACATAATACAGATTTACACGAGGCGAATCTAAAAATATATTTAACTCCTGGCGGTTAGTATCTTGTTTATTTCCCGCTTTAAACCCAGATAATAATTCACCAATAGAAATAGACGAAATTCCAATATGCGTGAGATGCTGTAGACAACTTATTACTTCTGCATCTCCACGCATGGCATGAGAATAAATATTAGTATCAATTAATATTTTATTCATTTCCAGAGTTCAGTATCAATGTGTCGTTCAGAATCAACTGCACCCTGAATAGTATTAAACTGTGTATCATCCCAACTACCAAAAAGCTGATCTAAGTCGTGAAAGCTTTGGGTGAATTTTTTACCTTTTATTAGGCCCAGGTGCTGCCTTAATACATTAAGAACAACAGAATTAACACTTTTTTGTTCTTCAAGAGCTAATTGCTTAAGTCGTTCTGCAAGCTCATCATCAATACCACGAATCGAAAGTGAACTCATAGTCTTCCCCCTGTTTCATAAAATGATTTCAAAGTGATTTCATATTATGCATTCAGGCAAAGTCTGTCAATTTGCATTTTTGTTCAACTCTCACAAAGACCTGGCCATTCATGGTGATATATATCTGCGGGTAGTACATAGGAGGTGAGCGCGATAAACGGCTTACACGTCCGAGACTCTAAACTCACCTGCCTGCTTATCCTTAAGGACTTTATCCCAGGTAAAGACCTGGCCATTCATGGTGATATAGATACCTGCTGGCATTAATTGCACTGCTGTTATCGCACAGCCCAAGTTAAATAAAGCATCTGACTGCTTTATCGTGTAGGGAACCATTGCTCCAACCAGCACAATTGTTTTATTCTGTATAGTCTGGGCTAGATGTTTTGCGGTATCGACCATGGTGTCGGTGCCGTGGGTAATAACAATGTGTCGTGCGTCGGTTGCATTGCAGTTTTGCTGTATCTGGTCCCGATCTGAATCGGTCATCTCCAGGCTGTCTTTTAACATTAGTAGCTGCACATCAATTTCTGCAGTACAGCGAGCTTGTTTTAACATGGCGGGGAGCTGTGTTTCCGGGAAAGACAGTTTGCCATCTAACTCGTTGTAGCACTTGTCTAATGTGCCGCCGGTGATAAATATTTGTATCATTTGAGATAGTAAATTTATTTTGAAAAAAACCTGGGGTCTTTACCAATATATTCAGCAATTGATTCCAGGTCTTCAACGGCTTCGGGAGAGCATTTTACGGCATAGTCCATTTGCTAAACTTCCTTTCAACCTCGTCCTGACTTACCCCCCCTGTTTCTGTCCTGTAGATACCTCGTTGTATTTTTTCAACCACATACAAGTGATATTGCACGTCCTCTAATGTGCAGTCTTCAGGTAGCTTACTTAAGAGTGCACTTGCTTCTTCTTTTGCCGTATTCATAATAATCTCTGTATTTTAACTTAGATTTTACACAGCTCATTTTTCTTTCAGTATTATTAATGCCGGTTATGATTAACCTTATCATTGCAGTTTTTGTAGCTGTATGTTCGCTGCTTTGCCGATCTCTGATTCTGGCTCTTTATCAACGATACGCTGCAATACAGATAGGCTGGGTCTTTCTAGTAAGGCTATTGCAGCCAGGCGCACTGATGGGTAATGGGCGCGTAATGCTGCCAGCTCTCTTAAATAGGCATTTGCTTCCCTTAATTCATGCAGCATGAGCTTTTCCGGATCACCGGTAAACAGTTCTCTTAGCAGTTCACCATAGCGGGTTTGCTCGCGCACCAGGTCTCTCGGGTCCACTTTGGGGATTTCAGTCGGGTCACTGCAACAGTCGCTCATTTTGATAACTCCTTTTTTGATTAACGAATCAGGATTCAGGAGCACAATAGCTAAAGAGACTGTGAAAGTATTCAATAATATACCTAAAAGGACAGGTTCCGTAGGTTGGGGTGAGATTGCGAACCCCAACAATCAATAGCTTACCTAGCCTCAGTGTTGGGGTTCATGCTTCACCCCAACCTACGCATAATACTTTCACAGTCTCTAAATCTCTTTTACTCCTGGTCTGAAGTTTCCCAATCTTTACGGGATATCTGGGCAGGCAGGCGTATTTTTAAACAGGTTTGCCCCATTACGCCCAAGCCAAGTGAATAATCGTACAACCTCAGATATTGCCCGAGTTAGTTTTCAATTATCGGGAAACTTATGTTCCTTATATGCTCTTATCCAAAGGCCGTCAAATAAGTGGGCTACTTTTCCTGATCTGCACTACCGCACTGACTGCATTTATCATTCCATATCGGATTTTCCAGATCATCTTTATGCAGTTTTACTTCGTCTTCCGGGTATATATGCCAAAATGACTGGTCAATTTTTGCATTATCGTAGCCTTGTTTTCTGCCATGGTTAAACGGGCACCACCAGTTTTCAATCAGCTTTACCAGATAGGCATGCCATTCAAACAGGCCAACACTGACTGGGCAATACCAGGTACAGTTTAAAATCCAGTATAGTCGTGTCTGCGCCAGACTTAAGAAAAAACTGGCATCCATGGTAATCTGATTTTTCATGGTATATCGATGAGTTTCGCGTTTGGGCAGAAAGTCAAATAAGGTTTTCAGGTTTTCTGCACCAACCATTTTCAAATGGTAATAGGATAAAAGTGCACTGGTCAATACAAAGGGCCAGGTAAGTATAGGCAAATAAACCAGTACCAGGCCTATTCCGCGCCGCCATGGTGCTATGTTTTTATGATTACGGCCAATATTGACACGGTGTTCTTCCTGGGTAGTAGTTGATTCACAGGCTTTCATTAAGAGTCTCCTATTTTATAGTTATTATTGTTGTTTCACTTTGAAATTATTTTTACTGATGCTGCCACAGCTCAAAATCATGTTGAATAATATGAGTGGCAATCCAAACGATCGTAGGACGGAGCTTTAGCCCGCAGATAATGATTTACCCGCGTGCTACAGCACCGCCCTACTGTTAGTTTATTTATTGACTAAAGAAGTTCATTAAACACTCAATAGCACATCTACACCCGCGGCCGGACATATGTGTGTTACCGGTAAATTTTGCTGGTTTTTCCATGCAGCCACTGCCTCTTGCTTATCTCCAGAGATAATAAAAATAAGCTCGGCCGTATTGCTTAAAGCTTTTGCGCTTATGGTCACTCGATCCGCCGGTGGCTTAGGTGAATTATGTACCGCATGCGTCAGTTCATCAACATTGTGCACATGCCCCGGGAACAAGCTCGCGGTATGTCCATCTTCACCCATGCCCAATAGTACTAGATCAAAACCACCTGCTGCGGCAACATCTTTAGCATATTGCTCAGCGCCTGCTTCAGCACCGAGCTCAGCTGCAATACGGTGAATCTGTGCCTTGGGAATGGCGACCAAATCCAGCCATTGTTGCTCGGCAACCAGGCTGTTACGCTCGCTATCATCCACCGGCAAACAACGTTCATCGCCATAATATATATGCCACTGACTCCAGTTTGCCTGCCTGGTGGCTAATAGCTGATAGGCTTTAACCGGAGCCGTGCCTCCCGCTAACACCAGCTTAAAAGAACCTTTGGCGGCAATTGCCTTTGCCGCTGCATCTAACACTCGCTGACAAACTGCCTCGGCCAGCAATTCAATTGAAGCATAAGGTTTCCAGTTGACATTCTGGGTCATTTTTCTACCTGTAAGGTATTGCGCCAATGCTGACTTTCTTTGTCAAATAAACGACGCTCATTTGGCCCCCACGAGCCTGCTGGATAAGTTTCAATATAATCGCGCTCAATTGCCCATTTATTAAGAATCGGATCGACAATTTTCCACGCGTATTCAACTTCATCATAACGTAAGAATAATGAACGATCGCCTTCAATCACATCCAGCAATAAGTCTTCGTATGCGTCTGAAGGCTGCTCGTCTTCATTGCGAAAACTGGCGTCCAGATTACTCACCCGTGTTTTCATTTCCAGGCCCGGCTCTTTAACGGTCATTTCCATACGGATACATTCTTCAGGCTGTATGCCTAACAATAACCAGTTTTGATTGATTTTTTCTGCATTGGTATTTTTAAACAATTGCGACGGTGCATGTCTAAAACAGATGGAAATACTGGATTGTGTTTTTTCCATACGCTTCCCAGTACGCAAATAGATAGGGACTCCACGCCAGCGCCAGTTATCTATGTATAGCTTCATGGCGGCATAGGTTTCTGTCACACTATTTTGCGGGATACCCTCTTCCTGTACATAGCTATTCACATCTTCGCCATTAATGCTGCCTTGTGCATATTGTGCGCGAAATGACTGGGCATGCACGGCTTCTTCAGGAATTGGGCGTATAGATTTTAGAACTTTCACTTTTTCATCGCGCAAGTCTTCTGCATCCATTGACACCGGCGGCTCCATAGCAACTAACGTCAGTAACTGTAGTAGGTGACTTTGCAACATATCGCGCATGGCGCCTGTATGGTCGTAATATTGACCACGACTACCAATCCCTAGCTGTTCTGAATGGGTTATCTGAATGTGATCTATGTAATTACGATTCCATAAAGGTTCTAGCATGGCATTGGCAAAGCGGAATACCAGAACATTTTGCACCATACCTTTACCCAGGTAATGATCGATACGGTAGATTTGTTCTTCACGCAGATGTTTACTGATTCTTTTCTGTAAAGAACGTGAACTTTCCAGATCAGTACCAAAAGGCTTTTCAATAACGACTCTACGCCAGAAATGCTTTTCTTCTAATAAATTTGGTACGCTTAAGCGCTCAATAACCGGGCTAAAGTCTTCAGGGTTAATTGCCAGATAAAAGGCGAAATTCTGTGGGAATTGCCCGGTATCGCTGAGCAATTCCGCTAACCCGCTGTAACATTCAGCTTGTTTCAAATCGCCTTTATGGTATTGCAAACGACCAATAAAGCGCTGAAATACCTGCTCATCAATACCACCTCGTGCTTTCGCTTCAAGCATGATACGTACTTCAGAGATCCATTTTTCGTTATCCCAGGGACGACGGCCTATGGCGATGATTTTCGTGTTATCATCCAGACGGTTTTCTATATCCAGGTGATAAAGCGCGGGAATTAATTTAATATGCGCTAAATTTCCCGTTGCGCCAAAAATAACATAAGTACAGGGGTCAGTTTTCACTGTAATTTCCTTTAATAATTTTTAATAATCAGGTCTGGCTATTGTTGACGATCAACAATATCCTCAAAAATAACGGCCATCTCAATAGAGACATTTAAACTCACAAAATCACACATTTGCTCATCTGTATAAACGTGCAACAACCACTCACTCTCAGCAGTACGTCTGAAACACTCAACACTGCGCATCTTAATATCGACCAAAACATACTCCTTAAGGCTCGATAAATGTCGATACGCTGAAAACTTAGCCCCCCGGTCATAAGCTTCAGTTGAGTCTGACAATACTTCTACAATCAAACCTGGAGAAGACAAAAATTGCTCCGCCTGGTGATCATTTTCATTACATGAAACAATAATATCAGGATAAAAAAAAGCGTCCATTGCCTCAACGCGAAGTTTCATATCAGACATATAAGCTCGACAGGCAGTGCCACGTAAAT
>CAYWLM010000072.1:0-14196 GCA_964459125.1 uncultured Methylomonas sp. | reverse complement strand
ACCCAAGCATGGCGCGTATTGAATTCTGAATGCCAGCATTCAGGAGAGTTCTAGGTAATATTTGCTGTTCGAGAACCCGTTGCAAAATGCGCGTACCCACAAGAATGGCAGTAAATAATAGTATTGCCATGAAAATATCACTAATCGAAATAGTAATCGAGCCAACTTTAAAGCCAAAAAAAGCTTTATTTATCCAATTAGTAAGATCATCTCCTGCCGCTCCCCAAAGTATCAAAAAGGTGATTGCTCCGGCCAGCAGAATCAAGGTATTTAAAGCGAGCTTGAGCCAGAAACGCAACATATCGCGCCCTTCTGATGTTAATGCTAACGCATCTTGAATTTTCGCACCGACCAGGGTTTCAGCATTAAGTAATTCCTCGATAAAGTCCGCGCTAATAGAACGTAAAACTTTAACTAGCATAAGTAAAACTGCTGTTAATACTAATTGTTTAGCAAAAAGCGATGACAAAGCAACATAACCAGCAGTAGCAGATAAGGGGATGGCCAATACCAGAATAGCGATAAAGACTCTGGCGCGCTGCCAGAATACGGTATATTGTTTGTCCGTTGTTGCTTGCCAAAGCTCTTTTCGCATCAGTAAAGCGAGCAGGCAAAAGGAAATAATTAAATCATTTATAAACGTGTAAGTAACGGTCAATTCAATTGATACATCGATTACGGAGAATAATTGCTCAATAATAAGATCAAGACCAAATACCCAGGCTAAACAAATAATGATGCTATGTACGTAAAATGCATCAGCAGTGTCTAAATTCAACAATCGCCATTGGTTCTGCTTGGGAACAATCATCGCTCGACTGCAGGCAATGACCGCAAAAATACCAATAAGAATTAGTAGAATAGCTCTGTAGGTCGCCTCGGTAGAGGCTTCAAAAACAAACGCACTGCTAAGCGCAAGATACCCAGTACTTAGCAACAGGGCTGGAATTGCGGTTCTGACTAAGGCCTCAAAGCAAGCGGCTAGTAAACTCTGAGTAAAGCCTGGTTTTTTGACTTCAGATTTACGTCTCAATTTACGGAACAGCCAGCCGATCACCAGACTGACGAGACCTAAGCTAACAATTAAATTAACTTGTGCGTTATGTAACTGTTGAGAAAAACCGGAGCTACTGATCCAGGCCTTAAGTTTTTCGCTGTACCTAAATTGCAATGCAGTCAACTCATGAACACTTTTGCGCCAGGTATCGGGAAAAAGCGGAGAAATAGTACGGGTAAAAATTTCTTGTTTAAATTGCTGCATACGCATGACCGAACTATCATACGAAGCTTTGTCAATACGAGAAGTCACCAGACCCACTTCTTGGAGTAATCCTTCGAATGTAGCAAGTTGCTTACCCAGAGTCTTGCGTTTAGCAGCAATCGATAACGGTTCTTGCACACTTTCATCTGCAGGCGGGGGGCCAAGCAAATCCAGCTCATCTCGTAAGGCGTCAATGTTTGCTTCTGGTTGTTCTGTCGCAATCTCAATCTGGGCGCGCATTGTTTGCAGGCTTAAACGTAACTGTTTGATATCTATACTACTTAAATCGTCTTGACTCAGTTGCTTTTGCCATTTATCTAACTGACTATTCCAGTCAATGAGTTCATCGCTAATAAGCATTTGCTGATCGGAGGCAAAACCAGTCGACAAAAGAACACAGCTAAACAAAAAAACAAATGTCTGACGTACTATAAATAACATATAAAAAACCTCGGAAAACAAACACTAAGGAAACAGAATTCAATAACATCCGCTAACACTGCCTGCCCTGCAACAGAAAATTTTGGGGTTTTATTAAATCTGCACTGTTAATGAACGTGCATAAATTTATTTCGACAATTTCTGCAGAGTGATGATAAGGACAACTGTCTCTGGCAATATCATATAATGCCTCTGACTAATAATACAGAGTGGAGTAATAGAGAACAAGCCATGATTAATGCAGGGAAAAGCAGGAAGACCTGTCAGGAATAAGCAATAAACGTGATCTGTCTGTTATTTTGCAATACATGGAGCTTCACTCAATGCTTTGCCCAGTTATATCGTTCTGGACGAACTGAAGCAGGAATTAGAAAAATGCGGACTGGAATTTAACCATCGGCAGGAGGTATACATAGCGCTGACCAGGCTAGCTAAAATTCGGTCACGTTAGTTTTTTTTGCGTCTTGCTGTATAAAAAACCAGGGCATAAATAAGTAATAAGGGTAAGAAAAATCGCGTAACTAACCATTTCCAATTGGGCATTTGGGTCACAAAACCCCAAAATCGGCCTTTATCTTTCAGGCTAAAATCATTGGGTAAAAAACAAAGGCTGTAGGTATGAAAACTACTGTCGAAAACATAGCAACGTGCTCGTTCGCGTATATAACTTTCGCTATGTGTTTTATAAATTGAGTCATCTTTATAGACAGACTGAAGTACATGATAGCCTGCTTTTAATTTGCTTGAGTTATCTGCGGGTGACTTGTCAAATTTAAAATTGTAGTTATCACCCGCCTGAATAACTGAATATTGATAGTGTTCAGGACTTTTTTGAGAGTCAGTATCAACAAAGGTAAATTGAGTATTTTGTGAACCCAGTGCTGAACTACAAGCTGTGCACAGAGCAAACATCGCAATATAAAATTTTTTTTGATTCATTTGTTTCCTCTGGCTAATTACACAGCAAAAAAGCTAGGCTTCATTCACTTTCAGACTAACCGAAAAAATCTGCTTTCTTTGCTCATCACTTAGCTTGCGTATATTTTCGCAATCCGTTTTGTGAATGGAGATACCCTTAGTGTGACTAATATAGCCCGTTAATTCATCATCCACTTGAGGTCTACAACACTGCGCAAAGTGAGTCAGAATATTATCTGTTCCAGCCACTGTTATATCCAGCTTATTGGTATTTGTCGGCGCTGCTTTTTTTTCTTTTGCTGGCTTCTTTTTCCCTTCAATTTCTAGCAAGGCATGATTTAATTGCCTACTGTTAATGACTTTACGCCCTAAAGCAATGCATAATTTATTTATATCAGATAAATTAAAATGCTGTAATAATTTTGTTTGATAATCTTTTTTTAGCCCGAAGCGCTGTACTTCTTTTTCTAGCTGTTGCTGTCCTAGCAAGAGATGCTTATCTTTGCCTTGTAGCTTAAGCCAAGCTTTGACTTTATGGATTGCGCGTGGGGTCTTTAAATAAGCCAGGTTTGGGTCAATCCAGTTCGGGTTGGGTGCAATTTCATTTGAGGTGAGAATTTCAACCTGCTCTCCAGTGTGCAACGGGTATGTTAATGAAACAATAGCACCGTTAACTTTGGCACCGCGACAACGATGTCCGAGATCAGTATGAATTGCATAGGCAAAATCTAATGGTGTTGCACCTTTAATCAAATCAATTAACTGCCCCTTAGGCGTTAACAAATAGACTCTATCAGCGAATAGCTCGGTATGGAAATTTGCCAACAGAGTATCGCCGTCATTTTCTTCTAATAACTGTCGTAATGAAGCAATGCTTTTTTCTGTTGCGATATCTTGCTTGCTGCCTTCTTTATAACGCCAGTGAGCCGCGACACCGAGCTCAGCAAAGTCGTGCATTTCCTTGGTGCGTATTTGTACTTCTATACGGTTATTTTCGGCATCTAAAATAACCGTATGTAAAGATTGATAGCCATTATTTTTCGGGTTGGCAATATAATCATCAAATTCTTTAGGAATTGAGGTCCAATGCTGATGGACTATGCCTAATATCTCATAGCAGTGTGCCGTTTGCTGGACAATTACTCGTACTGCTAATAAGTCATATAGTTCTTCAATCGGCAGATTCTTGCGCTGCATTTTTTGCCAGATACTATAAATATGCTTGGGACGACCTTTGATTTCCACCTGCATCCCGCTAACACTTAACACGTTTTGTAACTGCTGGATAAAAGTATCTATACACTCTTGCCGATGTACCCGTTTCTTCTCTAGTTCTTTAGCTACAAATAGGTAATTTTCGGGCTCCAAATAGCGAAAAGCATAATCTTCCAGCGCCCACTTTAGTTGCCCAATTCCTAGCCGATTAGCGATGGGCGCATACAGATCCAGTGTTTCCTGGGCTATAAGATGACGTATTTCCGGTTCTTCCTGAGCTAATTTTTTTAGTCTTGCTAAACGATAGGCCAATTTAATCAATAACGCGCGTATATCATCAGCAGTGGACAACAACATGCGCCTAAGTATTTCTATTTGCGAGGCTTGTGTTGAGATATTTTTTGAATAGATTTTAAGCGAATTAAGCTCTTTGATATTACTCACTAAGCTCGCCACAACTGGTCCAAACTCAGCTTTCAGCGGATAATCTGATAATCGTGAATCACTGAGGATTGCCGCTAATATCGTTTCTAAATCGACCTTGAGGCTCAGTAAATTTAAGGCAACATCAATGCCATGGGGGCGATTGGGCTCAGTATTTTCAATATTTTCGACGAGCGCAATAGCTTTTTGAATTAAAGCGCCTTCCTCTGCTGAAAAACGCGTGAATAAATCTTTTGTTGAAAGTAAATGTCTAGGCATAAAAAAGCTGGGCCATTACAGCCCAGGCAGATATCTTTATAATTGATTCAATACACGATCAGCAGCAGCAATAGTTGCGCTAATATCCGCATCACTGTGTGCTGATGAAACAAAACCCGCTTCAAAAGCTGAAGGAGCCAAATAAATGCCTTCAGCTAGCATGCCATGGAAAAACTGATTAAAGAGTTCCTGGTCACAGCGCATTACTTGAGCAAAACTACTGATATGATCATCCTGACTAAAAAACAAGCCGAACATTCCACCGACTACATTGATAGACATCCCTATCCCTGCCGCAATCGCTTTTGCCTGTATCCCTTCAGCTAATATGCGTGTTTTTTCTGCCAACTGTTGATGGAAGTTGGCCACCGATAATAATTCCAGGGTTTTATAACCCGCTGCCATAGCGACTGGATTCCCGGATAAAGTTCCCGCCTGATAAACGGAGCCTACAGGTGCCAATGATGACATGATTTTATGCGCTCCACCAAAAGCGCCTACTGGCATTCCTCCTCCTATTATTTTTCCTAAGGTGGTTAAATCAGGCTTAATATTATATAAGCCTTGAGCACAGTGTTTATCTACCCGGAACCCGCTCATGACTTCATCAAAAATTAATACCGATTCATACTGATCACAGACTTCACGCAATGTTTCTAAAAAACCTGCGACGGGCAAAATACAGCTCATATTTCCCGCTACCGGTTCGACAATTATCGCTGCAATTTGCTCACCGATTTGTGCAAAAACCTGCTTAACCGAGTCGCTGTCATTATATGTCAGGGTAATTGTATCTGCTGCAACAGCCGCTGGTACGCCAGCAGAACTTGGTACTCCTAGGGTTAAAGCACCTGAACCTGCTTTGACCAGTAAAGAATCGGAATGACCATGATAACAACCTTCAAATTTTACAATTTTATTCCGCCCGGTATATCCTCGAGCAAGGCGTATGGCACTCATGGTCGCTTCTGTACCAGAGCTTACCATGCGCACCTGCTCAATTGATGGCACCAGTTTACAGATTTTTTTTGCCATTAAAGTTTCAAGCTCGGTGGGCGCTCCAAAACTAAGTCCTTTGGCAGCCGTCTCAATAACAACATCGAGCACATCCTGATGCGCGTGACCGACGATCATCGGCCCCCATGAACCGACATAATCTATATATTTTTTACCTTCCGAATCGTATAAATAAGCGCCTTTGGCATGATCTATATAAACAGGTGCTCCTCCAACACTACTAAAAGAACGTACAGGTGAATTAACACCACCAGGGATAAATTTTTTAGCTTCAGAAAATAAAATAGCGGATTCTGTCATGTTTTATCTCTCTTTTATAATATTATATTTACGGCATTTTGCCATAAACTTAAAGACTAGTGATAGCGTCCTTACCTTGGACCAGTCTATGTAGTTTCATTAATATTCGGGAAACGAATACTTATTTATACTATACAAGTTTGTATCAATAATTTCATGCTCAAAACAATAGATTATTAAACTGTACCGATAAGATAAAAACAGTATTATTTTAAGGCAATAAATGCATAAAGTGTTTATGATTAGGGCTTGATAAATTCAAATTAAAACCAAGACAGGATTTTAACCATGCAAATTAAACCATTTCTGTTTCCCGTAGTCATTATAATAAGTCTTGCACAAGGATGTTCTTTTTCTTATAGCTCCAAAAGCTCATCAAACAGCTCAGGCGGTAGCTCAAAGTCATCCGCTTCAAGTAGCAGCAGCAAATCTTCAGAGGATACTGAAGAATATCAACTTCAAGTCATAGGCTATACCAGTGCCTATGTCACCACTACAGATTTTGATCGAACTGCTTTTTCCAGAGGTATCTCACAAATTGCGACTGCCAACGGTATTACAAATTGGGAGGAGGATAAACCAACCATGATTGCCATAGGCCGAGCCTTAAAAAAATCTGATATAACAGGCAGTGTATACGAAACCTATAAAGCGGAAATAGCTAACTCCGATGCCGGTAGAATGAAATTGATTCAAAAAGGTTATGAGATGAAAAAAGACTAGAATTCATAGTATGCTTCGCGCGATCACTTTGCGCGAAGCATAACAACCCCGGGTATTCAATATTCAAACTGTGCAAGTAATACATCTTTTTTTTATACTAAATACGGCTTTTAGCTTATTGTTTTCACCCTTGTTGCGTGCAAAAGCGTTTAATTATATTTACATTGCAGCCAGTGAAGGTAATGCCAGCGGCGGACATACAGCACTGCGTTTCGATAATGAAATCTATCATTTTCAATACAATGACGGAGGCATAATTCGTTTAGTCAAAGATTCCAGCACGGATTTTGATTTTCAATATCGTTTTTTAGAAAACAGAAGCTTTCATCAGGCGACGCTAGATCTGAATGAGAGAGATTATGATCAGCTGCATAATCATTTCAATCTACGCTTTTTACAGCAGCAGCAGCAGGATGCCATCCGCAGAGAAATTAATCTTAATATTGAAATATTCAGCAATCAAGCTCAGCATCCCCAATTAAATATCCAGGGTGCGGGCCTGTTTGCTGACAATAATGCTCCACTTGCAGCAGAATCCTTGACAATCTATAGTCTTCAGGAGCAAATAAAACTAAAATATGGCGCTGCTTTTTTAACTAACAGCACTGAACAACTTAAAGCCGAAATTAAGACCTTGCGTCCAGAACCCTGGCCGAAAAATAGCTTACAATTCAGCGAGGGAGCATTTTCAGCTATTCCTTATTCATTTGCCAGCCGCTACCTGGATTCCGTCAGCAAGATATTGCTATTGCAAGCTATCCAGAATGGAAGTTCCTTGAATCAACAGTTTTTTTTTAGCCCTGAGCAGTCTCTATTCAAGCTTTCTCAATCAGAGATTACTCATTTAAAAAGCTTGCAACAGTTATTAACGCATAATTTATTAACCCTGCTAGGTTCACAGCGTCCAGGCTGGGGCAGTGCCGCTTTTACACTCTATGCGCGAATATTAAGTCTTGCCATTGCCATTGATTCGAGAAAGTTAGTCTTCCTGGATACTTTTCGCGAGTCTAGCCCGAGCATTTCTGACGTTGAAGTAGAACGCTATAAAACAAAATTCCTAAGCCAGAAAAAACAGGCTTTGTCTCTAATTGCCCAGTTAAAAGCAGAGCTATTTACACAAACAAATGCGCTTAGCGAGAAAGCTTATGGTGAGCTTGAAATGCAGAGTAATTATTACTATGAACGCGAACGTGGCCTACAAAACAAACAGGGTTTCAGAATATCCGGACAGCAGCTCTTAGCAAGCAAATCAATTCCGCTGCCAACCGAGCTATACCCCCGGCTAACTGAGCGCCTACGCGAAACAAGTTTAGCCAGATTCGGGGCTTATCAAATAAATATTGATCAGCAAATGCGGTCACTGTATAGCTATGATTTATTCACCCGTAACTGTGTTACTGAAATTATCCGTACAATTAGCCAGATACCCACAAATAACAAACAAATTACAGAACTAAGCCAGTTGACCAGTGAAGATTTAATCGCGTTTATTCCCTTTGGTTCATTTCATAGCCTCTCTGATGCCTATTCAAAGCAAACTTTGCCTTCTTTTCGACATCAACAACTGCAGGAAATGTACAGAGAAGAAAATAATGCGCTGGTTTTTTTTAGAGAATTTAATACACTTAGCGCGAGTGATTACAAATTTAATGATCAGGATGCTCCCTTTCTAATTTTTACGGATGATAATATCCTGCTGCGACCAATATTTGGCTCGATTAACTTGCTTGTTGCAACCACGATAAGTGTATACGGTGGACTTGCCTTACCCTTTGATTCAGGTAAGGCCTTAAAAGATGGCACTATGGGGGTTTTAATGAGCCTACCTGAACTGGCTTTTTTTAATATTCGTAAAGGCAGTTATAAGCATTTGATTCCTGCAAATTAAGCGTGAACTAAGGTTATGTGTTTACTGGCTGCTACTAATGCCATACAAACTAAGGAACGAGAATTCAATAATGCCCGAGTCTAACGTCCCTCTTAAATTATTTATACCAAGAAGATATAGATATGTTATTAAAGCGTGTTAATAAATCATGGCAGCTTGCCAGGGATAGAATCAGAAGAAAGCTTGGGGTTTTTCTATTTGATAGCAAAATAGATGATGTAATACACCCTGTTGGAGATTTGCAGCATGTAGTTTTTATCCGCTGGGATGCAAAATGGGGCGATGCCATTGTTTCTTCACTCATGATTAAGCCAATGCGCAAGGCGTACCCGGATATCAGGATTACTATTGTTACCTCGGCTACTTTGTCCGGTTATTTTGCGGATTATTTAGATGTTGATCAAGTACTGGAGGTCTCCGGCAGGCCAACATATAGACAGTTAAATTATTTGGCGCAACAACTAAAGCCTGTTGATTTACTGATTCATTTTAATATGCATATGAAAATGAAGGACCTGTACCTGCTAAATAAGGTGCAAGCTAAGTGGATTGCTGGATTGGATGATGATATTGGGCGTGTTAATTTAAAGCTGGGTAAACTGACATATGGCCTGCATTTTTCAGAGAAACTGGTTTATCTTTTACAGTGTCTTGGGATTAAAGAAGAACATCCAAAATACCATGTTCCGCTCAATGCAGAAGCAGTGCTAAAGGTGAAGAGATTCCTGGCAGGCATAGCCAATAAGCCCTTGCTGGTTATTAATCCCTGTGGTGGTGATAAAGCCAGGCGATTAAATAACGCAAATACCAGAAAAATAATTAACGCTGCACTGGATATTTTACCGGCGATTAATATCGCTGTTCTTGCTACACCTGATAGCTTGCCGGAAGTTAAGAAACTCTGTGCTGATATGGCGAGGGACAATGTTTTTTATTATCCAGAATCCAGAACAATTTATGATGCAATTGCTTTAGTACTCAAAGCAGATTGGGTTATTTCTGTGGATACGGCTATTGTACATATTGCTGCAGGCCTAAATAAACCGCTGCTGGCACTCTATAATCCGGATGAACTAAATTACTCAGACTGGCATCCTAATTCTGATAGGGCAATCACTTGCTTCTCTGAACCAGCGAGAACACCAGATATAAATGCGCTAGCCTGGCAAACCCTGCTACCGTCATTATCAAAGTTGCTTAAATCATAATTAACTTCTTGCCTTTAACACATAGGCAATTATCTCGACCTTAGGTATTAAAACAAATAACTTTAAATAATGGAAAAATTGTCAAGTCTTACCTGATTTCCCATAATATTCAACTATACTTCGTCAAGGGTGGGCACAAGCTTGACTGGGCAGACTTCAGGGGTGACGAGTTCTGAAATTATTGATACTTCACTATTTTCTACTTTTGCTGAAAGTTGTACATAATCAGGAAATCTTAAGTATTGCTTAAGATCTAAAGTGAGAAATGACAGAAAATAGCTCAGTGATATTTAAACGAATTGAATTCAGGTGTTATAAATGAATAAGGATATCATACAAACAAAAATACTTATTATCAGCCTTCTCCGGGCCACTGAGCGCAGAGAGCATATTACCCGTCAGATGCAGGAACTAAACATATCCTTCGAGTTTTTTGATGCTGTTGATGGGAGAACATTAACTGAGGAACAAAACTCACTGGCCGACTTATCACTTGCTGAAGAGTTACTAGGGCACACATTAGTTCCCGGAGAAATTGGTTGTGCACTCAGTCATATTGGCATCTATGAGAAAATGCTTAAAGAAAATATGCCCAGTTGTATTATTCTGGAAGATGATTTGATTTTTAGTCCTCAATTTAAAAATATTATTCAGAAAATTGAGACGCTGAAAAATAACTGGGAACTAATCTATCTTCTTCATGGTAAAGCAAAAAGCTGGCCTCTAAAAAGAACGCTTGCACCAGGTTTTAAGTTAGCCAGGTATCGATTTCCTTCGAAAAATTCTAAACGCACAATAATTTATGCAGCTGGATATATGTTAACGCTAGCAGGCGCAAAAAAGATGCTGAAATTAGCTTACCCCATCCGCATGCCATCTGACTATTTGCTTGGACGTATCCAGAAGACGCGATTAAAAACTTATGGCGTAGAACCCAATTGCATGCAAACAGATATTTTTCAGACAACCATTCAAGATAGAAACTATGGACCCCATAAAGTTCATAGTGTTTGAGGTGTAATAAGCTATAAGAGTAGTCTGCTCATCAAGTAGATGATTGCATTTTAATTCATTAAATAATTCTATCCGTATTTTCAATAACGAATCCGGCCTTGGTAAGCTGGATTTAATTCGCTATACCCACAAATATCAGGGTTGCTTCCGGGCATATAGTACTGCGCCGATGATCGACTTCTCTGAGGAGCCTGGCAAGCATATAACGGGTAAAAAAATTGATACTCTTTTAATTGTTTAGAGAATCAATAGTTTCTGCTTTATATAAACTTGAAAAATTAACGACTAAAAATAATTCATTTGCTCTAACCGCCCTTCTAAAATAAGTTTGATCTTTCAGTAAAAGCTTATTTCCCAGCGTTGTCATAAATACTTTAAATGCCCCGGAAACACTGAGCCAACTAGTATCGTTGCGTAAATCATTCATTGCGTCAAGCGCCAATATCTTTTCTTTAGGTTTGGGCAGTTTAAATGAATAAATACTGTCAAAATAGAGTGATTGATTAAAATCAGGCGGTATAGCTACCAGTTCACCCTGTTCTCCGTAAGGAAAATAATTATTGGCTGTTAAATGATTGGTGTACAGGAATAGCTGACCCTGCTGTAGTCCTAACTCCTTGATAGCGTTAATGACTGCTAGTGTTGAAAGCTGATGATCGGTATGCCAGTCTAATGCAGGATAAGGTGTGACAATGATATCTGGTTGATAGTTCTGCAAAATCTGTTTTATATCGTCTATCAGAGCAGGCCAGTTCGCCTGGCCTGTGCTTAGAGGCGTTAAGCTAGACAGATTTTGCTCGCGAAAATGATTGACATCGTCAATATCAGTAAACCTTGAATTAACCGAATGGGGCTGATTATCGGCCATCTGTTGTAAAGTGCCATCAAAGTATCCCAGGTTTATTGCATGCTCAGGGCTTACGCCGCCTAACATGGGCACGGTTATACTGTTCCATACTCTTAGTTTACCTTTTTGCTGATAATGCTGGTTTTCTTCCGCATACACCTCATCGTAAGTATGAGGGCCAGCTTCACCTGCTGTTATGGTTAGTATCAGGCTATTATGCTGACTATATAAGCCAAACGCAGCGATTTCAGCATCATCGGGGTGTGGCGCAATAACAAGAACTCTGGGTTGATTTTTTATCTTGGGATTCGCAAATAAAACGATGCTGGCTTGCTGGTCTTCAATCGTTAAATGATGAGCAATAAGCCGAATAGTTTGATCTTTATGGCTAATGTCTGAGGGCAGATTTATATAACGCAGGCCTTGTACGCCACGCTCAAAACTTAAAACAGCATGTTGCTGAGCACCAATAATCTCGACAAAAGGCTCGGCATAATAACCTGTGAGAGTTGCGGAAACATTTATAGCAATGAAACCAGTATCCCATTTTTTTCTAGTGTCGAAACTAAATTCCCCTTGGCTTACCTGAACTTTTATTAGCGTATGCTCGCTGTTTTTAAATGCATATTGATAATTCTGGGCAACATCGTATTTGTATTTTGCAGCTAATGAAAAATAAGCAACTAAGCCACACAGTACAATTAAAAACGAGATAATAAGCGATTTTTTCAGCATGACATAAACGTGTGTTTATACAATTTGTTGGGAAATTACCTGGTAGTTAGCTTTAAAACTTTACGGTAAGCGAGCAGAGTCTGCTGTAAAGTATTTTCCCAGCTTATCGCCAGCGCTTTTTTTCTGCCATTTTTAGCCAGAGAATCTCGCAAATCGGAGTCGCTCAGTAATGTATTAATATGTTTTGCCAGCTCGATAGGGTCTTTAGGCTGGTCGATTAGCAATGCTTCATTTTCTGTTAAATGTTCTGCAAAGCCACAATAGGTAGCATTACTAACGATAACAGGGATACCGTGCGCCATGGCCTCCAGAACCACCATGGCGTAGGTATCTGCCAGAGTCGGGTGGATTAAAGCATCAGCGACAGGATACAAAGCATGCATATCAGCACATTTGCCAATAAAGTGAACTTGACTGTTGAGACCCGCTTTTTTAACTGCAGAGCTGAATTTTTTCGGCCGGTCATCACCCGCGACGACTAATTGCAGTTGGGGGATATGTAATGCTTCGATTGCCTGGAGAATAACCAGCAGGCCCTTGCGCTTGTAATCATTGGCCACAAAGAGCATGACAAAATCCTCATCTGAAAACTGTAATGCTTTACGCTGTTGCTCACGTATTGTGCTTAGCGCATTTTTTGTTTGCGCTACAGCTATGCCAGGATAGGCAATATTAATATTGTTAACAATAGCAGGGTAGCTGGCGGTGATGTTTCTGGCTAGAAATTCTGAAACTGCGATGATCTGGCGATTTTTTTTTGTGCAAATCTGCTTTTTTTCCAGCCATAAATAGGCAAGTAAACGTGGGCTAATAGCAGTATTTAAATAGCGCAGTATTTTTTTTATCCCTGATATTTTAGTGTATCGGCTGCGCACGCAAGGCACATGCAGAGTTTGTACATTAGCATGAGTAACCATGTCATGCGAATGCACGATATCGAACTGGCCTGCTGTGGCAAGACGAGTCAATTTAGAGAATTCTAACTGATTCAAATAACGTGGCTTTTCTCGTTTTTTGGGAATGATGTGTACGACAATATTGGGGTGTGGTTCAATTTCAATGGTCTGACAGAATAAATGTACCTCATGCCGTTTGGCCAGACGCTCAGTCAATTCAACACAATAGCGCTCTGCTCCTCCAATTCGGGTGTAATGGCGGATTAAAACAGCAATGCGCAGTCTGCTAATAGTATGCTTCATAAAAATGGATTATAGGCTGGTTTTGGTATTTATATACTCAATAACCTTGTTGTTGGTAACTAACAGCGAAGGAAAAATTTTCACTATCATGCGCGGCAATCTGATTCACTAGCATAAATAACAGGTATCCGGTGTATCTATCGGGTGTATGGTCCAGCCATTGATGGACATAGATTATCCTGGATACGTATAGGCGGTCCGCGCCAAAAAAACAGCTTGCTCAAGTTATTTGATGCACATCTCTTAACATACAATTGATTAAACAAAGTTATTCAAGTTGGCTGAAGTTGTACGTATTCAGAAAACTATTTATAAAATGGATTGTATGGCTGATTGTACCTGATCTATAGCAACATCAGTAAAACCTGCTATACCCTCCAGCGACTTTAGCTTGATTCTATCCACAGCGGGGTTATTAAATTCAGCTTGTAGAATAATCGCTTTATCATTCAGCGGTGGTGTAAATTCAGGCGTGGAACTACGATATATAGCAATTTGCGGGATATTAACGGCAGCCGCAATATGCATTAAACCGGAGTCATTGCTAATCGCCAGATTGGCACAGGAAAGTATATCAACTGCATCTAGCAAGCTGGTTTTACCGCATAAATTAATTAGTTGAACCCCACTTTTTTGTACTATTTCTTCTGCCGTCGCAAAGTCTTTAGGCGATCCTAAAATCAATACATGGCAATCAGACTGGATCAGCTGCTTAGCAATCAGTGCAT
>CAYWLM010000071.1:0-14568 GCA_964459125.1 uncultured Methylomonas sp. | reverse complement strand
AATGGTAAATCTGTTAACCCCATAAATTATTTGCCTAAATAAGCTACGGTGGTGAAGCCGAAAATAACATGAAAAAGTAGGAGTTAATAATGACGGAAAAATTATTGAATACTGCAGATAATAATATGTCTGAAAATTTAGATATCTATGATGCCGATGTCATTGCAGAGGCTGCTAATGATCTGGTGGCGGATGATGGGTCATTTGTAGATGCAACATTAGAGATACAAGAGAAAAAAGACCATAACTTTGATGCAACTAAATTTTATCTTAATGAATTGAGTGGTTCGACCTTATTAACGGCAGAGCAAGAAAAATTCTACGGGATAAAGGTCCTGCAGGGCGATCAACAAGCTCGTCAGATTATGATTGAAAGCAACTTGCGTCTAGTGGTGAAAGTTGCGCGCCGATATCTAAACCGGGGCTTACCTTTGCTGGATTTGATTGAAGAAGGAAATCTGGGGTTAATTCGCGCAGTTGAAAAATTTGATCCTGAATTGGGTTTTCGTTTCTCTACTTATGCTACCTGGTGGATACGGCAAGCTATTGAGCGCGCAGTGATGAATCAATCACGTACCATTAGGTTGCCTATTCATGTGCTTAAGGAAATGAGTGTATTTTTAAAAGCTCAGCGCCATTTATTACAGACATTGGAGACAGAGCCAAGTGCTGAAGATATTGCGGACTATTTAGAAAAGCCGGTTAAGCTAGTGGCAAAAATGCTTAAGTTAAATGAACGTGTCACTTCAATGGATGCCCCTAGTCCTTTTGATTCAGAGAGAACGTTGGTTGATTCTATTGCAGATGATGAGTCAGTCACTTCACTTGATCAGATTCATAATGAGGGAATTAAAGATAATATTAATACCTGGTTGTCGAAGTTACCCAAAAAACAAGCTGAAGTTATTTGTCCTCGTTATGGCTTATGTGGCTATGAGAATGCTACGCTTGAGATGGTTGCCTGTGAATTAGGCGTCACACGTGAACGGGTTCGTCAAATACAAATGGATGGTTTAAAAAAACTAAAAGAGATTATTGAAGTTGATGGTTGCTCGCTGGAATCAATTTTACAGTAATTTATTGAATTGCATGTTTGATTTTTAGCAGCTACGCTCTTTTACGCTCCTGTGAGTGCATTTATTTTCCAATATAGAACATACTGCGATTTGATGTGGCTACAGTATTTAGGACGGAAAAAGCTGAACGTTCAACTCACCTATCTAGGAAGTCTTATATTTCAATTAATGTAGGCGTTTTTAGCATTATTTTTTTGTACATTAAAGCGTAGAAAGCCAGTAGCTGAATAGGGCGCTTAGTCGAATAATATTGCCGTCATTGCCGTAGTTTTTATTTGTTTTTTTTATTGAAAGTATTTAACAATTTATTTAACTGGCTCTGTGATGTAGAATGCCTGCCTACATTTTTTTTAATACATGGATATTAAATGCATCAAGTAAACCAATAAGTTTGATCAATGGCAGGCCGATCAGTGCATTTGGATCATCTCCTTCAATACGTTCAAGCAAGGCAATGCCCAGACCTTCAGATTTAAAACTACCAGCGCAATCATAAGGTTGTTCAATGTCTATGTAATTTTTTATCTGTTGATAGTTAAGTTTTTTAAAATACACAGTACAGCTATCAAGATCGATTTTAATCTCATTAGTTGCACTATTAAGTATGCAAATACTGGTGTAAAAAGTTACTTTAGAGCCAGAAGAGAGTTGTAATTGTTCGATTGCGTTATGCTGGTTTCCTGGTTTTTGAAGCTGCGTTTGATCTAGCATGGCAACTTGATCTGAAGCAATAATCAGATGCTCGGGGTAATCGGAGGCAAGAGCCCGGGCTTTTTCTTCTGCGAGGCGTAAAGCCAGTTGTCCTGGATTTTCATTTTTTTTTGAAGATTCATTAATTCCAGAATCGGCACAGATAAAATTTAAGTGTAATTTTTCTAGCAACCTTTTTCGGTATATAGAGCTAGATGCCAGGACTAGGTTATTGGTTTGCATCAGAATTAAATTGACAGAAAGTATCGATACCGGCTATTATTGCACGTTTATGTCAGATCAATTACCCGAATTTATAGATCCCGTTGTCTTTGCTGAACGGCAGAGTCACTTACAGGGGCGTTTAGGCTTACAGCGATTAAATCGTCTTGGCGATATTCTTTTTGATAAAAATGGTGAGCTGAAAGTAGATTTGCAGTTTTATAAAGAAGGTAAAGTTCCTGTTATAGAAGGGCGTATAGAAGGACATATAACTCTAATTTGTCAAAGTTGTATGGAAGCACTGGAGTGGCCGGTAGCCAAATCGGTAAAAATAGGTATGGTGCAAACAATCGAGCAGGCTGATCGTCTGGTTGATGGGTTTGAACCACTTATGGTTACTGACGAAAAGATGTCGTTACCAGAGCTTATTGAGGATGAAGTGCTTATTTCTTTGCCAGACTATCCCAGGCACGCGCATAAATGTTTACAATATGAGCCCGCTGTAAAGCTTGCTGAGCCCAACAAAATTAAACAAGAATCTGATAACCCTTTTTCTGTTTTAGCTAAACTAAAAATTACTGGAGACCAATAATGGCCGTACAAAAAAGCAAAGTAACTCGTTCAAGACGTGGTCAGCGTCGTTCGCATGACTCATTGACCGCGAAAACATTATCACAGGATCCTACGACAGGTGAAACGCATTTGCGTCATCATGTTACGCCTGATGGTTATTTTAAAGGTCGTCAAATCGTTGTAACTGAAGAAGACTAAGAAATTATAATTAGTGCATTTGCTTGTGCAACAGTTAGTTTCATCAATATAGAAAGCCGGACTTGATGTCCGGCTTTTTTTATAACAGTGACTGGAGTTTTCTTTAGGTGAGTTTAATAATTTCGATAGATGCAATGGGCGGTGATCATGGCCCCGATTCAACCGTTCCTGCCTCTCTGGGGTGTTTGCGCGAGAATCCGAATTTGCAACTTATATTGGTCGGGGATGAGCAGGTTCTTGTTCCCTTACTTGAACAGGCTTTGATAGAGTTTAAAGGGCGTTTGTCCATTCAGCATGCATCGCAGTGTGTTGCTATGGATGAATCTCCGTCCAAGGCACTCAGAAATAAGAAAGATTCATCTATGCGTGTGGCGATTAATCTGGTGCGTGATGGTCAGGCGGATGCCTGTGTCAGTGCGGGAAATACAGGTGCACTGATGGCGACTGCAAAATTTGTTTTAAAAATGATCCCGGGAATAGATAGGCCAGCTATTATATCCTCTATGCCATCAATTTTCGGGCATACGCATGTGCTTGATTTAGGTGCAAATGTAGACAGTCCAGCCGAAAGTTTGTTCCAATTTGCAGTAATGGGGGCGGAAGTTGTTAAAGCACTGGAAAATATCAGTGACCCTAAAGTGGGTTTGCTGAATATTGGTGAAGAAGCAACTAAAGGTAATGAGCAAGTCAAAGCAGCTGCGAAATTGTTAGAAAATTCTGGTCTTAACTATATTGGATATGTAGAAGGTAACTCTCTTAACGCAGGAGATGAAAAAGTTGATTTAATTGTTTGCGATGGCTTTGTTGGAAATGTCGCTTTAAAATCAATTGAAGGTGCAGCGAAAATGATTACTTCTGTTTTAAAGGAATCATTTGGCAAAAATCTATTGACCAAAGTCGCAGCATTGATCTGTTATCCGGTATTAAAAACCATAAATAATCGTATTGATCCTAGATTACATAATGGCGCTAGTTTTCTGGGGCTGAAAGGCTTAGTAATAAAAAGTCATGGTGGTGCAGATGCATTGGCTTTTAAGACGGCGATTCATGTGGCCGAAGTTGAAGTAGAAAAAAATGTGATCCAAAAAATTAGCGAGCAAGTTGAGCGCGCTTTAAGCAGGAGAGAAAGCACATGACAGTTTATGCAAAAATAATTGGTACCGGTGGTTATTTACCTGCTGAAATAAAAACGAATGAGGATATCTCACGTACAGTCGATACCTCAGATAGCTGGATTTTTGAACGTACCGGAATCAAAAACCGACGTATTGCTGCCAAAGATGAGACCGCTTCGAGTATGGCGGAAATTGCTGCCAGACAAGCGATTACAATGGCAGATATCAATCCTAAAGACATCGATTTGATCATTGTTGCTACAGGAACACCAGATAATATTTACCCTAGTACAGGGTGTATGTTGCAGCATCGCCTGGGAATTAAAGAATGTGTTGCATTTGATATACAGGCAGCTTGTTCGGGCTCAATTTTTGGCCTGGATATGGCTAATCAATATATCAAGTCAGGTGCCGCTAAAATAGTTTTGGTCGTTGGAACGGAAATTTGTTCACGAATTGTTGACTGGACTGACCGGGGAACGTGCATTTTATTTGGTGATGGTGCGGGAGCTGTTTTGCTCCAGGCTAGTGATGAAGCGGGGCTTTTATCAACGCATATTCATTCGGATGGCCGCTTTGAGAATTTATTAAACTGCCCGAACCCACAGGCTTTAGGCAAAGCTGATACGGCTAGCTATATTACGATGAAAGGTAATGAGGTGTTTAAAGTCGCGGTGAATACTCTGGGACGTATTGTAGATGAAACGCTGGCTGCTAATAATATGCAGAAAGAACAAATAGACTGGTTGGTGCCTCATCAAGCGAACAGCCGCATTATTGCAGCCACGGCAAAAAAGTTAAAAATGTCCATGGATCATGTGGTATTGACATTAGAAGAGCAAGGAAATACGTCTTCAGCCTCAGTTTTACTGGCTTTTAATGAAGCGGTTAGAGATGGCCGTATTCAACGCGGCCATGTGGTTTTATTAGAAGCATTTGGTGCGGGCTTTACCTGGGGTTCTGCACTAATCAAATATTAGTAGGTTTTATATGGATACACAAAATAATCAACTTGCCTTTGTTTTTCCAGGGCAAGGTTCACAATCGGTCGGCATGATGACCGAAATGTCTGAAACATATCCGGATATTAAAGACACGTTCGCACAGGCGTCCGAAGTATTAGGCCTGGATTTATGGGCTATGGTGACGGACGGTCCTGCCGAAGAGCTGAATCAAACACAGCATACCCAGCCAGCTATGCTGGCGGCTGGTGTGGCTTTATGGAAAGTCTGGAGTGCTCAGTCTGATATACGTCCTGCTTATATGGCTGGACACAGCCTGGGTGAATATACAGCGCTGGTTTGTTCAGGGGCCTTAAATTTTGCTGATGCAATTGCTTTAGTTGCGGCTAGAGGGCGCTTTATGCAAGAAGCGGTTCCCGCAGGTGTGGGGGCGATGGCTGCAGTCTTGGGGCTGGCTGATGAGCAAGTTATTCAGGTCTGTGCCGATGCAGCACAAAGTGAAGTTTGTTCGGCAGTTAATTTCAATTCACCTGGTCAAGTGGTGATTGCAGGGAACAGTGCGGCGATTGATAGAGCGATGCAGGCTGCAAAAGACGCGGGTGCTAAACGCGCGCTCAAATTACCGGTTAGTGTGCCATCACATTGTGCATTGATGCAGCCGGCAGCGGATAAGTTATATATAAAAATGCTGGATATTGATTTTGCTGGGCCTGATGTTACTTTATTGCATAATGTCGATGTCAGTGAACATAAAGATGCTGAAGGAATTCGTCAGGCATTGAAGCAGCAACTATTTATGCCCGTGCGCTGGGTGGATACAGTTAATTCTATGATAGAGCAGGGTGTGACAACTCTTGTGGAAATGGGGCCTGGTAAAGTGTTAATGGGCTTAAATAAACGTATCAACAAAGCGGCTGATCATTTTACCGTCTATAATCCTGATACCTTAAATTTATTATTGGAGCGATATTCTAATGACTAAAAAAGTCGCATTAGTAACGGGTGCGAGCCGTGGAATTGGCCGTGCAATTGCAGAAAAATTAGTGGCAGATGGCTTTTTTGTTATCGGTACTGCAACCTCGGATAGCGGAGCGGAGGCAATTTCTGCTTATCTAGCTGAGAGTGGCAAAGGCATGAAACTGAATGTTTCTGACGCGGGTTCAATTGCTGAAGTTATCAAAAGCATTGTGGATGAATATGGTACTCCGGCAGTATTAGTCAATAATGCTGGAATTACCCGGGATAATTTATTGATGCGTATGAAAGATGATGAGTGGGACGATATTATCAACACTAATCTGACCTCTGTTTTTAGAATGAGTAAAGCTGTGCTAAGAGGAATGATGAAAGCAAAATCTGGGCGCATCATTAATATTTCCTCAGTGGTTGGTGCAACCGGAAATGCAGGTCAAGCAAATTATGCTGCAGCAAAAGCAGGTATGGTAGGTTTTGCCAAGTCAATGGCGAAAGAAGTCGGCTCTCGGGGCATTACCGTTAATACCGTGGCGCCAGGGTTTATCGATACTGATATGACTCGCGAACTGTCAGATGAACTTAAACAGGCCTTATTGGCAGGAATTCCTTTGGCTCGCCTTGGGGATGCCAAAGAAATAGCGTATGCTGTTGCATTTTTAGCATCAGAGGGTGCCGCCTATATTACTGGTGAAACCTTGCATGTGAATGGCGGTATGTTTATGGCGTAAAATTATGCCATTTAGCTAATTTTCAAGTATAATTATGCGGCTTATAGAAATTACGTATAAGTCGAATCAGATTAATAATAATAGTGATGTTGTATCTTTAAATCCAGCATCCATTAAGGAATAATAATATGAGTAGCATTGAAGAACGTGTAAAAAAGATTGTCGCTGAGCAACTAGGTGTTAAAGAAGATATTGCTAATGATGCATCATTTGTAGATGATCTAGGCGCAGATTCACTTGATACAGTAGAACTAGTTATGGCTTTAGAAGAAGAATTCGAATGTGAAATTCCTGATGATGACGCTGAAAAGATTACAACTGTACAACAAGCTATAGATTACGTAAACGCTAACGGCTAATATCTTGGCTTGTTAGGATTTAATGGGTAATTTAAAATTACCCATTAATGCCTATTCTTATTTTTTCTCTTTATTTCAGGTATTTTTCATTGAGTAAACGTCGTGTTGTTATTACAGGGCTAGGCGCAATCACGCCTCTTGCTAACACTGTTTCTGAAACATGGGATGGTATTATTAACGGAAAAAGCGGAATTAGTTCGATAGATTCCTTTGATATATCGCCTTTTGCTACAACCTTTGGTGGTGTAATCAGAAATTTCGATATCAGTGAATATATCCCTGGTAAAGATGCAAGACGTATGGACGGCTTTATTCATTACGGAATTGCTGCTGGCTGCCAAGCTATCGAAGACTCGGGGATAGAAGTAACAGAAGAAAATGCCGAAAGAATCGGTGTCGCAATTGGTTCGGGTATCGGTGGAATAACAGGGATTGAAGAATGCTATGCGACTTATGATAAAAGTGGTCCGCGGCGTATTTCACCTTTTTTTGTTCCGGGAAATATAATCAATATGATTTCCGGTAACTTATCCATCAAATATGGTTTGAAAGGTCCAAATTTTGCGATTGTTACAGCCTGTAGCACCGGTACTCATAATATTGGTGATGCTGCACGGTTGATAAAATATGGTGATGCAGACGTTATGGTTGCCGGTGGCGCAGAACGTTGTACAACTTCACCGACTGCGATGGGTGGTTTTGCCTCAGCTAAAGCGCTCTCACGTCGAAATGATGATCCACAAGCGGCAAGTCGCCCATGGGACAGAGACCGGGATGGATTCGTTTTAAGTGATGGTGCCGGTGTGGTTGTTCTGGAAGAGCTGGAACATGCCAAAGCACGTGGTGCTAAAATTTATGCCGAAGTGGTTGGCTATGGTATGAGTGGTGATGCCTATCATATGACTACGCCGTCAGTAGGTGGCGATGGTGCAGCGCGTTGTATGAAAAATGCCTTGCGTGATGCAGGTTTAAATAACACCGATGTTGATTATATTAATGCTCATGGTACTTCAACACCTGCGGGTGATTTGAGTGAAACTCAGGCAATGAAAGCTGCTCTAGGTGAGCATGCCTATAAGGTGGCTGTCAGTTCAACAAAATCAATGATTGGCCATTTATTAGGTGCTGCTGGTGGTATTGAAGCGGTATTAAGTGCTTTAAGTATTAAAAATCAGATTGCCCCCCCAACGATTAATCTTGAAAATCAAGATCCTATGTGTGATTTAGATTACGTACCGAATACGGCACGTGAAATGACAATTGATGTAGCCATTTCTAACTCATTTGGTTTTGGTGGTACTAACGGTACATTAGTATTTAAACGTTACGAATAGTTAAGCAGTTTGCTGATGATCTTAATCAATGGCAAACTCAAAAAAACGCTTGAAATAACAGATCGTGGCTTGCATTATGGCGATGGTCTGTTTGAAACCATAGAAGTTATTCACGGCCAATGTGTCTTTTTAAGGCAACATCTTGCGCGATTAAAAACTGGCTGCCAGAGACTGAAAATCCCCTATCCAGATGAAACTCTTCTGCTGGATGAAATTACATGCGCTAGTAAAACCAGTGAGCAAGGCGTTATTAAATTAATATTGACACGTGGCTCAGGCGGGCGTGGGTATCGCCAGCCAGACGAGTTAAACCCTAGCCGAATCATTGCTTTATACCCTTATCCAGATTATCCTGAAAACTTCAAAACTCAAGGCATACAGACGTTTTTTTGTAACACCCGTTTAGGACTTAATCCTCTACTTGCAGGAATAAAACATAATAATCGTCTGGAACAAGTATTAGCCCGTTCGGAATGGCAGGATGAATTCCAGGAAGGACTGATGCTTAATCTGAATGAGCATGTTATAGAAGGGACCATGAGCAATTTATTTGTTATAAAAGAGCAAATAGTCTATACGCCTGCAATTACCGTATCGGGAATAAAAGGAGTTATGCGCCAGATTATTTTAAATATAGCCAGACAAAATCAGCTACCCGTGCGAGAAACCTTGTTAACAATGGATTTTGTACTGCAGGCTGATGAATTATTTGTCAGTAATTCAATCATCGGAATCTGGCCGATTAAATCATTGGCAAATAAATCCTACCCAGTTGGTTTATGGACGCAAAAATTAATAGCTTTTCTAGCCGAATATAAAGCGAGAGATATAACTAGTGATATTACGTAGTCTCGCGATCTTATTGCTTTGTTTATGTGTTGCTTTAACCTGGGCATGGCAGAATTATCAGATGTTTATCGCTAGGTCCATCGTGCCGGAAGAGCCTGTGATCATAGAGATAGAGAAGGGCAGCTCATTTCGTAGTATCATTCAGCAGCTCGATATTCAGATAGGTTTTCAGCAGCCTGATATTGATAAACTCTGGTTTAAGGTGCTGGCCCGTCAGCAAGGCTTAAGTAATCAGCTAAAAGCAGGTGAATATCAACTGTCTGTGGGCATGACACCGAATGAATTCCTGATTTTACTCAGTAGTGGAAAAACACTGCAGCACAGTATTACTTTTCCAGAGGGCTGGGCTTTTAAACAAATACGTCAGGCTCTGATAGCAGATAAAAACCTCAAGTTGACATTAACCGGGATAAGTGATGCTGAGATCCTGCAAAAAATAGGCAGCGATTATACGCAGCCCGAAGGGTTATTTTTCCCCGACACCTATGTTTTTACAAAGCATACAACTGATTTAGTTATTTTGCAGCAAGCCTATCAAAAAATGCAGCAGGTATTAAGCGAGCAATGGGCAAGTAAAGCAGAACGTTTGCCTCTAAAAACTGCTTATGAAGCTTTGATACTGGCATCTATAGTGGAAAAGGAAACCGCAGTACCTCCTGAGCGGCCAGCTATTGCAGGTGTTTTTATCCGCAGGCTTAAAAAAGGAATGCGTTTGCAAACTGATCCCACCGTAATTTATGGCATGGGAGAAAGTTATCAAGGTAATATCAGCAAAAAAGATCTACAGACACTTACTCCTTATAATACTTACAAAATTAAAGGCTTGCCACCAACACCAATAGCCATGCCTGGTACGGAGGCAATTAATGCGGTATTGCATCCCGCTGAAGGCAATAGTCTTTATTTTGTGGCTAATGGAGATGGAAGTCATATTTTTTCGGCAACATTATTAGAACATAATAGGGCAGTGAATACATTTCAGAGGAAGCAACAATAATGGCGGGACGATTTATTACCTTGGAAGGCATTGAAGGTGTTGGTAAAACAAGCAATATCGCCTATGTTCAATGCTTGCTGAAGGATAAGAGTATTCCTGTCTTGCTGACTCGCGAGCCTGGCGGCACAGCCTTAGCCGAAAATATTCGACAATTATTACTGGATAAAGAACAGGAATCAATTACTGAACAAACAGAATTACTGATGATGTTTGCCGCACGTGCACAGCATATCAAGCATGTAATTAACCCCGCGCTAGAGCAGGGGATCTGGGTAATATGCGATCGTTTTACCGATGCCACTTATGCGTATCAAGGTGGGGGCAGGAATATGGCTTTATCAGCCATTCAATGGTTAGAGAGCTTTGTTCAGGCTGATTTACGCCCTGATTTAACCTTATTGCTGGATGCACCTGTTCATCTGGGTATGCAGAGAGTCGTGCAGCGCGGTAAACTGGATCGCTTTGAATCAGAGAAAGTGGCTTTTTTTGAAAAAGTAAGACAAGCCTATTTAACGATTGCCAAGCAGCAGCCTGAACGGGTAAAAATAATTGATGCCACGCAAAGCCTGGGAAATGTGCAATATCAAATTAGCAATATTCTAAGTCCGTTCATCCATGAATGATATCACTTACCCCTGGCAGCAGCCTTATTGGCAGCATTTAGTTGCCTATGTTGAACAGCAGCGCATTCCGCAAGCACTGTTGATTAACGGTGTTAGTGGCTTGGGAAAATACCATATGGCATTGCAATTTGCGCAATATTTAATCTGTATAGATAAGCAAGAAAAGAGTTTTTGCGGGCGTTGTGTAAGCTGTAAATTGTTTACTGCTAATACTCATCCGGATTTTACTTTATTACAGCCTGAAGAGCCTGGCAAGGCAATTGGGGTGGATTTAATCAGGCAGTTGTTGGGCAAGATGGTATTAAAGCCTCAGTATAGTGGCTATCGTGTGGTCATTATTACACCCGCAGAACTCATGAATATAAACTCAGCTAATGCCTTTCTTAAATGTCTGGAAGAGCCGCCAGAACGCACAGTCTTTCTGTTGCTAACCGAGCACAGACAGACCCTGCCTGCGACTATTATCAGTCGCTGTCAAAAATTATTAATACCAGCTCCTGATTCTGACAGTGCTGTAGTTTGGCTGCAAGAGCAAGGTATTAATAAACAGCAGAAATTGTTGTTGCGTTTGGCACAAGGTGCACCAATTAAGGCTCTGGCCTATGCGCAGGCTAATATTCTTGAGCAGCGTGACAGCTGTTTTGAAGAATGGCAAAAAATCTTACTAGCTCAGAGCTGTCCGGTTCAGTTAGCAGAAAAATGGCAAAAACTTCCCGCTACTCAGTTATTACAATGGCTTGTTAGCTGGACAGAAGATATAGTCAAATGCCATTTTCAAGTAGATAAAAGTCTGTTACTTAATGATGATTTAGAAAAACACTTGCGTACCTTGGCAAAGCGATTAGACTTAAATAAACTATTTGATTTTTATAACTTATTATTAACAGATACCTATAGAATAAAAAAGCAACTTAATAAGCAGCTATTATTTGAAGAGCTGCTTATTACCTGGTCTCAAGCAACAGTAAATAAATAACATGGCAGAATCATCCGCACGGCAAGGGATCTTATCTCTGGCCATTAAAGAAAAACATGCACTTTATACCGCATATATGCCATTTGTTAAAAATGGAGGCTTATTTATTCCAACAAATCGTGCTTATAAAATGGGTCAGGAAGTCTTTATGTTGCTTAATTTAATGGATGAGATAGAGCGTTTGCCTATAGCAGGCAAAGTAATATGGCTGACTCCGGCAGGAGCACAAGGTTATCGAACAGCAGGAATTGGTGTGCAGTTTAGTGACCAGGACGGAGGCATCGCGCGAAATAAAATTGAAACCTATCTCGCTGGTTCATTAGAGTCTGAGCGATCTACACATACTATGTAGAAGTGATGTACTTTTCGGCTACCAAGTTAAGACGGGACATCACAGTAGGGTACGCAACGCGTACCTTTCGATGGGCTAAGGTATGCGATGCATACCCTACATATAGTGTCCCGCCTTAAATGTATAGCCTACTTTTCTATTCTGTACGAAAAGTGTCAACAGAGGCCTGTTAAGAAATTTTATTGGAATATTCTGATAAAAAAGCCTTCACGGTACTGATGTCAATATACCGTGATGGCTAGGAGGGCAGGTTTTTAAGCTAATAATCCACCACATAGGCTTGTAAATTTCCCTGGCTTATTATTTGACTTCAATATTCTTGCACTTGCTTTTTTCGCATTTGGGTATGATTACTTTTAATATTCCATCATTGAAGCTTGCTGAAACATTTTCATTATCAACGCTATCCGGTAATGCCACTGTGCGCTGAAATTCTCCGCGAGATATTTCCCGACGAAAATATTTACCTTCCTCCTTTTTTTCCTCTTTTTCAGTTTTGTGACTCGCTTTAATCGTCAGCAGCTGATTATGAATCGAAATATCCAAGTCTTCCTTCTTAACCCCCGGCAACGCAGCCTGAACCTCGATTTCTTTATCGTGATCAATAATGTCTACTTTTGGAAAGCTTTTTTCAAATGCTACCATAGGCGCATTCCAATCCACTGAGCTCGGCCATCTGCGGGTTAGAAAGGTATCAAAAAAATCATCAAATTCATCAAATGAAAACAATCCGCCTGCTGATGACTGCGGCATTACGTCTGTATTTTTTTTTGTTACTTCTTTTTTTTCACTCATATCGTTTTCCAGTTTTTTAGATAAATCAAATGCTCATATCCATAATAGTTGAAATATGAGTTTGGTAGATTTTTACATTTAACAACTGACTTTTAGGTCAGAGGTAATTCTTCCTCAGAATCAAACCAGTCAGAAAGACTGTACTGCTTTGATAAATTTTGTTTTTTAATTTTAAAAAGAAAGTCTTTAGGCGATTTTTCCGCATAAAAATCATCAGAATGGTGATGATAAAATTTTCTTTGTACAGATGAATCAATTTTTATTTTAGCGGTCATAGCCAGACTCCAAAAATTTTGCAATGCTGTTTTAAAGTAACTGCTTAGTCTATTTATCTATCCGGGAATTAATATCAGGATGATTAATTAACCTTGGACTGGCTTAATAACGCATTGATTTCATTATAGTCAATGCTATTAATATCCTCATCGATAATATGTCGTGCTAGCAGCCTTATTTTTTTCCAGTTCGCAGCATTATTAACAAAATCAAATGCTTGACTAAGCAGCTCAGCTAATAAGTTATCTTGCTCATTTTTGCCGCTGGAATAGCATTCTAAATATTCATTAATTAAAGTCAGATCCGAAGAACCTCCATAATTTTGTAAGGCACTTGCAGTGATCAGGTTTTTATTGAAAACCTCATCATCACTGATAGCTACATGTTTTGCTTCGGCCAATGGACCAATCAGTAAGTTCACCATATCTGCGATAAAGGCGGTTAAAAATGATCCAATATCTCTGCATTTGTTTTTGTCTACGTTTTCTATAAAACAATCCAATGATTCAGGCACATGTTTAATCAAGCGCCCACCTTCAATTTCAGCGCTGTAATTTTCACCTGTCAGTAAACTCAGATATGTATCAGCTGCCGAGTTTTGCGCGGAACCATGAATGTTAATTCGAAAAAATATCGGCGGAAGCCGTTTAAGTTCACTATTAACGAGAATGGCAATAGCATGCCCTGCTTCATGATAAGCAATGCGTTTTTTATGTGCCTCAATGTGCACTGGATTTGTTAATGCAAGTGATTTATTCCGTTTCATATTATTTATCCCCGTTGGTAGCCGTGGAATATCTACCTTTAATTACGGCTGATTGAATAGATATTCTAAGCCTGTTGATACTGAAGACAATGTCTGCGTTAGATGTTGGCGGTCTATTATAGCTGCGCTATACTTGTTTGTAGTTAATTGAAGACAATTACTTACGAAATTACCAATACTTAATGCATACATAGATATATGTTATTCATGTATTGGAAGAAAAATAGCTAACATCTACAATAATCAGCTTAGAAATCGGTAAAAGTTTTGTTGATTTACTTCTTGCTCCGCTTCATACCAGTCGGATAATTCATCACCCTCTACAAAGTTTCGTTGTTCGGCTTTGGAATAGGCACATTTAGCAACCATAGCATAATAATCTTCGTCAGAAAGATACTCGTTAGCTATGTTAAGCTCTGACTTTAGATTTTTTTCTTTTATGTTAACATTCATTTTTATTACCTTAAAAAAATACGGTAATTCCACTATATGTGAAAAATATACACAATACTATCCGTATGATTACCTAGGTAAAATTATTTATATTGCATTCATCGCTTGAATATACGCATAGGAATATGCTAATTTCGTTATATTAAAATTAACTAGTTACTGTAATAAGATGTATAGATAGACTGAATTTATCGGTAACTACTCAGCGTATTTGAATAGACGAATGAAATTATAAAGCAAATTCAGGCA
>CAYWLM010000070.1:0-14821 GCA_964459125.1 uncultured Methylomonas sp. | reverse complement strand
ATAGGTGTTTGACCCAGTAAGTACCAAAATACCCCGGCACGATCAGCTTCAGTGGGTAGCCATTTAAAAACGGCAGGTCCTCCCCGTTCATACTCCAGGCCACTATTGGTTCTGGACTTAGTGCATGTTCAATGTCGAGCGCTTTGCGAAAGTCTGGAGTGCTTGGTATAACTGGTTTATCCAGTCCGTTGAAAGTGACCTGTCTGGCACCTGATAGAATGCCAGCCTTTTCGAGCAGCGTTTTTAACGGTACGCCGACCCAGCGCGCATTGCCCATTGCACCGTTGCCTAGTTGGGCGCCGAACACTCGAGGTGACGAGTAGCCTCGGCTATTACCCGAGCATTGATTTACTGCGACGACTTCAACTTGCTGCATGCTCGATTTAAGTTCAGCAAGCGATAGACTGAGGGGTGTCTTGACTGCACCTTTGACTGTGAGCCTATAAGTCTCAGGATCGATTGATGTTGGAAAGTTAGCCAGGTGGTAACGTACGAAAAACGCATCATTAGGAGTGATCACGCCTTCGTTGAAAACGGAAGAAGGGGTTTCCAGATGTGGCGGACGGGTATGCACCAGAATTAGTTCACGCTTACCCGGATAACGGACTAACGGACGTGGACCATCTGCAAATGTAATGCCTTCGCTAGTATCGTTTGCCGCTATAGCATTTAATGGTGAGGCGGCCAGTGCCAGCGCGCCAGCATTGCGCAAAAATTGGCGGCGGGAAGTATGAACTTTATTGTATTTATCGGTCATGAGTCTGGTTTCCTTGGGTTGTCGAGTGACCTGTTCTTCAATACTTTATTATGGGGTTTGCCTGCTTAGGAACGAGAATTCAATAATGCCCGAGTCTGACTTGTCTTTTGGCTTCACAGCCGCGCTAGAAAACCAGTTGCGTAGCCTGCTATGCGCCTGTTTTCCTAACACGCCTGTGAAGCCAAAATCCTGCGCCATACTTGCGGGTATTATTAAACCCTCGTTCCTTGGCAGCTAAAAATCTGCAATTGTGACCGCGCAAAGTATAAATGTGTTGCCTAGAGAATATAAAGTATTAGTATGTGAAAGTAAATGCCAGACTAGGCCAGAGTTCTAAGTACACATGAAAAATTAATTTAACATTGTATAGGTGCGGATTTATTTGTACTGTTTCAGCATCCAATATCATTCGTCATCCCGGCAGGCTGTTAGCCGGGTTCTTCTGATCTCAACAAAATTCCTGTTAACAGCCAGCAGGAAAGCCGTGAGTTGAAACTTTTATAAACTATAATTATCTCTATGTATCAAAAAATTTTAAAGTTCTGGTTTGAGGAGCTTGATCCCAGTCAATGGTGGATAAAAGATGATCAGCTAGATGAAATAATCCGGACTAGATTTTCAGGAATTCATGAGCAGGCAAAGCGCTGTGAATTGTTTGAATGGCGGGCAACAGCTGAAGGCAGGCTGGCAGAAATTTTAGTTTTGGATCAGTTTTCCAGAAATTTGCATAGGGATTCGCCACTTGGTTTCGCGAATGATGCATTGGCTTTGGCGCTTGCTCAAGAAGCCGTTTCTATCGGTGCAGATATGGCGTTAACAGCGGTTCAACGTAACGTACTCTATTTACCCTTTATGCACAGCGAGTCATTAATAATTCATAAAGTTGCCATGCATTTGTACCAAAGTAATGGCATTCAATCCAGTCTTGATTTTGAGTTAAAACATCAGCAGATCATCAGGAAATTTGGCCGTTATCCGCATCGTAATAAAGTTCTTGGCAGACAATCAACTGAGCAGGAAATCGAGTTTTTGCAACAGCCCGGGTCTGGTTTTTGAGTGCTTTTTAATAGTGCAGCAGAATGAGGATTTTGGTAGTAGATATTTTCAGTCGTTAAGTGTACGCGACCAATTTGTCGTTAGGGAAGTAAAAAATAATGCAGAGTTATTTTATTAATAATTGAATATCGTTAAAAGGACGAATCCACGCTTTTAACGATTTGAATTGCCTGCCGCCTTTTTCTGCTCTTTGGCGAGTCGAATAATAGCCATAAATAACAGTATAAAACCGTTTGGAATTGGTTTTTCTGTGTTGATAAATAGCATAATTACCCTGACTACTTTGCTGCCCGATGAAAGCTTTGGCTGCTTGCTCGGAACTAAAGGCAGCTAACTGTAGGGTAAAGTCATTTTTAGCTTGTTGCTTGATCCAGGCCTGGTTATGAATTATTTTTTTTGTCCCAGAAAAGGATTGCGCTATTTTAGCAGTAGTGGGTGGTTTTGTTTTCGGAGCCGTTGCAGTTATTTTTTGTTGTTTGTGTTGACTCTTTATTAGTGCCTGAATATCTTTAAAAGGACGAATCCACGCTTTTAACGATTTGAATTGCTTGTCGCCTTTTTCTGCACTTTTGCGAGTCGAATAATAGCCATAAATTACAGTATAAAGTTGCTTGGAATTGTTTTTACTGCTTTGATAAATAGCAAAATTTTCCTGATTACTTTGCTGTCCGATGAAATCTTTGGCTGCTTGCTCGGAACTGAAGGCAGCTAACTGTAAGGTAAAGTAATTTTTAGCTTGTTGCTTGATCCAGGCCTCGTTATGAATTATTTTTTTTGTGCCAGAAAGTGGTTGCGCTATTTTAGTGGGGGAGGGGTGTTTTTTGGGGAGAGACGTTGCGGTTAGTTTTTGTTGCTTTTGCTGGGGCTGACTACTTGCTTTATAGGTTTTGGTGCCGCCCAGGCATTCAGCTACAGCGAGCTCCTCGCCTCGTTTGACCTGTAAGTACTTGCGATGAAATGCTTTATCAACTTTTTTGGACCACACGCCTGCCTGCCTGTTTCTATATCGGGCAACCTGTCCAGGGCCGCCGTTATAGGTTGAATAGGTAGATCGAGCCAGGTTATCTATGCCGCCAGATTGCTTGTGTTCACTTTTTTTTATTGCATAACTGGTCATATACTTAAGTAAAATATTGCTCCCCGTTTCGACATTGTAGGCAATGTTCCAGCGTAACTTATGCGTATTAACGAATCCGCGCCAGACATTTTCATTGACTTGCATAATGCCGGTATCACCCGTTGATGAGTGCAGGGCAACAATTTTTTTGTTTTTTATGACATATTGCCGCCAGCAGCTTTCTTGCCAGGCTGTGGTCAAAACCAGTTTCTGGAATATATCGCGTTGTTGTGGTGTCAGCGATGATTTTGTAATGGATCTCCGAGCACTATTGATTAACAGGGTACGTACTTGTAATAGATAATCATCTAGTTCGTCAGGTGCTGGAACCCAGTTATCTAAAGGACGCTTACCTGCAGCCATCGCAGAATTAACGGGCCAAAAGTTAAATTGATAATGGCTGCGTTCGTCACTGCTACTGTCAGGATCAGGATTAAACTGAAAAATGCGTAACAGTTCAGGGTCGATAGCCTGGTCATAATACAGGGGATCTATAGTAGGGTTGCTATTTAGCATTCTGGCTAATCTGCGCAAACCATCTATGGAAATATCCAGGCCAAAAGTGGGGCCTAGTTTATCCAATGTCTGCAGTGCATCAGTTGCGGTGACCAGAGTCAATAGTGCCAGCGGTGCCTGTTGAGGGTTTTCTGCACTGATCTTTTGCAGTATCGGTATGAGCTGCGTCCAGCTTTTAATAAACCAGTGTCTGACAGGGTCACTTGCCTGATCCTGCTGTAGTGCAACTTGTAATTGATAACGCGCATCTAGCAGGATTTCAAGCAGTGTTTGCCTGAGTTCTTCAAGTTCAGTTGCTGCAGCATAATATTTAATGGTATAGGTCAGCAGAGCATCCATGCTTTGCCACTTTTGCTGCCATTGTTGTTGTTCCTGCTCATTTAATACACGCTCTTGCTGTTTTACTGGAACAACGGTAACCACATTAAATTGTAATTTTCCATTAATGCCACTTTTCTCAATCTGAATATCGTGCAGTTGCATTGAATCGAGCATAGTACTGACTTGGTCATGACTATGCTGCGGAAGAAGCAAGGGCAGAAAGCTTTTTATGTCATTGATTGATGGCGTTAAATCCAGGCGAAACTTATCAAACAGAGGTTGAATTTGCTTTCTGGTTTGGTCCCACAGTGGCCCCGTTGTTAATTTCACCTGATCAAGGTTGATCAGGTGGCTATCAACAACCTGCAGGTAAATCAGGTGCGGGTTATCTGTTTTTATAACAGGTTTACTAATGATCTGTGCATAACCATCCCAGTTTAATAAAGGCATACAGATATCCAGCATTTTTACCGCGAGTCTGGCTTTAAGCCGGGCATCAACTTGTAAATGCTGTTTGAATTCACTTAGTTTTGGATCGGATAAGGTGATTTCACTGCAGCCGTGAGGGTCGTTTAATATTTCTGTTGACGCAGATGGGTCTTTAAATAACTGGCTGATGAGTAATTGTTGTAATTGCGGGAAACCAATTTTCATCGGGACTGAGATAGTCTCAGCTTGTACGAACTGCGTAGAAAATAGAAAAATCAGGGCAGCCGTTTTGAATAAAGGCAGAACGTTGAATTTATGCAGCATATGTTACTATTAAGCTCTGTAAGTTAGGCATTGCATGCGACTTAATTGGATGAGTACGCAAAACGTACCCGACAATTAAAATTGTGGACAAATTTATTCAGTCTAGCTTTATAGTTTGTCCTTGCCCGATGGATTGTAGGGCGGCAAGAATTATTTTACAGTTATCCTTTGCGTCCAGCAGCGATAATTTAGGCGCTTGATGATTCAGTATGCAGGCACAAAAATGTTCGACTTCCAGTTGAAAGTGATTAGCTAAATCCAGACTTTCAGTATGCTGTTCGCCTGAATCTGTTTGCCAGGAAATAATGGGTTGTTCATCTGCTTTGGCCCAGACGTTGTGACATTTTATGCCGCCTTTAGTACCGATGATTTCATATTCTGCGCGACGGGCGTGTTCAAAGCCGAAATTAAATTGTGCATATTTGCCATCACCAAAGTCAATAATCCCGCAGCTGCTGACATCTGCGCCATGTTCATTATGTTTTGCCATTGCAGTAACGGCCTTGGCTTGTAGATCACCAAAATGAAATCGGGCAGTATGAATTGCATAGCATCCAATATCCCACATTGCACCTCCACCCTGACTGATAGGACGGTTTATGCGATACATTCGAGCGGGCTGCATGGGGTAGGCAAAACAAGTGTGCACTGAGCGGACTTCACCAATAACACCTGACAAAATGATTTCCTGGATACGCTGGTGCTGTGGGTGAAAGCGATACATAAACCCCTCCATAACACAGACCTGATATTTTTCTGCCGCGCTTTGAATGGTTTCTATATCGGCAACGCTCAAGGCTAAGGGTTTTTCACATAAAACATGTTTGCCATGCTCTATCGCGCGTAAAGTCCATAGTGCGTGTTCTTCGCTAGCAAGCGGTATATAGATTGCTTGAATATCCGGGTCTTTAAGTAGTTCGGCTGGATCATTGTAGATATGCACATTCTTGATATCAGGCGCATATTGTTTTAGCGTTGCTTCTGCTGCATCGGGTCTGCGACTGCAAATAGCCGTAAGTTCACTATTTTCAGCTGCAACAATGGCAGGCATAAGTTGTTGATTGATGCGGGCAGCACCGAGTATTCCCCAGCGTATTTTGTCTTGTGTTGGCATGGCTTATATCTACTTATGGTTGGACGATAAGCAGAGTATATCAAAAAACAGGGGGAGGGCGAGGCTTCAGTCCATTTTTAATATGCTTTTGATATGGGCGAGCTGAAACAGTGCGATTTGTATAGACTAAGCCTTATTTTTGGCCGTACCTAAGTAAGTAAGTAAGTAAGTAAGTAAGAATTAAGTTTTTAACAATTTTACTATTCTGATTACAGAATGTTTTTTATAAAGCCTCTGTGTTCTCTGCGCTGGTGATATTTTTATTGTAAAAAAGATTTTGCACGACTATATAGTGAATAGTCTATGTTTCAGGCAAAAAAATACCAGACTCAGCTAAATGCTGGTCTGGTATTTTTGGATAATCCGTTGCGGGATTACTAAGCCATTCCGCGGACTCTTGTATTAAGTCTGCTTTTATTTCTTGCGGCTTTGTTTTTGTGAAGAATTCCTTTATTCACTGCTGAGTCGATAACTGGAACGACTGTTGCATAAGCGGTTTTTGCTTGTTCTACGTCACCAGATTCTACTGCAGCAATAACTTTTTTGATGAACGTACGTAGTTTGCTACGTTGTCCTGCATTGCGAACGCGGTTGTTTTCTGATTGACGCGCACGTTTTCTTGCTTGAGCTGTATTAGCCATGATGCCTCGGTTATTGCATTGTATATTTTAAAACCGTGTATTTTCCTTTTAAATGATATGATTGTCAATCTTTTAATAGCAGGAAAGCAGTCTTGAGCCGTAAACTTTTTAAATCGACAGTAATAGTCAGTAGCATGACCATGATTTCACGTATGCTGGGCTTTGTCCGGGATATGATGTTTGCGCGTATTTTCGGCGCAGACTCGGGTACCGATGCCTTTTTTGTTGCGTTTAAAATACCTAATTTCTTACGTCGCCTATTTGCCGAAGGCGCTTTTGCACAGGCATTTGTGCCAGTGTTATCAGATTACAAAGAACAGGGCGGTAAAGCAGCGTTGCAGCATTTTATAGATCGCACCGCTGGAACGCTAGCATTGGTTTTAATGTTAACTACGATTGCGGGCATGTTAGCTGCACCGTATTTGATTATGGCATTTGCGCCTGGCTTCGCCTGGGAAGGGGAGCAGTATGATTTAACTGTGCAAATGTTACGTATCACTTTTCCGTATTTATTCTTTATTTCATCGGTCGCCTTTGCCGGAGGAATTTTAAATACCTATGGTAAATTCGCAGTGCCTGCCTTTACCCCGGTATTCCTTAATATATGTCTGATATCTGCGGCAATATGGTTAGCACCTTTAATGCCTCAACCAATTGTTGCCCTGGCCTGGGGCGTATTTATTGCGGGTGCAGTACAGTTAGCGTTTCAGTTTCCTGCTTTACGACGCTTAGGCCTTGTGCCGCGGTTACGTTTTGGCTTTAATGATCCCGGGGTAAAGCATATTATGAAATTAATGATACCCGCATTATTTGGGGTGTCGGTCACGCAAATTAATTTATTACTGGACACTTTACTGGCTTCATTTCTAGCAGCAGGAAGCATTTCCTGGCTTTATTATTCTGATCGCTTAGTGGAGTTCCCCCTGGGTATATTTGGAATAGCCCTGGCAACGGTCATTTTGCCAAGCCTATCAAAAAATCATGCCGCTGAAGATACTGAGACATTTTCAAAATCACTAGACTGGGGGTTAAAACTCGTTGTTCTGGTTGGCGCACCAGCCTCTTTAGGTCTGATAATGCTCGCAGAACCTATGGTATCGACCTTATTTCAATATAACCAATTCAGTGCCTATGATGTCGCTATGACTGCGCGCAGTCTTATGGCTTATTCGCTGGGTTTGCTAGGCTTTATTTTAGTTAAAGTGTTGGTGCCTGGCTTTACTTCACGTAAAGATACGAAAACACCAGTACGATTTGGTATTTATGCCATGGTAGCGAATATGCTGTTAAATATCGCTCTGGTCTTTCCGCTGGCACATGCTGGATTAGCCTTGGCGACATCCCTGGGGGCATTTTTTAACGCCAGTTTATTATTGTTTAGGCTTTTAAAAACAAAAGTATATCAGCCCTCAGCGGGGTGGCGAATATTTATATTGCGTATTATTCTAGGATGTTCAGCGATGGCGGCTTTGATCTATCACTGTGTTGATATTAGTCTTTGGCAGAATTGGAGACTGCTTGATCGTGCATGGAATCTGGCAATGTGGATCGGTATTGCAGCGTCATTATATGCTGTGGTTTTGCTGGTATCAGGTTTAAGATTAAGGCACTTGTAAGTTTTTAAGCAGTAGGGTAATGTTTAGATTGCGCAGTTATTAAGCTTGGCACTTTACGCATTATAATTATTCAGAATATATAAAGGGAAACCAGAATGACCAAGAAAAAGATCAGACTCAGCGATGAACAATGGCGTGAAAAACTAAGCCCAGAGCAAGTTAGTATTTGTCGGAACGGCGCAACTGAGCCAGCCTTTACCGGTAAATATGTCGATTGTAAAACAGCAGGGATTTATCATTGTAGTTGCTGTGGTCAGGCTTTATTTGATTCTGCTAGCAAATATGATTCAGGTTCAGGCTGGCCTAGTTTCTGGAATACTATATCTGCGCAGGCAGTCAAAGAAATAGCCGATACTTCGCATGGTATGCGCCGGGTTGAAGTGACCTGTAGCATCTGTGATGCGCACTTAGGTCATGTATTTGAAGATGGGCCTGAGCCAACAGGTTTGCGCTATTGTATAAATTCAGTGTCTTTAGAATTAAAAGCAAAATGAACGATAAACAACAAGTTCAGCGCTTATTAGATTTTATTGATGCCAGTCCTAGTCCCTGGCATGCAGTCGCTACGATGGAGCAGGTTTTACAGGTCTCATCGTTTACTCGTTTGTGTGAAAAGAAGCAGTGGCAAATAGAGCCTGGTGGCCGTTACTATGTCATCCGCGATGATTCATCTATTATTGCTTTTGTAGCTGGGCATAAAGCTTTGCCCGCAAGCGGATATAAAATAATAGGCGCGCATACCGACTCACCAGGCTTAAGAATTAAACCACATGCCTTACATAAATCAGACGAAATATTGCGCATGGGTGTTGAGGTTTATGGTGGTCCAATTCTGGCGACCTTTACCGACCGGGATTTAAGTTTTGCCGGGCGGATAAGTTATCGTAGTGAAACAGGCGAGATAAACACACAATTAGTACGCTTTGAACAATCCTTATTACGTCTGCCAAATCTAGCCATACATATGAATAGAACGGTCAATGAGGACGGCTTAAAGCTCAATAAGCAGACTGAATTGCCGTTGCTGTTTGCTATGAGTAGTAAAGAGCAAATCCCTGATCAGCTGTTTAGCGACTTATTAGTAAGCCAATGTCAGGTACCTGCCGAGCAGATATTATCCTGGGAGCTGAATGTCTACGACACTCAAAAAGGAGCTTTCTGGGGTGCACAGCAGGAATTTTATACTGATAGCCAACTGGATAATCTGGCTTCCTGTCATGCGGGATTAACCGCTTTGCTGGATGATGCAGTATTACAAGCGGGTAATACCATAGTTTGTGCTTTTTTTGATCACGAAGAAGTGGGTAGTGAAAGCACTAAAGGGGCAGACGGTAGTTTTCTACCTGATACATTAGAGCGTATTGCTTTCGCGTGTTCATTAAATACCGAAGACTATAAACGTGCACTGGCCAGCAGTTTCATGCTCAGTGTAGATATGGCACATGCCTATCAGCCTAATTTTCCCGGCGCTTATGAAACTGAGCATAAAGTCTATGTGAATAAAGGCCCGGTGATTAAATTAAATGCCAATCAGCGTTATAGTTCGGAAAGCGTCTCCGAGGCCATGTTTATGACCTGGTGCCAGCAGGCGAATGTGCCCTATCAAAAATACGCACATAGAACAGATATTCCCTGTGGTAGCACGATAGGCCCGATGACATCGGCCAAATTAGGCATACGTAGTGTTGATGTCGGCAATGCCATGTGGGCGATGCACAGTATACGCGAGAGTGCCGGTGTGATGGATCATGCTTATATGATAGCTGTGATGCAATGCTTTTTTAAACACGAATGAAATCATTTGTCGCGTTTATGGAGCGTGCGCAATACAGTAACAGCAGCGTATCCATTTTCCCGTATTTCACAAGTTTCGTAAGGGCTACGACTTGTTTCCGCTTATTATAAAAATTTGAACAATCAATAGCTAGGGCGTAAGATTAACGCCTGTTTTACTGAGTCTTGAGGTGCATGATGAATCTTTATAGAAAGTTATATCTGGGTGTGTTTTTATCTCTATTTGTTTCAGGTTCTGCAATTGCTACCCCTGATATTGCTGCGGGTAAAGAAAAGGCAGGGATGTGTGTTGGTTGTCATGGTGCAGAGGGCAATAGCAAGAATTCTAATTTTCCCATCCTTGCTGGTCAGGTGCCTGCCTATCTAGTAAATCAGTTACGCGCCTTTCGTGATGGAAAACGTAAAAATGCCATGATGCAAAATATGGCTGCTAATTTAACTGATCAGGAGATTAATAATCTGGCCGCTTATTTTGCTTCAGTCAAAAATATCAGTGCCGGTGGCGATAAAGAACTCGCGGCAAAAGGCGAGCCCAATGCATCGATGTGCTTTGGCTGTCATGGCAATAAAGCTTTGGGAATGGGCGTTTCACCCAGACTAGCAGGCCAGCAGCCTGCCTATTTGCTGCGCCAGTTACAGGCGTTTAAAGATGGCACACGAGAAAGCGGTCCCATGAGTGGCATAAGTAAAATGCTATCCGATGATGACATGCACGCGATCAGTGAATATATGGGGAGTTTAAAATAACTTAATTTTAGTTCCTGCGCTCTGCGTTCCGAGACGCAGAGCGTCTACCACTGCATTCCCACGCAGAGCATGGGAACAAGAAAAACGTCAAAATTCATTATGTCCAATACACCCTCTAGTTCAGATCGTAGCCTTTCATTGATACTATTATTTGCCGGAACACTGTTTGTCAGTGCAACGCTGATGTTTATCTTGCAACCCTTATTTGGCAAATTAATGTTGCCTTTATTAGGTGGATCGCCTGCCGTCTGGAATACCTGCATGGTGTTTTATCAGATGCTACTGTTTTTTGGCTATTTGTATGCACATTATCTGTCTACCCGCTTTGCACATCTGCGTCAGATCCAAGTGCATGGCGCATTAATTATTATCAGTTTAATAGCGCTTCCGGTTGCCTTGCCCGAGCTTATGACGCCGCCTACGGATAGCAACCCCACGCTATGGCTGGTATGGACGCTGTTTATTGCCATAGGCTTACCTTTTTTTGTCCTGTCCACAACGTCGCCCTTAATTCAGCGATGGTTTTCGCATGTTGGCCACCATACCAGTCATGATCCTTATTACCTGTATGCGGCAAGTAATATAGGCAGTCTATTAGCTCTGTTAAGTTATCCGTTTATTATTGAGCCGAATATAGGCTTAAGCGCTCAGAAATTGATCTGGAGCACTGGCTATATAGTGTTGATCCTGTTTATCGCCGCTTGCGCCTGGTATTTTATGCGTAATTATCAGCAGGAAGAAATATCTGAGCAGCAGGAGATAGAGTCTGAAGCCCCTACGGTATTAACCAAGTTACATTGGCTGGCACTGGCATTTGTACCCTCTAGTTTATTGTTAGGGCTGACTAATTTTGTTAGTACCGATATTGCCGCTGTACCTTTATTGTGGATTATTCCGCTCACATTGTATTTATTATCCTTTGTTCTGGTTTTTTCCCGTTGGGCAAAACCGATTCATAGGGTGTCATTGTTTTTACAGCCTATCGTGCTATTACCGTTTATAGCCTATTCATTTATTAATCCGGCGATACTGCCTTACTGGCTGGACCTAACGCTGCATTTAACAGCCTTCTTTCTGGCTGTGATGGTCTGTCATGGTGAGCTAGCCAAAAGCCGACCCAATACTGCCTATTTAACGCTATATTATCTGCTAATGTCATTTGCGGGCATGTTAGGAGGGATGTTCAATACCTTTGTTGCCCCGTTCGTATTTAATGGGATCTACGAATACCCGCTGATGATTGTTGCTGCTTTATTATTACGCCCTGTCGTCCAGGCGCAAGACAGCGAGCAGTGGAAGATATGGGGCATGCAGGCTGTTTTTCCTGTCTTGATATTTATTTTCGGTTGGATTGTGTATTTTGCAGTCTCGGATCTAGGTGCATATATGGATAATATTGGCACAGCACTGATTCTATTTGCCGGATTGACCTATGCATTCCGCCGCCAGGCAATCAGCCTGGCTTTATTAACCGGAGTGATTATTTTCTTTATCGTCGGTCTACGTGTGTATATGTCCAATACGATTTATAAAGAGCGGACCTTTTTTGGCGTATTATCCGTACGTGATAGCGTGTTGTTAAATGAGCAAGGCAAACCTGAGAAATATAAAGAACTATTTCATGGTACCACTAAACATGGTGCACAGCGTCTGGCAAGCCATGTAAAAGAACCGTTAACCTATTATAGCCGCCCAGGGCCAATGGGGCAGTTGTTCAAGACTTATGATGATGTCGACCAGGACTGGCAGATAGGAGTTGTAGGTCTGGGGGCAGGGGCCCTGGCCTGTTATGCCAAGCCACAGCAAGCCTGGACATTTTTTGAAATTGACCCTGTTGTGGTCGAGATCGCCAAAAATCCAGAATATTTTAGCTACCTGCAGCGCTGCACTCCTAAAGCAGCGATGGTTATAGGTGATGCACGATTATCCTTGGAATCAGAACCTGCAGAAAAATTTGATTTATTAGTGATCGATGCCTTTAGTTCAGATTCAGTCCCTACACATTTGTTAACTCAGGAAGCATTGCAGCTTTATTTCAGTAAAATATCTAGCAATGGAATATTAGCTTTCCATATAACCAATCGACATCTGGAGCTGAAAAAAGTACTTTCTGATCATGCAAAACAATTGCACTATGCAGCTTTAATACAGGAATTTAAGCCTAAACAGGAAATTCCGTTAGTGGTGGCAACAGACTGGTTTGTCCTGGCGAAAAATGAGGAAGATCTAAAACCTCTATACAAAAATGGACTAGGTCGCTGGCAAAAGCCCGGCTTATATTTTGATATGAAGCCCTGGACGGATGATTTTACCAATATCGTCGGGATCTGGAAGTAGGTTTTATACAAATGGTTAATATTCTTAAGGTAAAGTTTCCTCCATGCCACCTATAAAATGAGATTAAACGCTTCAACACAAAAAACTATAAAAACAGAAGTGTTAAATCTTCTGGGGGAAAATTGTATCGTGTTACTTTTCAGTAGCCGTACCGATGATAATCAGCGTGGAGGCGATATTGATCTATTAATTGAATCCCCAGTCATCATAAAAAACCGCATTCAACTTGAGTGCAAGCTTGCAGCCCGGCTTTACATGAAATTAGGGGGGCGTAAAGTTGACGTTTTAATTAAAGACAGCCATACACCAATCAAGCCGATTCATCAGCAAGCTATTGGGCATGGAATTATCTTATGAAGCAATCAGCGCAGGAGCGTTGGTTTTTAGTTAAACAGTTACTGATACTAATACTGCTTACTTAAGGGCTAATATGTTAACAAACAATGACATATAAACGTAGGTTGGGTTAGCTTATCAAGCAAAGCGCGATAACGTAACCCAACATTCCCAATAAACCAGAGAGTTGTTGGGTTACGTTTTTTCGCTACGCTCAAAAATCTAACCCAACCTACATCATTAACCCTCTGTTTATTAAATTGTTTTTTCTTAAGTAAGCAGTATTAGTTACTGATACTAACTGAAAAAGAAGTTAAACACTTGCGTATGACCAGTGACAGGATCAAAGCGCTAGAGCCGAATCTACAGTGGATTGAAACACTTGAAAATAATATTGAATATAGTGAAATGCTGGATGCTCTTGTTTCCCGCTTTGGTCGCCTGCAAGATACTTTAGGTGATAAATTATTACCTGCATTAATACGTGTTAGTGCATAGCATGCGCGCTAATAGCTAGCAAATATTAATCTACTTCAGACACATGACAATGAACCGTTTTTTTGATAAAACATTTGACCCACTTTACCAATATGTACTTTCAAATCAGCTGATTGTAACTGCTCATAAATTGAAAGATCGAACAGATAAGGTAAGTTTAAATCGTCGAGTGCTGATAAAATGGATGCAAGTAGGGCTTGCGTCAAATGATCACCCATTAATGTTAAATCAATATCTGATCCCTTGCGAAAATTGCCTTTTGCACGCGAGCCATAAATAATGGCCTGATCTATTTAGGGAAATTGCGTAAACACCGCGGAAATTTGATTGATAGTCGTTGAGTTCAAGCCAAAATTCATAAAAAACGCTTCATTGTTGTATAAAAATTGCAAAAGCAATCAAAATAAGGGCCAACGACCTTTTTATATTCTGACTCTAAGATAGCTTCGTGGTAGGTATAAACCGTTTTGTTTCGGCTTTCGATCATATCCATCCAGGCTTGGCCGTTTTCCAATAAGTCAATATTAAAAGCACCGCGTGTTGCACTTCTGGACCCGGTAATATTCTGGTAGCCTTCATAGTCTAAAAAATCTTTCATGACTTTCCATGCTAATTCGTGGGTAAATTCGAAGCGTTGAATAATGCCTTCTTTGATAATGTTATCAGCGCTGTCATCATAGGTTTCGACCGCCTGTTTAAGCTGAAAAAAAGCTTTTTCAAAATTGGCAAAACGCTGTTTCCAGCGGATATCGTGTTCCATTTTTATTTCTCAGGTTATTGATGATTTTTAAAAACAACAGAGACAGTTCTTGAATTTGCGTAGGATGAGTAGAGCAGCTATTCTGCGAAGCCCATAATTGTGGCGTTGCTGAAAATTTATTACAAGCTTTAAATACAGTACTTGAAAGTGTCAGCATTTTAAGCAACACGCAAAATCACTTTGCGCAATATGCTGACCAATTTAAAGACAAGATTTGAGTTTTTAACATGTATTTCGAACCTGCCGTAAAAAAGGCATACATTTAGCGTAAGGAAGTAGGGCTATAGTATAATGCTCGGCCTCGAGAAACCGCAATCAGACGCAGAGCATCTACCCATAAATTCCAATGCGGAGCAGCACTGCCATTAAGTTAAGAGATAAATAATGTAAAACAATGCCTTACCGTAGATACTCTATTAAAACGCAAGCGCTAATTTACAAATATTCATATTTTTATG
>CAYWLM010000069.1:8978-15071 GCA_964459125.1 uncultured Methylomonas sp. | reverse complement strand
GCAGGGCAGCTGTCAGGTCGTTGGTTATTTGAACTGATAACGGTGTTTAATCTGCCTCGCTGTTGTCTGGGTTGGGGGCCATTATCATAATCAGCACAATGACGTAATCTGCCAGTCACCAGCATAACATTGACCTTGCCTTGACCACTGCTATAGCCTAGCTTATGAGTGTAGCAGATCGCTTTTACACTACGTCTTTCCTGTAATACGACAGAGGTGCATAAGCCCCAGAGTTGCTCAGGATCACTATAGGTATAGGTGTCATTTTCTGCTGTACTCTGTAATTGCCAACCCTGGCATGGCAAGTTTAGATGGCCATTAAAGAGTGAGATATCATCGCTCTGGAAGCGTAGGCTGGCTTTTACAGTTCCATTTGCATCGCCATTACAACGAGGGTCATCCCGACTTTCTTTCGCGCCGGCAACCACATTCTCTGATTCAGCGCGTAATTCTAGATAAGATATGGGTTTAGCGTCCCCTTCATCCTGATGCTGGAGAAAGAAAAAGCTAGAGCCAGTGAGCTGTAATGTAGGGGGCTGAGCTACTTCGAGTTTAAGGAAGTACATCAGATCGGTATTATACTGTGTACATGTGCCTCCACTGCTGCAGTCACTATCAGTACTGCACATCGTACTACTGTCATTACTGCATGCACCATCTAAATAAGAACGTGTGTGACAGGCTATACAATTTGCCCGGTCATAGGATTCCATTGAGGTATTTCCCAGTATGGGGCGCTGTTGCGTAACATTGCCACTACTATCGGTAGCTAAAACCACTTGCTCGCGGATAAATTGCTGATTAATAGGCTGGCTATCCGGTTTGGCAGTGATAACCTGTGCGGCATTTTGACAGCTTGAATAGGAATTGGCTTCCCAGTGGGCGCTAATGAGCTGGTATTGCTGCCAAGGTGACTTGTCATTTGCGCCGGGAGCACTGGTGATGGCCGCATGACAGGCAGTATTCTGGTCATTAGCAGCAGGGTAAGACTGTAGACAACTGGCACCAGTTGCACAGTCAGAATCATCAGTACATTGCGTACCGACATTGGTAGAGCAGTAGCCATGAGCTACCGGAACCTGTCTGCATAATTGTGAAATACCGCCTACAGGGTTAGGAGGTAAATCCAGACACCAGCCGTCTTTAGCATCGGGGTCTGAAAACGGATTGACACATTCTCCGATGCCATTCATTGCTGGTGCTGTATTACAAGGTGCACACGCTTCATTACCCGCTTCGCCACAATTATTAGGATTCAAGCTGGAAATAGCATTACTCGGATCATCAGGACAGTTTGTGTTTACTGATGCCCCAGAAAAATTACCTGCTGGTATTATCTGTGTGCAATCTAAAGCATTTTCAGTATGCTCGTAGGTTGCCCATATCCAGTTAGGCTGTTTAACGGTTTTATGCCCCATGTGCATGCCGACCATGGCCATCGGCTTCAGCTCGCAGGTGTCTTTTTGAGAGCTGTTACGGTAATTTGGTGAGTAGATTAATAGGTTTTCCATATGGAAATTCGTTGCATCGACCCCAGGGGCATTGCCGTCACGCCAGGCGACTTTTAATACAATAGCGCCCATATTAGGGTTTGCCGGGTCACCGCCTCCGGTATCTTTGCTCACATCACCACATGAAAACAATACATTAGTATTTAAGTCGGCAAGAACAGCAGGGTCATTCCATTTTTTTGCCAGGACTTCGTTATACATGGCAGGGCTGAGCAAGATTTCATAGCGCAAGAAGTGTCCTGCAGAATCTATGACGGGGTGATCGGATAGGCCGCCCTTTTGCGCTTCAAGAAATGAGTCATCTGCTTTACCTACTTGCTGAAGCACTCGATAATTCTGGTAGTCAGCAATAGATTTACATGCTGCCGGATAATAACGCGAGCCAGAGGGGCCAGGGTTAGTCTGGTTGAGCATGTCTGCTGTAGATGACCATTGCGTCCATAGAGGTACGTTGTCACCTGTGACACTGATTTGACCTCCTACGCTTGGAGCATTTAGAGCAAGAAAGTGGTTCCAGGCAAATTCCATAAAATCAGCATTTGTGGCTGGTTCTGGAATATCCTGGGTAAGATCTGCCTGAAGATTATAGGTCAGGCTACAAGAAGCTGTAGCTAAAACGTAGGTCGGGTTCGTCAGGCTGAATAGCAGGGTTAAAAAAGGCAATAAAAGTTGTTGTAGGTGGGGGCGGCGTTGGGACTTCGCTAGAGATATCATAATATCAGCTCCAAATTAGTTTTATAATTAACGCAGTTGGTTGGCTGATGTTGTGCTAACGGAAATAGGCACGCAAACAACATTAGGTGTTTACTACTGTGTTAATGGTTAGGTTTTATACATTTGTTGCAGAAGAAAGGGTGTATATGTCATTATTGCTATAGTTGATTGTCCGACTGATTATTGAAGTATTTCAATATTAAACACATTTTGAGGTTACTAGAGGCTTTAGCTAAAGTCAATCGTAGGCTTAGTTCTCCTCTTTGTGGTTGCGTGGTAGTGTGTATATAAAGTGGAGCATTACAAATTAACAAACTGGCTTATATCAACCCAGTCAATTTGCTCAGCAGCAAGAAATTTTTCAGCATATTGCATATACACACCGCTGTTTAAAAATAAGCGGAATATATCTGGGTCTATATGCTTATCTTTAACCATGAAACTCATAATTTGTATTGCTTCACTCAGTGATTTAGCTTTTTTATATGGTCGATCTGAAGCGGTCAAGGCTTCAAAAATATCTGCTACTGCCACGATTTTTGCAGTCATGGGCATATCATCGCTATTTAAGCGTTTAGGGTAACCGGTACCATCCATTTTTTCATGATGGCTTCCGGCTATAGCAGGTACTTCCCTCAAATGTTTAGGGTATGGCAGATTCTCCAGCATTATGATGGTTTGGACGATATGGTCATTGATCTTGAAGCGTTCTTCAGCAGTGAGAGTGCCACGTTCTATACACAGGTTATACAATTCGCCACGATTGTATTTGTGTTCTGGTACATCAAGGCGAAATCCCCAGGGGTTATCTGCGGGCATTTTGTCGTTTTTGGCGCGTTCAATAATATGTTCTACTTTGTCTGCGAGTAATTTTTCTGTTACAGGTAGCGCTTTTCTCGGTGCTTTTTGCTTACGCTGGTTCTCTTCCCAGGAAATTCCAATAGTATCGTCTAGTGTTCTTAGCCATGTGTAGTTGGCAATTTCAGCAAGACGATCCATTTTTTCTGGAGCCATAAATTCACTGCCTTCATTACATTCTGCGATAAAAGCATAATCCTGATCTAGCTTATGTAATTCATTATCCAGACGGGCACGCAGTGTGTTTGCATCTCCACCCTCAGCGACTTGTTGCCAATAACGAATTTCTGCATCACGTTTCAAGACTTCGACACGCATTCTAATTTCATGAATCCGATCATAGATAGTTTCTAATTTAGTGGCTTTGTCGACTACATATTCAGGCGTAGTTACTTTTCCGCAATCATGCAGCCAGCTGGCAATATGCAGGGATTCCCATTGTTCTTCATTGAGCTGAAAATTCTGGAAAGGTGCATCATTACTCGCACAAGCGGCCTCTGTAATCAACCTGGTTATTTCCGGTACTCGTGCACAGTGTCCACCTGTATAAGGTGATTTGGAGTCTATGGCTCCGGCGATTAATTTTATAAAGGATTCCAGTAAAGCTTTCTGTAGCATAAGCATCTGGCGACTTTCTATCGATACAGCGGCAAAGCCGGATAGCGCCTGGACAAAGGAAATATGGGTAGTATTATGCCGTTGATGCGTCTGTTCTTTATAGAGCAGACAAAGTAGGCCAATCCTGTCTTCTTGTCTATTGCGCAACGGGAGAGTGATCATTGTGGCGGTATTGCTTGCTAATTTATCTAGTAAAGTATTTAAACGACTAGGCTGTGCAGATGACAGTTCAATAAAACTGCTTTCTGTTTTGTCTAAGCAATTACCAAGCTCATTTTCTGCATCTAAAAAAATAGTATTTATATCATCAAGATTTGCAATATCCTCAGTTCCCACATGCATGAATCGGGGTTCCAGAGTATTTTCTTTTTCATTGTATAAATAAGTGACTGCGCCATCCGCTTCACTAATTTGCATAGTTTGCTGAGTAATACGCTGCAGTAGAATATCGAAATTTTGTTCTCCGGACAGCGAATGGATTAATGAGAGAAATTGACTGATTGTGCTTTTCATCATACGCATGGCAGTGGCAAGTTCTTCCACTTCTGTAATCATGGAATGCGTTTTTACGGGCTTACTAAAATCAAAACTACTGATTAATTGCGTTGCTGTTGCCAGGCGATGCAGGGGGCTGGATATTTTACGGGCAAATAGCCAGACAATAGGGATAGTGAGTAAAATAATAATGGCTGTTATTATTAATGATTGCTCGCGGATTTTTATGGCAGAACTTAATAATTCTTTTTCGGGTGAAACCATGAGTACAAAAAAGCTACTGCCCTCCGTTATTTGCATTTCGCGAATCCCACCCAGCCAGGTTTCACCCTTAAAATTGAAGTTAAGAGATTGCGTTTTAAGTCTAAAATCCTGACTTAAAAATGCCAGGACCTCACTACCTAGTTCTGACAGTTTGGCTATCCTGAATTGACCGTCACTGGTTTTAATAAGCAGGCGATTAATATCTGTGTAGATTAAAGCAGTGCCATTTTTTTGGAATACCACAGTCTGAGATCCTGGTGTGGTATTTTGGTTTGCCAGAGTACTGGACAGTTGGTCTAGTGTTACATCTGCGGCAACCACGATGCCTTCATAGGCTGTACGGGTCGTCAATGTGACGCCAATTTTACCTATGAAATGGAATAAATAGGGTTGTGTAGTGGCTGGTTCGTCATACTCTAGTGCGAGTTTATACCAGGGTCTCTGACGTGGATCATAGTTTGTTGCTATGCTTGAATTTCGCGCAACTTCATTTAGTGCATCATCATAGAATAATCGTGAAAGTGTGCGCTTTTCTTGCGCATCAGCGTTAATAATATCGATAACATAGCTTGAACCATCAGGGGCTGCGAATGTATTTTGTATATAGTCAGACTTAATCGGGCGAATAATAAAGTAATTACCATCGGAATAACCAATCTGTATCGCTGATAGGTTGGTATCATTTATCAGTGCGCTACTCAGTAGCCTTAAAGACCTCGGTTCAAGTAAAGAATCTATGTGGTCTATAGAGGATTGTGCTACAAAGTTTATCGTCTGTTTTACAGACTTGCGTATAGCGCTATATTCCAGCGCTATTTGAGTGTTGATCTGATCGAATACCTGATCTCCTGAAGCGATAAGGATTGCAGAAGTATTATTGTAGTTTTGCCAGCTTAATATGCCAGCAAATACTAAAATCAGCGTAATAAATAAGGAACTAGTCGTAAAGTGAAGTGAGTAGGTGGTGTCTTTTTTTGCTTTCATAGTAGTCATCTATTGAGAGTCAGGCCTGACTTCAATTCAACCTGGAAATCGTGAGCAAGTGATTTTTTCCAGGTTCAATTGATAGCGATATTTTAATGGCGTTGCCATGAGCAATACCTTCGCCAAATTGAGAAGGTGAAAAAACTAAAGCAGGCCAGAAATTGGTAATATATTAAATTATCACACCACAGTACTCACCTAAATATGACCCTGTCTGAAATCATAGCAATACTTGAAGCCCAAAGTCCAAGCTTATTGACCAACACCTTGACACACTAAGGTTTGATCATTGAACCCACCACACCCAATCCATGCCCTTTGTTTTAGACGTATAAGGTACTGTTTATCGATGATCTACTGCATCCGTTAACACCAGGCTTTGTCAAAGTCATGAGCACCACTTCTGTATTTATTCTGCTCGAAAATCTATCGATAAATTCAGCCCATTTTTCTGTCAGTAAATTATGATTAGGCACTTAACTCAGGTAAAGGGTGCAGGGTCTGCATCAATACAAGCATACAGAAGCCTATCAAAGGCTTGGTGAGCCTAACTTCGATTAAAGCGATAAGCAAATTCAGCGAGAAAAGCGAAGATAACACCAGCTGTCAAAAGTGCATAATCACAGTAAATTATTGATATAAAAGTGAA
>CAYWLM010000069.1:2963-8878 GCA_964459125.1 uncultured Methylomonas sp. | reverse complement strand
TAACACCAGCTGTCAAAAGTGCATAATCACAGTAAATTATTGATATAAAAGTGAAACAAGCTTTACCGGTCGTTAAAATCTCGCGGTATTGGATCTTGTCTTGTTCTCATTCACCTTGAAACATAATAACCGGGTTGCTCTGTCTATTTAACAGGGTGATTGGCTTAAATAGGTCATATACCACACTTAAATGAGGGATATGACCTATTTTATGTTGCATATTAGCCAGTCAAAAAATAGTTAAAGTGCTATCAGTAAATAAGAATAAGATAAAGTACTTAAATAACAGATAGATAATAAAAAGAATAGCGAAAATTAAAATTATGGCACGTAAATCGCTTTATAGAATATGACTTAATTGGTTTGATGCAGGGAAGAAAGAAGCGGAATGTAGAAAATGGCAAAAGTTTTGAACATGGGTAAATGGATTCCCCCACTATAAGCGCCAATTTAAGGACGGTCACGCATAATAGCTCTGTGTTTTGACTAAATTTATGCAAGAACTTCCCGTTGATTAGCAACAAGGTTACGAATATAAAGCATTCACCTGTGCACGTAGGAGATGTTCATCATTACACTGTTGTTGGTGATGATGATATAGCTTTTGATGGATCAACGATCCAAGAGCCAGGGATATATAACATAGTTCAATAAATTTGATCACGCCTCTATGAGGTTAATAACTTAACATTTATTCTTTTGGAGATTAATTTAAATGAAAATAACTTTTGATTTATCGGCAAAGCTTGGATTAATAGCTTCTTCCCTGGTATTAAGTTCTGCTTCTTATGCTGCAGGCACATGGCTTAATGGTGATAGCATGCTTGAGCCAGGAACGACTATTCAAACAATAAACGCGAATGCTAGTAAAAATGGCTATACAAGTAACCCAGCTTTAACTAATCGCGCCTGGGGTATGCAAGGCGCGTGGCTAAATTTTGAAGTCATGCAGGCTTCTGATGTATTGGTATCCCTTTCTTCAGCGGCGACTAATGCACCAGGATTTACAGTGTATAGAGCCGATAATAATTTTGTAGCGGACCCAAAGGCGTCTGGAAAGGCTGATAAAGATGGAACTGAAGGTGCAATTCATGCTTTCAACCAGGTTGGGCAACCAGGAAAGCCAGGTCTTATTTGGGCGACCGACAATGATGTCGTTGATTCACTAGAAGGCAATACATTAGAAAACGGTCTTGTTGAAACATTAGGCTATGTGAATGGCTCAATGACGGACTATATCAATTACTGGGAGGATGATGTTAAATCTGGCGCGCATGATGTCAGCATTGATAACAAGTATGAAAATGGCGTTTATGGTAGTGTGCAGCATCATGCTGGCCCTAATGGTAATACTAACTACTCTAATCTAACTTTGGTTAATTTGCAGCCAGGTTTTTATACGGTCTTTCTAGGCGGTACCAACACGGAGGGTGAAGATACACCGATTGATGTGAAAGTTACTGCGATACCGCTATCGATAGCTGATTGTTTGTTGAATTATAAAGAACAGCAAGAGCCTGCTGATTACCCAGATGCAGGATTAGTTTCTCAAACTTTTGTGCAATATTACTACCGTTATTATGCAGAAACAGGCCATTATTTAGGCATTTCTTCCGAAGATAGTCATATGCACTCACTTTATCAAGGTGAAATGAGTGATTTAGGAGAAGTAGCTGCTATGGTAACAGCAGCAGAATGTAAATAAACTACTACGTTTAAGCATAGCGATCGCTTTAGCCATTGCTATGTTTTTTCAGTGGTTCATCTATTCAGGCGTTACTTATTTGAAGGTAGATTCTTTTGAGTCGTGATTTTGTCTGATGATTTTTACTTATATTTTAGAGTTATCCGCGGCTGTTTGAGAATTATCCATTAAACTTATACTTCGCGCGGTGACGGTTGCTGATTTTATAACGAGTCGATTTTTGTTGAGAGCAAGGCGCTGAAACAGGCGCATAGTTAGCTACGCAACTGTTTCAGCAACGCAGCTATCGGCAAAAAGCGGCCGCTAGAAAACCGCAACCGTGGCCGCGCGAAGTATATATTGGGCATTAATCTACTCGTAAAGCATGGTTTAATAAAAAAATCAGAAACGCATTGCATCTGGTTGATTTTTAAGAGACTAAACAGCACTTAATCAATACGGTTGGAATTTATATGCTTTATTTATGGCGCTGGTTTTTGTTTTCCCTTCTGCTTTTTTCTCTGCAAGTTCATGCAGAAAATACCTTGTCACTTGGGCCTATGCCTATCAGTTTAAAATATTTGCCAGTCCCCACGGTTCCAGGGTTATTAGACGGCTCCGACCCCATCATAACTGATAAAGATACTGCCATTGTTTTAGGAAAAGCCTTGTTTTGGGATGCTAATATCGGCAGCGATGGTATGGCGTGTGCTTCGTGTCATTTCCATGCGGGTGCGGATAGCAGGGTAAAAAATCAGTTAGCACCTGGCGGACAGTCCACGACTCTGAGCAAAGAGCAGTTAACGAACTTTTCCGTGAATCATTCTCTTTCAGCGGCACAATTCCCTTTTTACCAGTTGCAAAACCCACTACAAGAAAGCAGTTCAGTTAGCAATGACAGTCATTTCGTTACCGGCTCAGCAGGAACATTTGGCGGTGAATATCAAGGCGTAAACTCTCAAAAGCGCGCATTTGAAGATTGCGCACGTTCAGTTGGTGATGTTTTTCATGTTGGTAAGCTTGCGACACGACGCGTGACACCGAGAAATGCACCCACAGTCATTAACGCCGTCTTTAATTATCGTAATTTTTGGGATGGTCGTGCCAATAATATCTTTAATGGCAGTAATTCATGGGGTGACCGCGATCCTGACGCGGGAGTTTGGGTCGCGCATGATAGCAACACAATCACTAAAGAACGCCTGCATCTAGCTAACGCGTCCTTAGCTTCACTTGCCACTGCACCACCGTTAAATACCACCGAAATGAGTTGCAGTCAGCGTACTCTGCAAGATATAGGCAGAAAACTCTTGCTACGTAATCCGCTAGAAAATCAGAAAGTGCATTGGAATGACAGTGTGCTTGCACCTTTTAGCCTGAGCAATGAGCAAGCTTTAAAACCTGGACTGAATACCACTTACGCAGCATTGATTAAAAAAGCTTTTAATAGCAAATATTGGTCATATCAGGGGGCCGATAAATTTGGCAGCCCATTAAGCGGCGCACCTTATCAGCAAATAGAAGCAAATTTTGCACTATTTTTTGGTTTGTCCATTCAGCTTTATGAAAGCACCCTGATTTCTGATGACGCACCTTTTGATCAAAGCCGGCGTGATAAAGATAATCTGCCCATTGACTTAAGTGCAGAGGAATTAAATGGTTTCGAACAATTTCGCATTAATCTGTGTTCGCATTGTCATTTAGGGCCTAATTTTACCGCGGCAGCTATTGATGCCAACGCTACGCTGGCAAAGAGTAATCCGAGTGTATTTGAAGAAATCAGCACTACCAACAATGTGGTTAACCGCATTCCGCTTTTTGTGCATAAAAAAGCGTTGTCCGTTTTTTCCGATATTGGCTTTGCGTCTACCGGTGTCGCGAGAGAAGAGGCTGATATTGGGTTGGGCGGTATTGATGAATTTGGTAATCCACTGTCATTTAGCAAGCAATATTTACAGTTTTTAGCCGGTATGAATGAGGGTGTTAAGGATGACGCTGTGCGTCATGTGCGCCCGTGTGACTTCCCAATACCGTTTGCAGTTAATTTCAAGCCAACTTATAAAGCACTGAGTGTATTTAACACTGAAGATGGCGTTCAGCCGCAACAACAAGATAGTAATAATTGCTTTTTAAGTGCTGATAAAAATGTCTTTCTACCGACAATGCATGCCGCGCAGGTAGAACTGAAAAAACCTGATACTAATAAAATGCTCGCAGAAGTGAATGCAAGTTTTAAAATTCCTACATTACGTAATATCGAGTTGACTGGTCCCTATATGCACAATGGTAGTATGGCAAGTCTGGAACAGGTGATTGAATTTTATTCAAGAGGCGGAAATTTTATGCACGATGCCAAAGAAACGACTTTGGTGTTTCCATTGCCTAGACTCAAATTTTCTGAAAAAAATCGTCATGATCTGATTGTCTTTTTAAAAACCTTAACAGATGATCGCGTGCGCTATCAACGCGCACCGTTTGATCATCCTGAACTCATTATTCCGCAGGGTCACGATGGCGATCATTTTCGTGTAACGCCTAATCATTTTAACCTACCCCTGGCAAAAGATGACTTTCTAGTTGTGCCGGCGATAGGTGCATCCGGAATAGCGTCGGCATTACAGCCTTTTGACGCTTATTTAAGAAAAAATATAAATTAAAAGCCATATTAAATATGTTTTCGATATGACTTTAATTAAGCACTGAAACAAACAAATGAAAAAAGAAGTAATAATTTTGTTTAATACAGCAATATTGCTGTGTTTTAACGTAGTTTATGCAGATGAGAGTGTTGAAAATTCAAACTCTACTGAAGAGACAATTTATCTTGATAATATGGTTATTGAGGCTGAGACTGGAAATCTTACTGTTTCCCCTCAAAACAGCATTAACTCTGACGATATAGCAAAAAAGCAAAGCCAGGTTTCTGATACTGCAAAATTATTAGAAGATACGGCCGGCATGAGCTTTCAAGCAGGGGGTGGGGTTTCTTCAATACCTATTATTCGTGGCTTAAACGATACGCGTGTCAAAATTGAGGTTAATGGGATGACCGTAAATTCAATTTGTCCAAACCATATGAATCCTGCCTTAGCGAGTATTGACCGCAGTAATATCGGTAGCATTACTATTTTAAAAGGAATTACGCCGGTCAGAATGGGAGGTGACAGTATTGCAGGAACAATATCTGTAGAATCTGCGAAGCCTAAGTTTGCCGAAGATGGTGAAGATTTTTTATTAAATGGAAAACTGTCATCATTTTATCGTAGTAATGGGGATGCTTTTGGTGGAAGTGTCGGGCTAGGCATTGCCAATGAATATGCTCGCCTTGATTACACAGGCTCTGATACTCAAAGTAAGAATTATCAGGATGGCAACGGTACTGTGATTAAATCTACGAATTATGAAAACATAAATCAAGCATTTGCATTATCATTTAATTACGAGGATCAGTTGTTAGAAATTAAAGGTGGGCAACAACATATTCCCTACCAGGGTTTTCCAACGGCAAGAATGGATTTAACCAATAATGATAGTCTCTTTGGTAATATTCACTACAACGGTTTATTTGATTGGGGGAATGTAGACTCTATATTATTTTTGGAACATACCAGTCATACCATGGATTATTTGCCAGATAGAGACGCGACCATATTTATGCCTATGGAAACGCGAGGCAAAAATTATGGCTATAAACTGGGATTCGAATTGCCATCAGATGAAGATGACAATATCTTTCGCTTTGGCAGTGAATTCCATGGCAGTGTCATCAACGATTATTGGCCGGCAACGTCAACGGTTCCAAGTATGATGGGACCCAACGATTTTATCAACCTGAATGATGCGACCCGGAATCGTTTTGGTGTTTATGCAGAATGGGAAAAATTCTGGACAGATACATGGAAAACGATGCTGGGTTTCCGCTACGATCGTACGTGGATGAATACTGGCGACGTGCAGGGATATAACAACATTACCTCGAATTATCTTCTGACTGACTATGAACAGGCACTTGCATTTAATGCCTTGGATCACGAACGTAACTTTAATGCGTTTGATATCAGTATGCTTGTTCAATATACACCCAATGACTGGAGTTATTACACCCTGGGTTACGCACGAAAAAATCGTGCACCTTCGGTGCAGGAACTATATCCATGGAGTACTAGTCCAATGCCGATGACCATGATTGGCTGGTTTGGTGATGGTAACGGTTATGTAGGTAATATAGATT
>CAYWLM010000069.1:0-2863 GCA_964459125.1 uncultured Methylomonas sp. | reverse complement strand
ATGACCATGATTGGCTGGTTTGGTGATGGTAACGGTTATGTAGGTAATATAGATTTAAAGATGGAAACGGCACACAATGTTGGATTGACCGCTAATTTTTCTGACCCTGGTAATGAACGAGTTTGGAATCTTGAAATTTCCCCGTTTTTCAGCTACGTGGAAAACTATATTGATGCTGATCTTTGTCAAGAGTGTAGAAGACAGCCGGGAAATGGTTATTACTACCTAACATTTGCAAATTATGATGCTTATCTCTGGGGTGTGGATATCACAGGCGAAATGAATTTATTTGAAAGCCCAACTTATGGCGAATTCTCAACCAATACTATTATGAGTTATGTACGTGGCAAACGTGCAGATGGTGATAATCTTTATAATATGATGCCATTTAATCTTACATGGGGGTTAAACCATAAATTGGGCGGCTGGCAAAGTGCGTTTAACATGCAATTTGTTGATGCAAAAAATGATGTACAAGAAGTTAGAGATGAGTTGAAAACATCTTCTTATATTCTGTTAAATTTCAAAACCAGTTATAACTGGGAATTTATTACTGTTGATTTTGGCGTGGATAATATTCTGAACCATCAATATTATTACCCGTTATCAGGTGTTTATATTGGCGACCAGAGTGCGATGACATTGAGTTCATCCGAGCCAAAAACACAAAACTTGCCAGGTCAGGGGCGTTCTGTTTATGTTGGCGTTACCCTTGAGTATTAATAAATCTGACTTTTATAGTCGCGGATTTAATTTTTTTAATTTAAGAGGTTCAAAATGAAAATACTAAAAGCAATCATCTTGTTATTTCCACTCTTTTTATTCTTAAAACCCGTTCAAGCGCAGCCTATTCGTTATCAGGTAGAGCTGGTTTTTTTTGATAATTCCATTTTCTATGGCACATTTGATTATGATATCGCAACTCAACAGATAAGCAATCTCCAAGGTCTATTAGAAGATACGTTGATGGGCAACGTAGTGCCGATTCGCTATCAACTAGAAGCAAAACCTGATGGCAACGGCGGAATCTCAGCCTATGCTTATACCCAGAATTCAACAGAAATAGCGACTTCTCCCAATAAAAATAATAACGTATATGTTGCCATTAATTTTAATGCGCAAGATCCCACGTTAGGTCCAACCGATACAGAGCAATTGGGGTATATGGACTGTAGTAGCGATGCTTTGATGTTTGACAATAAAGGTATTGGAAACTGCATGTATCATTTATCCTCGCATAATCCGGTTTATTTTCCCATGGGAGGTGAGAATTTAAATTTATCAGAAACAATTCGGGTTGCCGAAGGCGAAATGACGCATTCCGATTGTTTATTTGATTGGGCAGAAAATAACTTTGCGGGTTTATTTTCACCTGCACAGGGTGCTGCAAATTCCCAAACTTGGCCACCCTTCTATTTCCGTTATTATTCAGGTACCAATGCCTACTTAGGTATTTCTTCTATGGATAACCATGTCTATTATTTACCAGTAGGCGGTCAATTTATGGATGTTGGACATGCTTACGATTGGTTAGAGCAAGCTAATTGCCAGAATAAGCTATTGATAACTCAATAGCTCAGCCAAAATAATTTTTTGTGGCTGGTTTAATCTCTCCACTTCACTATAACCCGGTCAATGACCGGGTTTTTAGTCGCAGGTAAGCTACTCATACTATTATGTTGAAAAAAATTAATTTTATCAGTCTATATTGTGTTTCAACGCTGGTGTTTGCTCAGCCGGCCAGTTTAGATGCCGAGTTCGCTTTACAAGTACCGCTTATTCAATTCGGATCGGGCGTAAATACGCATTATTTCTGGGCCAATCTTGAGCAGCAAAAACAGGCAAATAATCCGTTGACCTTTAGTGTGACTACTTATGGTGAGTTACCGTCTGAGTCGGTACCACCCAATTTATATGAACTTGTTAATGTGACTGAGGGCGATGGACCTGTGATAACTGATATCACAGCGACTGGCGCGCGCTTACATTTTGTCTCAACGGTTCCACTGGCATGCTCGGTCATGTATGGAACCAGTCTTGAGTTTGGCGCCATTGCAACCGATAGCAGTATGAATGGTGGTGCAATAATCGAGCACAATCCGCTACTCAGTGATTTAAATCCGGATAGTACTTATTTTTACCGTGTTCAGGGAAGTGATGCACAAGGGCGACTTTACTGGAGCCCTGTGGCCAGTTTTAATACCTTAAGCGCAGGCGCAGCAGCTGATGCAAATCTTTTATCGTTAATTAACGGGGCTTATGTAGCATCAGTCAGTAGTAATTATGGTGGAGGTAGTAATCAAGCGAGTTGGGGAGCAAATAGTGCGCTTGATGATTCATCGGCAACGGCCTGGTCCTCTGCTGGTGATGGAGATCAAGCATTTATTGAAGTGGCTTTAGCAAAAAGTACCTGGATTAATACAGTGCAGGTCTGGTCACGGTCCATGGCGGATGGCAGTGCAAAAATACTAAGTTTTAATTTGGTTCTGGATAATGATGTAGTTTTGGGACCATTTGAACTGCCCGATACGCAGCAAGCCTATGTATTTGCAATCAATAAAAATACGTCCCATCTTCGCCTTGAGGTCGTATCCAGTACAGGAGGCAATACGGGGCTTATAGAATTTTCAGCCGATTAAAAACTTCTTGCCCTATAGTAAACAGCATAAATTTCAGAAATTATGTAACACGAGGTGTGGGTAATAATGCAGTCTATACTTCACATGGACCGAGTTGAGTTTTCTGAAAGCCTCTGAAATTGTGGATGTATAGAGAACCTGATTGCAAGGATAATATTGAGCTAGCAAAACATGTTTTTTTGTCTGTTGGGTAAAGGTGTTACGACGTGCCCAACAACGGATAG
>CAYWLM010000068.1:3938-15102 GCA_964459125.1 uncultured Methylomonas sp. | reverse complement strand
ACGGCTAAAGCACCAAAGCTATCATTGATTAGCAGTACTCGTGGATGCTCAAAAAGCGCAAGTTTAGCCACTACATCACACAGTAAATACTCATCCGCCGCATCCCAGGCACGTAATTTGTCGCCTTTTTCCACCGGGAAGCGTTGTACATAAAATTGCCCTTGAGCAACCTGCATAGTCGTTTCTGTCATTGTTTTATTGTCAGCTGAGTTATCTTAGTCTGCAAGAATCTAAAATAATCCGACATAAAATTTGCAAACATCGTATATTGCCGGCTTATTTGACCTGCGTTGCGCTGGATAACCTAACCCAGCCTACAGGGTAATTTTGTTTAAGAGCTACAAGACAACATCGAACAACCCGCTTTAGTGCGTGCCCAATCGGGACGCTTTTCTGCCCAGGCCTGATATTCCGGTTGTTCATCATAAGGATAACGCAATACTTCCAGTAATTCATTAACCATACTATTATCACCCTGCTCTGCTTTGTCGATAGCTAACTGGGCTAAATAATTTCTGAACACATATTTGGGATTGACTGAATTCATCGCCTGTTTTCTGCGCTCATCATCGGTATTATCAAGCTGAACTCTGGCGATATAGTTACGCAACCACGCTACTATCTGTGTTTTGATTGCCTTAGTCATTTGCTCGGGTTGATAATAAGCTTCTTGTAGCTCAGCTAATAACTGAGCATCGTTTAATTCTATTGCTGCAGGAATATTCGCCAATTTACGATAAAAAATCGTCATATCAGTTTCTGTTAACACTAATATTTTCAATAAATCATCCTGTAACTCTTTATCTGTCGCGGGTTCAAACACCTGTATACCTAGCTTCTCATTGAGCATATTTTGATAAGAGTGGATAAAAGTTTTGCTGTACAAAGTTAACGCATCTTGCAGTGGTTCGACCTGCTCTATCAATGGATAAATAGCGTTTGCAAGCTGATTTAAATTCCAGGCAGCAACCTGAGGTTGATTACCAAAACGATAACGTCGCTGTTCTCTATCGGAGGTATTAGGAGTCCAGTCCGGGTCATAATTATCCAGCCAGCCATAAGGGCCATAGTCTATGGTTAAGCCCAGAATAGACATATTATCAGTATTCATCACCCCATGCACAAAGCCTACCCTCTGCCAATGTACAATCATTGCAGCCGTTTTAACACAGACTTCCTTAAACCAGGCTTGATAGGTTTCCACGCAGGGTTCACCTAAATGCGGAAAATCAGTGCGAATAGTATAATCAACCAGTTCACGCAATAAAGCTACATTTTGCCGGGCAGCGTGAATTTCAAAACTACCAAAGCGAATAAAGGATGGCGCAACACGACAAACCACGGCTCCTTTTTCCAATTGTGGATTGCCACTGTAAAACATATCCCGGACTACTTGCTCTCCGGTGGTAATCAGGCTCAATGCCCGTGTGGTTGGTATCCCTAGATGATACATCGCTTCACTGCATAAAAACTCACGTACTGATGAGCGCAACACAGCCAGACCATCAGCCGTACGCGAATAAGGAGTCAGTCCGGCACCTTTCAATTGCATTGCCCAGCGCTCGCCTTTTTGATTGCGCACTTCACCTAAATTAATGGCTCTGCCATCGCCTAACTGCCCTGCCCAATGTCCGAACTGATGTCCGCCATAACACATGGCATAAGGCTGCATCCCCACGGCTAACTGATTACCGGAAAAAATCTGGGTAAAATAATCGGTATTACAATCGGCTGCAGTTAAATCAAATAATGCTGCCACTTCTTTCGCGTAGGCAATTAATTGAGGTCTGCTTACAGTGGTTGGTGTAACAGCAGAATAACAGGCTTGTTCAACTTGTCTAGGCTGATGTCCTGTGGTTTGATCAGCAGGTAATTCCTGGACAAAGCGGTTATCAAACTGTAATTGGTCGAGTTTATGTTGCATATGGGTACTTGAGTTTATTTTAAATTGGCTCGCTTACATACTAAGATACAAATCAATTCGAAGCGGCAATATTATTGGCATTCTGCTATTTTAATCTACACTATCTCTATTACTGAAATCATAGACCAAAAACTATGCCTAATATTACCAGCAATCAGATTTATTCCCAATCTGCCAAACAATATTGGCAAGCATGGTTAATCGCATTGGTCTGGAATGCCGCCATCTGGTTTGCCATTATCAAAACGGGGAATAATATCCTGGCTGCTTTTGCAGAAAATCCGGTTTTCTACTTTTTTATTAGTTTTCCGTTCATTAGTTTATGGTTGATCTTTCAAGCTATCAAACAAACCCTAGCCTGGTATAAATTTGGTAAAACTCCGCTGACCTTAAATCCTTTTCCAGGTCAAATTGGTGGGCGTTGTGCAGGCCAACTTGATCTACCCGTTCCGGCAAAAACATCCGGCCATGCAATACTAAGTTTAAGCTGTATACGCCGTTATCATCAGCGCAATAATAATGGCAAAAGTAGTTGGCATACACAATCATTATGGCAAGATAAAATCACCCTCAAGCCTGAAAATTATGGTCAGAGAATACGCATAAATTTCACTTTTAATCCTCCCGCCGATTTACCCGAAACAGAACCTGTAAGTAATGACTATCACATATGGAGTCTACAGGTTCGTCTGCCACTGCCAGGCATTGACTATGACCGCGTCTTTCAGTTGCCTATGAAGACTGCAGATGAGCAGGCAATCGCCACTGTTAGTCGCTTTAAACCGAAAACCTCAATCATTATAAACCATCAGGATACTGATAGCGGTTCTACCCCACAGATAACACAGTCAGCGGCGGGCACTCAGTTTTATTTTGGCTATGGCCGCTCCAGGGCTATGGGAATTAGTCTGATGGCATTCGGACTATTTCTTGCTGTGTTTGCTTATTATTTCTTTGCTGGCTTTTTAGGTTTTCTCCCTATAACCACTGGTTTAATGGCTGCATATGTCGAATTAATTGCCCTGACACTGTTTATTTTAGGACTATTTTTAATCGCCAATAGCCTTAGTGTGGAAGTGGGCTTAATGGGTGTACGAAAGCGGCAACGTATCTTTGGTTTTGCTCTCGAAGAAATAACAGATGCTAACGATATTGCCGATATCGTCATAGAACAAAATGCCTCATCAAGTTCCGGAAATACAACACATGTCTGGTATCGACTAAAATTAATCACACAGAGCGGCCAGAATATGGAAATCGGAGATAGTCTGGAAGGACAAAGTTATGCTCAACAAATCAGGCAGCAGATGTTGGCTGCTCTGGGCAGTTCATGGCAGCCGGCAATACAGCACAAGGCACAGAAAAAAAATAAACGCCCACTACCCGTTTGGTTAACAAGGGTAGGCAAATTACTATCCTACTCTTTTATCATTGCGATTATTTTTGATTTAAGCCAGATATTCCCTGAAATAACTGATTTATTGACACAGTATTTACCCTGATAAACCAGCATGCAACAGGCAACTGGTTTGAAAACACCAGATCCGCTATTTTGTAAGTCAGGTTTCATTCCTTCCGACAGTATTTTGGCTGTATACCCTGATTAAAATAGTAGCCGAAAAGCATAATAAACTCTCTGCCCGCCACAAATAAGTTTCACAACCTTCGGCATAAGCGTCTCAATCGTACTGCACAGGGTGCTCATCCGACTGCAACTGCTGCAAAATGAATACGTTTCTTGTTATGTATTTGCTTTAGCTACTTTGAATAAGGCAATAAAAATTGACAAGCTTATAAATTGTGCGTCGAGAGCAGCTTAACTATAGTAAAAAAGCGGTCAATTTCTGCATTGATAAGGAATATATAAACAAGAATACCGGCCGAAATTTACAATTCTATACACCAAAATCAAATTAATCTATGCTATATAACCTATCAAATATGGCATATAACTCACTAATAATAATATTATAATAGAGCCTACCTAACACTAATTACGATATGGTATTATACCGGCTATGGAAATCAATCAAGTTATAAGCTCCCCAATTTTTATTGCCTTTTTTATTGGCTTATTCAGTAGTCTGCACTGCGTGTCCATGTGTGGATCTATCATCGGTACCTTGTCATATAGCTTAAAGCCTGAAATCCGCAAAGATAAATCAAAAATGTTTAGATTTATCTTTAGCTATAATCTTGGTCGTATATTCAGTTATATGCTGGCAGGTTTTATTATAGGATTGATAGAATCGCTACTCACTTTTCCCTTGGGTGCAGAGCATGGGCATAGAGTTTTACAGATTATTTCAGCACTTATTATTACCGGAGCTGGCTTTTATATCGCTGGCTGGTTTCCAAGTTTTGCCTATATAGAAAAGACTGGATCATATTTCTGGAAAACCATAGAACCTTATGGTCGAAAGTTAATTCCTGTTGCCAGCTTAAAACAAGCCTTTCTATTTGGTATGGTTTGGGGCTGGATTCCTTGCGGTCTGGTTTATACTGCACTTGCTTTGGCTGCTACTTCTGGAGACATAACCATCAGCACACTGACAATGTTAACCTTTGGCTTAGGCACTTTACCTGCTGTGATGGGGACAGGCATGGTCAGTTCATTCATTACCCGTTTGTCTGGCTTAAAAACAACAAAACAAATTATCGGTATGCTATTAGTTCTGGTTGCAATTATTAGCATATGAGCAATTTTAAAGATATCATCAGTCATACACCTGTATTTGATAATGTTCTGCGTAGCGCTCGTATGGTTGCTGCCACAGATGTCACTGTACTTATCAAGGGAGAAACTGGCACAGGCAAAGAGGTGCTGGCGGGCGCCATACAGAAAGACAGTCACCGGGCTAATAAACCTTTTATTACCTTAAATTGCGCTGCACTACCTGAATCACTTATTGAATCCGAATTATTTGGCCATAGAAAAGGTTCTTTTACCGGAGCTATTGCAGATAAAAAGGGAATTTTTCAGGCAGCAGATGGTGGAACTTTATTTCTTGATGAGATTAACTCTTTACCTATCAGCATACAAGCCAAGTTATTACGTTTTCTAGAAAATGGAGAGTGTTTAGCCGTTGGCGATACAGAGCCATATTTAGTCGATGTGCGTATCATCTCAGCAACCAACTGCAACCTGCAACAACAAATTGAAGCAGGAAAATTCAGGGAAGATTTATATTTTCGGCTTAATGTCATTCCCTTAGAAATACCTGCATTAAAAGACCGAGTTGAAGACATTGAGCATTTGCTCAAACACTTTAATGATCACTTTTCTGCACAACATTCCAGAATTGCACCAAAATTCAGCAAACAGGCACTCAAGATCCTGCAAAATTACGATTGGCCTGGAAATGTACGAGAGTTACGTAATTTATGTGAACGTACATCAGTCCTGTTATCCGGGCAACTGATTGAAGCAGAAAACTTTCCGCATGACTTTTTTTCAACTAAAACAAGCAGCTTAGATAATCAGGACTTTGCTTTACCTAGTGTCGGTATTAACCTTAACAAACTAGAAGCCGATCTTATCCATCAGGCATTACAGCGAACTAACGGTAATCGAGCTAGAGCTGCACGTCTACTTGGGCTTTCGCGAGATACCTTGCTGTATCGTATACAAAAGCATGGATTGGCAAATCAGTAAAATTAAAAGTCCTCTATACGAGAAGAGGTAATAGCAACGCGGCTTATAATGGAAACTAAAGTCCACTCCGAGTTTTACTCAACTTTCAAAGACAAGTCAGTATTTAACTGATTATTTTCGGCATCAGCTATCACCTTGCTATCTAATATGAAGATTCGAGATTGTTCGATACCATTTTTAAGCATATATCTGGCAATATTTCTAGCTCGGGTCAATGCTAAAATACCCAGTTTATTATAATCTGGTTCTATCATGGCTGTTAACATATTATTGGCAACGGTATAAAATTCGCCCATATCTGGATAGCTTAATTTAGGCGTACCGAAGATAGACCGCTCCGCCAAGTCAGGAAATGTCTGGATAAATAAATCAGCGAGTAAACGTTGATATTCATCTTCGGATAATTCTATATACTCAGACCGTTTTTTTTTGCCCGCTTTTTTTAATTCATCCGCGTATATTTGCTTTAACTTATCTTTTAAAGCTGCTTTGTTCATTGCCGGCCAATCCTGATTTGTATAGGCCATTCCCTTAATATCAAGACTTAGTTCTGTTTTTTTCACCAGGGCTGTTGCCAGCGCATCTAATTTTTTACCCTGCTCTGCACTTATTTCAGCGTTACCCGCTGCAAATGAAACGACACTGAAATCTGCATTACTGCCTAGAAAAGAACCTATTGCAGTAAAAGGTGATGCGGCTACTTTGTTCAATAGATTAATAAAAACATCAACTAATAATCTCCCCATACTGAACTTGGGATCATCCGTGTTACCTTTTACCGGCATATTAATATTGATCCTGCCATCTTTATCTTTAAGCAGGACAGCTGCTAAACGCAAAGGCAGTTGTACTGCATCAGGATTATCAATTTTTTCGCCTAACTTAAATTGATCAATTACTAATTTATTAGTTGCAGTTAATTGTTTATCTTTAACTTGATAGCGTAAATCCAGCGACATTTGACCTTTTTCTATCTTATCACCAGAAAACTCGACCATATAAGGCGATATAAACGGTAAAGGAAAACTTTTAAAATGCATCGCTATATCTAAATCGTCCAGCTTAGCGTTAAAACTTCCTTGTACTGTAACGGGCGATAAATCGAATACCTTACCTTTTAAATCGACTTTTGTTTTAGTTTTCTGGTTTGAAGAAATACTATTTACATCACCCTTTAAATCATTTAAATGCACTACAAAGGGTAGAATAAGTGAATAATCTGAAAAATCTGACTCCCCATTGCTAATATTAATTTTATCAATTTTATAAACAAACGGGCTCGCAGCATTTTTAGCTGATTTTTGTTGCTTATCTGGTTTCTCGGCAATAATAATATCATTAATATTTGTTGTTTTATTCTCCTTGATAGTCATTCTTGCGTAGGGCTGATCAAAACTAATCGATTTAATTTTTAACTCTCCCGGATGTAAATTAAAATCTAAACCCGCCAAAGTTAACTGCTGCCATTTTAGAAAATCCTGCTTTAAAATCTGGTCGCGAGTATGCAAATCTTGAATATCAATTTGTCCCTGATACTGCAGTTGTAGATCCGCTTGCTGAGCTTGAGAAATGGCTAATTTACCCTGAGTATTGAAGTTACCTCCGATAATATCCAGGTGCGCAGCTTGATTAATATAAGCTTCAAAACTGTCTATACCTACCTTGCTTACAGATATATCAAGATCAGCCTTAAAAGGTTCTATAACAGAATGACCTGATATTTTTATTATTCCTTGCTGATTAAATCGAGAACTAAATGAAATCGGCAATTGCGTTCCTTGCTGATTATTAAATTCAGTAACAGAAAATTTCAATTCCGATAAATTCAAAGAGACCGGTTTACCAGGCGTATAGTCTTTAAATTCCAGAGCATAATTATCAATTTTAAATTCTGCTAATTCTAGCAACCATGGCTTTTCTTGAGTATCACTCGCTTTGGATTCGGGGCCTTGATCTATTGGTTTTGTGGATGTAGGTGCAAATAAGCTCTGGTAATTAAACTCACCATTTTCCGTCAACCATGCTTTTATAAGTGCATCACTGGTATTGATGGCTTGTATTTTGACGTTTTTATCCTGTAAATTAAAACTAACGTCACTTACCTGTAGCAAAGGAACTTTTATCAGTTCAGCATTTTTGTCCGTAGATAAAATAAGTTCTTGAAGATTTAAATGACCTTGATTTGCTGTTATCTGTACTGATTCATCCGCTAGTAAATGATAGTTTTGAAGCCCAATATCCACAGCAGCAATATTGAGTAATAGCGCCTCTTCCTTGCGTTTATCACTGAAGTTAATTTTTGTACCCTTAACGGCTATATCTTGAATATTTATATTCCAGGGCAACACTTCCGCCTGCTGCTCTTGTTTATTTTCTTTAGCTGTTTCTAATTCTCCTTCTTTAACAGCAAAAACTGTCTGGTAGTTCAACTGTCCAGACTTTTCAAACCACAGTCTAACATCGGCATCTTTAGATTCAACTTTTTCAATATCTATAGTTTGTTTATTAAGATCAAAGCTAAGCCCTTCAATTAAAAAACGCGGAATCTTTAAAAATTCTTGAGTATTTTTCCGACTAACAAAGATAAGATCTTCAGTAAGTAAATGACCTTCAGTTAATTTAAAAAATAACTCGTCTTCAGGATAGGAAAGTTCATATTTAAACGTAATAGACTGGTTGCCTTTTAGCCACTTAAACTGCACTAAATCCTGTAAAAACAAGCTCCATACATCGTTGAAGTGTAAATCTTCTACAATAATCTCGCCTTTAGATAATATAGGGTTAACACCAAAGTTACCACGCCATTGCAACTTGCTTTCCTTACCTAAAGCCATAGAAAAGCCTAAATCTGCACCTTTATCGGGTAAAGTAGCAAAATCATCCAGTTGCAAGTTAATATTGTGTATAATTTTATTAACGGGTTCACTTTTTAGCGCATCAATTCTAGCAAATTGTCCATTAATAACAGCTATTTTATTGATGATAATAGGGAAGATACCTTCCGATTGCTGTGTTTCCTGTTCTTCCTTGTCACTCAATAAATCACTAAAATTATATTGCCCATCTTTTAATGATTCTATTCGAACAAAAGGCTCAGTTAATCTTAAAACATCTAACACCAAAGTCAGGTTTCTAATACTAGACCAGACTTGAACATTGGTAAAAAGTGCTTTAAAGGAAACAAAAGTCTGCAAGTCTTGCTCTTGCATAGCAAAACCCTGCAAACTTAATTCCAAAGAATATGGATTGAATTCAACAAGTTCAAGAGATGTTTTACGTCCTGCTTCAGTTTCTATTAGCTCAGGCAGTTTACTTTGCATAAACTTAGGCAATAACACAAAACCAGCTAAAGTATATAACAACACCAGACTTAAAATAATCAGAACCGGTTTTCGATATTTTTCAATTAACTGCGTGTTATCCATAAAGTTCAAAAGATCCGCTATAAAACATTATTATCGACATAGTAGAGTGAACAATGTTCACTCTACTTAATAAATTCGCCTAAAGCCCTGCCATTGACTATAAATTATGGTAGCCAGTTTCTTCATGCAAAACAATATCCAGACCCTGCACTTCACCATCTTCTGATACGCGCAAGCCCATCACATAATCCAGTAGCTTCAAAATGATGTAACTGCAAGCCACACTCCAGATAATTGTTACCACTACGGCTAAGCCCTGGATGCTAACTTGTTGAAATATAGTAATACCGTCTAAACCTAAGCCCCCCATACTTTTGGCTGCAAATACACCGGTTAAAATCGAACCGACTATGCCACCAACTCCATGCACAGGGAAGACATCCAGAGAATCATCTATATGAAAATGACGTTTGATAATTTGTACTGCATAAAAACATACAATACCTGCTGTTATGCCAATAACCAGTGCTCCAGCAGGACCAACAAAACCTGATGCGGGTGTTATGGTGCCTAAACCTGCAACCATACCCGTTACAATACCTAACACACTGGGCTTGCCAAAACGTATCCATTCAATGACCATCCAGGTCAAAGAGCCGGCTGCTGCACTGATATGTGTAACTAACATAGCCATACCTGCAGACCCGTCCGCCGTCAATGCACTGCCCGCATTAAAACCAAACCAGCCCACCCATAACATCCCTGCTCCGGTAACCACCATCGGCATATTATGCGGAGGCATTGCTACGGTTGGGAAACCTTTTCTCTTGCCCAGCATCAGTGCAGTAACCAGAGCAGAAACACCTGCAGTAATATGAATTACAATGCCGCCGGCGAAATCCTTTACGCCCAGATCAGCTAACCATCCTCCTCCCCATACCCAGTGACAGACAGGGACATAAACCAGCAAGGCCCAAAGCGCACTGAAAATCATCATAGAAGAAAATTTCATTCTCTCGGCAAAACCTCCTACAATTAAAGCCGGGGTAATAATGGCAAAAGTCATCTGAAACATAAAAAACACAGTTTCAGGAATATCACCAATTAAACTGTCTGTACCCATATCTGGAACAAAGGCTTTAGACAAGCCTCCGATAAATGGCTGGGCCTCTCCGCCATCAGTAAAAATCAAGCTATACATACCTGCCAGCCACATAATTGAAATCATGCAAGTAATGGCAAAACACTGCATTAAGACCGACAGAACATTTTTACTTCGAACCAGACCTGCATAAAACAATGACAAGCCGGGCAAAGTCATAAACAGCACCAGAGCAGTTGCCGTTAAAATCCAGGCTGTATTTGCCTGATTAAGTTCGCTAGCTCCTGCAAAACTTGGTAATAGAACTAAAGCCAGAAATAAAATACTTTTTTTATTTTTATTATATAAATTATTCATATTCATAAATACTCAACTAAATTGCTTCTTCACCTGTTTCTCCAGTACGAATTCTTATGACTTGTTCCAGCGTAGTAACAAAAATCTTACCATCACCGATCTTGCCGGTATTTGCTGCCTTTGCAATGGCTTCTATCGCTTGTTCTGCTCTATCTTCAGCTACTGCAATTTCCATTTTGACTTTAGGCAAAAAATCAACCACATATTCTGCGCCTCTATATAATTCTGTGTGACCTTTTTGGCGACCAAAACCTTTTACCTCTGTTACTGTTACTCCAGCAATTCCGAGTTCGGATAACGCCTCACGTACATCGTCTTGTTTAAACGGTTTTATTATTGCAGTAATTAATTTCATAGTAGCTACCCTAAATATTAAAAGACAAAAATGAATGGCCATTTTACACAATAATTAAAGCCGGGTTGTAGACAAAAGTATTTTATACTCTGATTTCAACCATTATTTTCAAATAGTACAAAATAAATTTATCCATATAGTCAGTAGTTGATATCATAACTGGTTATATTTTTTAGCGTGATCTAACACTCCCTTTACAAGTCCTTATAACTCTTCACAAGGTAAACATGCTCTTACTTTCAAAAAAACAAGACTGGTTCGGCAATATTCGTGGTGACGTGCTGGCCGGAACGGTTGTCGCACTTGCTCTGATTCCCGAAGCCATTGCTTTTTCTATTATTGCAGGTGTAGATCCTAAGGTAGGCCTATACGCCTCTTTTTGTATTGCCGTGATTACCGCATTTGT
>CAYWLM010000068.1:0-3838 GCA_964459125.1 uncultured Methylomonas sp. | reverse complement strand
CAATTGCCCGAGCTAACCAATGTCAGTTGGCATGTCTATGTTATGACCGCTTCAGGACTGGGCATTATTTATTTATTTCCCTATGTACCTTTTATAGGTAAAACTATTCCCTCCCCTTTAGTCTGTATTATTGGACTAACTGGCGTTGTAATATATTTTGGACTGGATATACGTACCGTAGGTGATATGGGTGCTTTACCCGATACACTACCACTCTTTTTATGGCCAGAAGTCCCGTTAAATTTTGCAACACTGCAAATTATCTTCCCATATTCGGCTGCTTTAGCAGTAGTAGGCATGCTTGAATCCTTAATGACTGCAACCATTATCGACGATCTGACAGACACTACGAGCGATAAAAACCGCGAATGTAAAGGACAAGGGATAGCCAATATAGGTGCAGGACTTTTAGGCGGCATGGCAGGTTGTGCAATGATCGGTCAGTCGGTAATTAATATAAAATCAGGCGGACGTGGACGTTTATCCACATTGGTTGCCGGTGTATTCTTATTGATTATGGTGGTTTTTTTAGATGCATGGATTAAGCAAATTCCGATGGCTGCCTTAGTTGCCGTGATGATTATGGTTTCCATAGGAACCTTTAGCTGGGAGTCCATTATCCATTTAAAATCACATCCACTTTCTGCTAATGTAGTTATGGTCATGACGGTTATAGTAGTTGTCTGGACACATAATTTGGCTTACGGTGTCTTTGTCGGTGTTTTATTAGCCTCACTATTTTTTGCCAACAAAATTGCTCACTTCATGTATGTAGAGTCAGCAATAAGTTCCGATGATGAAACTCGCACCTATGTTGTTCATGGTCAGATATTTTTTAACTCGGCCGATAAATTTACCAGTAATTTTGACTTTAAAGAAGTTGTAGAAAAAGTAGTTATTGATCTTACTCATGCTCACTTTTGGGACTTATCTGCGGTCGGTGCACTGGATAAAGTCGTTATCAAATTTAGACGTGAAGGCGCGGATGTAGATCTAATAGGCTTAAACGATGCCAGCGCCACAATAGTTGACCGTTTTGGCGTACACGATAACCCCGAAGAAATTGAAAAAGTTATGGGAGGACACTGATGAACAATAGTCCTCTAAAGCATACACAACAACTTGTACTAGCCTGTATTGATGGCTCCGCTATCAGTTCAGCTGTCTGTGATTATTCAGCCTGGATAGCACAACGTATCGATGCGCCACTTAAACTGTTGCATAATATTGAGCATCTGGCAACACCAGCCACCTCTAATTTATCTGGAAATATCGGTTTAGGCAGCCAGGAGCAACTGCTTGAAGACCTTACAAATTTAGAACAGCAACACAGTAAGTTATTAATGCAAAAAGGCAAGCTAATACTGGAAGCCGCCAAAAAACGAGTCCAGCAGGCAGGCATCTCTGACCCAATAACCGCTAAACGACATGGTGGCGTGGCTGAAAGCCTGATAGATCTTGAGGATAATATTCGTGTTTTAGTACTTGGTGTGCGCGGTGAAGATCATGAAAAGCAACAAGAAAAAATTGGCTCTCATCTGGAAATGATGATTCGCGCTATTCACCGCCCTATTCTTGTGGTGAATGATGAATTTAAAACACCGCACACTATCATGCTTGCCTATGATGGCAGTGAAGCAGCTGAAAAAGCCGTCGATATGGTTGCTATCAGTCCACTGTATAAAGGTCTGACCTGCCATTTAGTGTGTGTCAGTAATAATGCTGAAGAATTAATCCAGCAAGCCAGTGAAAAGCTCAAAAATGCTTCTGGGCTAAATTTAATTACTTCCGCCCTGAGAGGGAAAGCAGAGCAGGAATTGTGTAAATATCAAGCACAACATAATATAGATTTAACCATCATGGGCGCATTTAGCCACACACGATTACATGAAATGTTTCTCGGTAGTTTTACTGTCAAAATGCTTCTCAAAACAAAAAAACCACTGCTGTTATTAAGATAAAAAAGGCCTGATATCTCATACTGAAGTTTCCCAGTATTTAGGGGACCATATAGGCGGATAGGGGGAATTTTTTAATAGGTTTGCTACATTGAGTAGGCAAAACCATATTTAAAATCACACAACCCATATATCACAGGCTCCAATTTCTAAATAATTGGGAAACTTCAGATCTCATGCCTTTTTTATAAAAGCTATGTCCGTCTGGCTTATTTATTGACTAGCCATAAATAAGCCAGGCTGGAAAAATTATTACTTCGATGTTCCAGTAAACTCAGGATAGGCTTCCATTCCACACTCGGAAAAATCCACACCTTGATACTCTTCTTCTTCAGAAACACGTATTCCCATCACTGCCTTAATAATAAACCAGGTAATCAGGCTTGCTACAAAAACAAAACCAAAAATACATGCAATACCTGTTAATTGTGTAACTAGGCTGGCCTCATCATTTGATAGACAGACCGCCAATAAACCCCAGATACCCACTACACCATGTACTGAAATCGCACCAACGGGATCATCAATTTTTACTTTATCCAAACTGATAACGGCTAAGACAACCAGAATGCCCCCTATTGCACCTATAATAGTTGCCAATAGTGGCGTCGGTGTTAAAGGTTCCGCAGTAATCGCAACTAAACCAGCTAAAGCTCCGTTCAAGGTCATCGATAAATCGGCTTTTCCAAATAATAGATGAGCTGTTATCAGCGCAGAAATAACACCACCTGCAGCTGCTGCATTAGTATTAACAAAAACCATTGCAACCGCGTTTGCTTCGCCTATATCTGAAATTTTAAGCTCAGAACCACCATTAAAACCAAACCACCCCATCCATAGTATAAACATCCCCAAGGTTGCTAATGGCATATTACATCCAGGAATAGGGTTAATTTCACCATTGGGACCATACTTACCTTTACGAGCACCTAATAATAGAACTGCTGCAAATGCTGCTGTTGCACCACATAAATGCACAACCCCTGATCCAGCAAAATCTAAAAAGCCCATCTGGTCAAGAAAACCGCCACCCCATTTCCAGTAACCTTGAATCGGATAAATAAACCCTGTCATTACGACTGCAAAAACTAGAAATGCCCATAATTTCATGCGTTCGGCGACGGCACCAGAAACAATAGACATGGCTGTTGCAACAAAGACTACCTGAAAAAAGAAATCAGCCATTGCTGAATAGTAAGTCTCACCTTCACTTTTCAAGACATCAACTGCTGTATGATCTTCACCCAGTAAAAAACTCATCCCAGGCCAAATACTATTGACTGCTTCTGCAGGATACATAATATTATATCCACATAGCATATACATAACACAGGCTATGGCAAATAATGTGACATTCTTGGTTAAAATTTCTGCGGTATTTTTTGATCGAACTAATCCTGCCTCAAGCATGGCAAAACCAGCCGCCATCCACATAACCAGAGCACCACTTATTAAAAAATAAAACGTATCTAACGCGTAACTTAATTCAGTTAATTTATCCACTTTAATTCCTCTCTATAATTTAATTTTTTATATCGCTTCATTTCCAGTTTCACCAGTACGAATTCTGATCACCTGCTCTAGATTTGTCACGAATATTTTTCCATCGCCAATTTTCCCAGTATTTGCTGCATTGCTAATTGCTTCTAATGCCTGAGCAACTAACTCATCAGTTACTGCCGCTTCAATTTTAGCTTTAGGTAAAAAATCCACAACATACTCAGCCCCACGATAAAGTTCAGTATGGCCTTTTTGACGACCAAAACCTTTTACTTCAGTTACTGTAACTCCCGCTATTCCAATATCAGATAGTGCTTCGCGCACATCGTCTAATTTGAAAGGTTTAACAATTGCTGTAATCAATTTCATTTAAGTCTCCG
>CAYWLM010000067.1:0-15185 GCA_964459125.1 uncultured Methylomonas sp. | reverse complement strand
AAGCAGAGCCTGATTAAAAGGCTTGTCGATGGCCTTGCGCAATTTATAAACATGACTCCTGAGCGTATCGCTATCGGGTGTTAAATCCCCCCACAGCTCTTTTTCCAGTTGTTCGCGGCTGATCAGTTTTGGTGATTCGCGCATCAGAATGCGCAGGATTCTCAGGCAGGTGGGAGAAAGCTGAATAATCTGGTTTTGTCTGGTTACCTGCATGGTACGTGTGTCGAGACGCAAATCAGCAACCTGATAAATAGCTTCGTCTAATTCACCGCGCTGGCGACGAATCAAGGCATTCAAGCGTGCTTCGAGTTCTGGCATGTCAAAGGGCTTGACCAGATAATCATCAGCGCCCTGCTGAAATCCCAGCAGCTTATCATCCAGTTGATCGCGTGCAGTGAGCATTAAAATCGGCGTAGATAAGTGAGCATCTTTACGTAAGCGCGCACAGATTTCCAGACCATCAATCCCCGGTAGCATAATATCCAGGATAATCGCATCATACTTTTCAGTACTGGCTAGATGTAAGGCACTGAGTCCATCATAGGCATAATCCATAGTAAATCCACTACTTTCCAGATAAGCACCGACCGCTTCAGCCAGATCTTTATGGTCTTCTACTAATAACAGAGTGGCATTCTGGAGTGGCATTTAGTATCGTTTTTATAAGCTGCGAGGGAGTTAAAATAGAGATTCCAAAGTCCTGTCTCATATTTATCTGGCAAGATTTTAGTCTAGTTGTTAAAAGTGTACGATAATCTGAAATATAAACAACTATATCTTATCCGGCTTGATCAATATAGGGCATAATAAAAAACCCAATATTACGCCACAGCTCACTACCTTAGCCAAAGTCTGCAACATCGATGTCTGGGCAAAAATCAAGCAACCAAAGACCAGAGCACTAGTCAGCATAGACGCCGCCATCGCCTGATAAGTCAAGGCCAAATGGCCACTGCGGTTTTCTTTATAGAAAATACCATAATCAACACAGATAGCAACGGCTAATAAGAATCCTACTAAATGTAAAAAGCTGATAGCTTCCCCCGTCCAGGCCCACAGAGCCAGAATCATTAAGGCAGCTAAAAATGCAGGTGATAGCGTTTGCATGGTAAGAACAAGGCTTTTATAGCGTAACCATAACAATAATGTGATTAAGGCTAGCCCTGATAGTAAAGTGATTTCAGCTTGATGCTGGTAATCTAGCGCCATATGATTCAGCATATCGCGTTGACTAAAATACTGTACATGCTGTAAATCTGCCAGTGCACTTTGTATAGCTTCCGGCTTATGCTCGCTAAGCCAGATAATTAATAAAGTCCGTTGATCAGCAACAACAATTTGATTACTGATTAATTTAGCAATAGGTGATTGTAAAACCTGCTCTAACTTCAAGGTCTGGTTCTGGGTGTAATCCAGTTCGCCTAAGCGGCGCACTGATAATCCATGTACTTGCAAGGCACTCCGCCAAGATTCACGTTGCTCTGTATTTAAAGTGCTTAATAATAGCTGTTGATTTGCTTGTTGCTGTCGCGCCGATAAAAGCCAGGGGTAAAGCCCAAAATAATCCTCTAAATCTCCCGCTTTTTTTATGCCATCTAGTCGCTGATAAACCTGTTCGGCATTTTGCAGTGTCTGCTCAACCGTATCACCACTCACTAACACAAAACGTCCAGGCTCCACGCTAATGATACGCTCACGAATTTTTTTATCGATTAGTTTTAAATAATCCAGTTCTGGCGTTAATTGCTGTAAATCCTGCATCCATTGTAAACGGTCTACTTGCAAAGCCCCGACGACTGACAATAGCGCCACCCCAGCTAATAAGCCACGGCGGTGACGCTGACAAAACATAGACCAAAAAACAATAAATCGAGAGGGTTTAATGATTTTTTCTTCTCCGCTCATAAGCCGCGGAAATAAATAGCGGGTTAATATTAAAGAGACAATAACTCCGCTTCCGGTGTATACAGCAACTTGTTGAAACCCTGGATAACCTGACAAACCTAACGCAACATACCCAATTAACGTGGTTAACGCCCCCATTAATAAGCTAGGAAAAATCTTTTTTATCACACTTATTCGCTGTACCTGTTGTAATCCTTGCGCATGGACTAAGGCGTGAATGGGATAGTCAATGCAAATCCCTATTAAGGTAGAACCGATGGCAATAGTCATGCCATGCACAGAACCAAAGATAAGATTAGTCACCAGCACAGCAACAGCCATCACCGTTATCAGTAATGAAAACACCCAGAGCAAGACACGAAATGAACGAAAAATAAACACAAATAACAGCATCAGAGCAAGGGAAGAAAAAATGCTTATAAACTTGACATCATCCTCAATCATAGTCTGAGTTGCTACTGCAAACAAAGGGACTCCGGTCATGTCTAGCTGATAACTATAACCCGCTGCTGCGCTGGCAAATGAATCTTTAATTTGTTGCTGAATTTCTCGCTGTGCAGGTACATCCATGCCCGACATCTGTGTTTCTAATATGAAATTAGTGTACTGTGAGTGTCTGGATGTCTGGTTTTGTAACTGTGTTGCGAAAGCTTTGAATCCATTTAAAGACAACAGCAAAGGGTCTTGTACTGCTATTTTTTTTAATAACGGCCCCTGTGGAGAAAGTAAAGCCTGTTTTAAACCCGCTGCTCGCTCTAACAAAGCTGTCTCGGTAAAAATTGCTGCTAGATCCTGTCCGGGATTGCGACTATATAACTGCCCTCCATGTTTAGCGTATACGCTGGACAAAGCCTCTAAAGCCCCCCTTTTTTCATCAGTCGTCCAGACATCAACTACGCCAGAAATAGACTTTAAGTCATTTAGCCAGACCTGAATAAAGGCTGCAGAAGCCTGATGCCCCTCTCCTGCATCAACCGAGAGAATATAGCGCCGGGATAACGCACCTGACTGTATTTCACTGGCCAATAAAATTTCTTCAGCATTATCACCCGCAATAACAAAAGCAGAAATATCGGTTTTAAACTGGGTGGTAACAACAGCCAGGCCAACCAGCACTGGTATGCACAGGAAAAAAATTAAGGAGACTAAAGAAGGACGCACGCTTAATGATTTTTGAGTGTCTGTAATAAATTCAACAAATTATTCCTGATTTCTAAGCCCTGTTGCGGCTGGCTCAAATCATACTGACTGCGATCACCATCTGGCAAAATAACTTCCATTTTATGCGCCGCCTGTTTGCTTAATCCCTGCATAATAATTTCTAATGGAGCTTCGTCTCCTGCATAATCTTTTGCTGTCATTTTTAACTTCCAAGATGTCTCTGAAGTGGTAAATTTCAGCGTATATAGTTGGCGTAAAGAAACCAGATTACCCGTTAGCATCGCTTTAAATGCAACCAGACTAGCCATCATCGGGTTGCTTTCATCTAACTGTAGCTGGTGAAAAGTCTGAGTATCAGGCTTATAGTATGTCAGCAAACTCCCTTCGGCGGCCATCATCTCAACATCCGGCTTTAATTGCTGTTTTAACAAGGTATTGGGACTCGCAGCATATAAAAAACCACTGCCTTGCCAATCCTCATCAAATAAGCCCATATAGCGGGTTTCCTGATAGGCTATTTGCACAGCAAGCGCTGGTTTCATCCGCGCCATAACACTTTCAATAGTATCTTGAGCCAGGCAGTTTACGCTAAGACTACTCAAAAACAAGAATGAATATATTTTCAAAATTCGCATTTAACTCGCCTGTACATCCAGCCAGATTTTTCGACCATTAACCAGCATAGCTTTTGCTGACTCTTTAATTCCTGGAATCTGATCTTCGGGTAGATCAATTCTGCGAAACAAGAAAAAGCGCCATATATATTCTGCGACCATTAATAGCGCCGTTAACATAAAAATGAGCACACCGGTAAAAATTGCCCACCATTCTACCGGCGCAAAAAATGTCAATAAGATACAAGTCACAACATTAAAAGCAAAAAAACTGGTCCACATAATGGTTAAATGGCGACAATAACGACTGAGAGCGGAAGGCATAACAGGAAACTCAAGTGATGCAAAGCGTTCAACCAGAGATGGACCTTTACCCCGGAGTAATGTTTTACCAAAAAACAGCATTAAACTGAGCTGAATTACAATTGGAACCAGCTTTGCCATTACATCCTGATAAAAAATAGCACCGAAAAATAGCATGATGACAATGGCTGCTTTTTGAATTCGCACGCGCTTTGAGCGTGCCTTTACTGCCTGATAGAAATATAGACTGGCTATCGCTGCAGGCGCAAACCAGACCACACCTTCCTTCACACCCCTGTACACAAGATAGGGATAGAGTAGAAAAACGATACTGCTAATAATGCTACGTAGAATGGTTTGCATGGGAAGATTATTTCGTTCTATTTTCCGTGATAAATTCAGCTAATGAATTTAATGAGGCAAAAATGGCTTGATTGCGATCATCTTCGGAGGTAATTTTAACGCCGTATTGCCGATCTAACAATACTGCTATTTCCAGAGCATCAATCGAATCCAGACCTAAGCCCTCACCAAACAAGGACTCATCAGCAGCAATATCCTCTGCACTCACATCCTCTAGATGTAAACCTTCAATAAATAATGTTTTCAATTCCACAATCAATTCTTCAGACATGTTTTTCCTTACTCGAACCTAAACCAAATATGGGTATTTTAACGTATTTACTCTTTGGGGCACGGTTATTGATTAATTTGTTTCGGCAAATACATCGCCGTAGTAGGGCGGACTTTAGTCCGTTAATGTAAACAAGCATTAAACTAGCGGACTGAAGTCCGCCTTACCTATTTCTCAAAAACAATTTAGGCAGGCGCAGTAAAAACCCAGTAAATAACCGGATATGCATACCGATTAATAATACATTATCGCGCCCATATTTAAACTGACTAACACCGCCCTCTTCTTTTGCAATATAACGTACCGGGGTAGGAATATTTAATATAGGTACAGCGCGCCAGGCCATGCGCACGGCTATTTCAGGATCAAAATCAAATCGTCGAGCCCAATCTGTAGAATGCATCACGGAAATTAAATCCTGAATAGGATAAACACGCATACCAAACAGTGAATCATGAATGCCCCAACCCAGGGTTTCCAGGTTTGCCCACCAATTAGAAATACGTCGCCCTTGAACGCGTATCATCGGCGCCGAATCATCGAACACCGGTTCACCGAAAATCATCGCATCAGGATTTTTGATAGAGCACTGCATAAATTGCTTAATATAATTCGCAGGGTGCTGGTGATCGGCATCCATAGTTAATACATGAGTATAGCCTTGCGCCTGTGCTTGAGTAATACCTGTCAATATCGCCGCACCTTTGCCGCTATTTTCTGCTAACTTAATGACTACCAGGGTATCAGGATACTTGGCTTGCAATGGCTCTAATAAAGCTTCGCTAGCATCATCACTACCATCAATAATCACCCAGACAGGCAACCATTGTTGTAATGCTTCTGTTACTGTGACTTTTAATAACGCGCCGGTGTTATAACTTGGAATCATCAGCACATGGCTATTTGAAAGTATTTGTTTATCGTCCATTTGCATCTACGGCTTGTCTACGGAGAGGATGAGGGCTAGCAAGTTCAGCTATATATATTTGCTCGAGGCGCTGGCTAAATGTTTGTGCCGTTTCATATTTACCGAAAATCACCGGCTCACCAACAGTAATGGAAATTTTTAATGGAAATACTGGTTTACGATATAAAGGCCAGCCTTTTTCAAAGAAACGGGTATTACTCCGTATAAAAACCGGCACAACAGGAACTTTAGTGCGCTTTGCCAGCAAAGCGACTCCCCCTTTTAAAGGATTCAGCCACTGCGCCGCTGATTTAGTCCGGGTTCCCTCCGGAAACATCAGTAATTTTTCCTTTGTTTGTAAGCGTAATGCCGCTAATTTCAGCATTTTACTAATCGAATCATTAGGAATATAGCCGGCCAATCTGGCACCTCCGCCTAGAAAAGGGTTTCTCAAAATAGCGCCTTTTATAATACACACTGCCTCAGGTATCTGGGCAATAATAAAAACCGCATCCCACAAAGCTAAATGGTTCGGTGCAATAATAGCAGCCCCCTGTTGTCTGGCTAAAGCCTTTAAATCAGTATCCTCTAATATGAGCAAGCCGGTTATTTTTAAATACCCGATAAATAGCTGAAATACCTTTGGTAAAATAAAGTGCCCACAGACTATTGCATATCGCGGTGGTAACAATAGCGTCAATATATTTGCTATTAAAGTAACCGACAAGCCAGCAACAGCCCAATAAATGAAACCCAAGATTAATAACAGCCATTCCCATAAAGATTTCATTTAACAGTATTCCTACTCAATTTCACGGTCATAAACAGTACTCTTACTCATCCAAAACATTAGACAGGAGAAAATCATTAACAGAGAGACACTAAAAACAACCAAAGTCATATCAAAAGAAAGTATCCATATGGAACTACATAACTCAATGCTAATCAAAAAAATTAACAAATAGCGAATATGCAGATGATGCATACGGCTACAACAAAACGCGCCCAATGGTGCGCCGACCACGACCACAGGGACTGCCGCTAACCAATAGGCATGCACTTGCGCATTAATCCCATCCAGCACAAAAAGCTGCAATAAAACACCTAGTAGCGAATTAATCGCCATTAAAATCACCGAAGTGGGTGTGGCAACACTTTCACAGACACGAAACAACAAGACCAGAACCGAGAAGCAAATCATATCAATACCACTGCCTACCAAGCCAGAGATCACGCCACCCAGCACTCCCGCTATTAATAAAATACCGGCTTTCTTTGCGTTTATCTCAGGCATTGCAGCATTACTCAGCCGAAAACCCGAGTTTAGAAAAGTCAGCGTAAGCGCCAGACTAACCGCCATCACGGTAAAGAGCATCCTGATTATATCAGGCGCTAATACAGGAGCTAATAAGAGGGCTCCGATTAGCATGCCAAAGACTCCACCTAAACTAACCCAGCCAATCACAGACCATAACACCTTAACCCGCATCATCAAGATAGCAATAGAAGCGGCGACCATACCGACACTTTGAATCGCCAGGGAAAATACTTTTGCATCACTAGCCGGAATATGCAAAACTTTGGTAAACACCGGAAAAGCAATGGCCCCACCGCCTTCACTAGTCGCACCAGCAATAATGGAGCCAAAGATCATAGTCACAGAGACCTGCCAGTGGTGGTAGATCACGGACCAGCTATCAGGGTAGGTATATAAGCCCCAGACAGACCAGACACCCAGAGCCAATACTATACTCACACTATATTTTCTTATTACTGTCATACTATTTAGCTTAAACGAGCCAGTTAGTTGCTTATCATTCATAACGATTAAATCCGTTTAAGCTTACCACTTTGAGTTTGTGCAATATGTTTAACCTGTTTTAATCGCTGAGGAACCTTGTAGGTTGAGAGTTGCGAGCGACAAAAACGTAACACTTCTTCTACATTTAATACTGTATTCTTGACCAGAACCACCTCAGCACAAACAACCTCGCCCATCAACGGATGCAGCTGGCCATATACACGCGACTCTTCAATAGCACTGTGCCGGCCTAATACTTCCTCAATTTCCTCAGGAAATGCTTTATTACCCGACACATTGATCATTGATTTTTCGCGTCCACAAATGATAATCCTGCCATCAACTTCACGCAGTGCAAGGTCGCCCGTCATAAACCAGCCGTTAAGCATGACTTGTTCTGCTGTTTGCCAGGGATTAAGGTAGGCATCAAACATGCCAGGTCCACAAATAGCCAGACGACCAACCTCACCGTCTGCAACAGGTTCATTATCATCATTGAATAATTCAACAAAAAAACCAGCTGCGGGGAAACCGACACTTTGTGGATTCTTTTCCTTACCAGATAAGCTATCTAATAAAGGCAGTCCTATTTCAATAATGCCATAAGCTTGAGTCACTGCCAGATTAAAGCGTTTGGCAAAAGCTTCGGCAATATTACCCGGCAATCCTGCTGAGGTCGATATCGCATACTTCAATGTTGGCATTTGCTTAGCCGATAAATCCGCTGCTAATAAGCGAAAATGCATAGGCGAAGCATATAATAGTGTTGCATTATGCTGATTGGCATTGTGAATCATCGTCTGCGCCAGTAAATCTTTACAAACGATCATGCTAGCCCCACAGCGAAGATAAACCAGCACTGTGACTAAAAAATGAAAGGCCATCGGTAGCACCCATAAAACAGCATCGTCTGGTGTTAATTCTAATGCTTGCGAAGCCGCCTCTACACGCTGCAGAATACTCTTATGAGTTAAAATAACGCCTTTGCTGCTTCCTGTTGTCCCAGAAGTATAGCGAATAAATGCGGCATCACTTAAAAGCGTTACCGGCTCATCCCTGGCCCGCTCAAACCAGGCAAAACGTAAAGCCTGCTGAGCATAAGAGATCATTGTCAGATCATTATCAATTGGTTGCGCGCCAGACAGATCATCAAGTATGGCATGCAACTTTGTTTCCTTAATAAGACAATCAATTTCTGCTGCTTTCAATTGATGTGAAATAGGCAGCACAACAGCACCACAACCCATTCCCGCCAGCATCATCGCGACAAAAGCGCTGCCATTGCGCCCCATGACTCCTAAGCCATGTCCCCTGGATAAGCCTAAGTGCAATAATTCTGCTTTGAGCAATTCAGTTTGCACATATAACTCGCGATAACTTATCGAGCCACCCTGCTCTATAATAGCTGGCCTATCAGGCCATGACTGTGCTGCAAATTCTAGTAATTGATATGCTGAAACCATTAGCCCTCTGCCGGAAAAACCTGTTTTGCTTGAATTTTTTCGATTGCCTTCTGCCAGACACCGTCACTAGCATATTCCGCAGCTAACATACCGGCCGCATAACCGGTACTAAAACAAGTTCCAATCACCCGTGCTGATGCAATAGCGCGTTCTGTTGCTGAAAGTGCACGACCCGCAAAAAACAAGTTATCTAAATACCTGGAAACCAGCATACCTGCGGAAACCCAATAACAATCATCCACTGCAAAATAAATCATCTCAGGCGTTCTTGCTTCGCCCCACAACTCAATCGGCCAGGCCCCGATAGCCACTCCATCACTCGGCTTGGTACAGGCTAATATATCGGCTTCGTCTAATATTTGAATGCCTTGTGATCGTGACATAGTGCGCACGCCGACCTCAGTCGCCATAGCATTGATCATTAGATCCTTTAATTCCGGCTCATTACCACGCAAATAGTCTACTATCTCTATACTACGTGAGCGAGCATCAATCTCATATTGAGTCAAACACGAAACCGTTCCATCAAATAACTCCTGCATGCCTAACTTTAATAAACCCACACCATTTTTGACCGTTCCTGGAATAATGGATAAGCGTTCACATTGAGGCTCTAAATCTCCCTTCTGTATCCCACGTTTAATCCATCGAATCATATTTAATGCCAGTGCTCGTGGCTCCAATGCGGGTAAACCAGCCACCTGAAATACAAATGCTGCGGATTGATAATGCGCCTGCTCTATTCGTCCTACATTAGCCAGCATGGATAGTTGTGCATTGCCACTACAGTCGACAATAGCATCAGCGTGCAGATTAACTATGTTACTTGCCGCCTGGATGCGCAACGCAACAATCTTCCCATGAGCAACTTCTACAGCGCAGACATGGCTCTGCAACAGCAATTGCACGCCTGCCTGCTGCAGCTGCTGTATCGCTTGCTGATGAAAAGCACGGGGCTGATAGGGCAGGAAATGCAGCCCTTCCGAAAACATAACTGGGGTGGTATGACTTTTCTCTTGCACACGTTTGGAAAACTCTCGTGCAAAACCATAAACGGCATATCGAGGAACAGATAAGTTACGATAAAAAAGCCCACAAATCGTACCTACCATAGCTGAGGTTGCTAAGCCACCGACAAAACCATAACGCTCGACTAAAACAACGCTAGCCCCTGATTCAGCTGCGGCAATAGCGGCAGCAATACCTGCCGCCCCAGCGCCTATGACTGCGACATCACATTGCATATAAGCTATTCGTTTGTTTCGCCTAATAAACCAAGCTGTAGCTGAGCCAGGAGCTGTTCTACCTCTTCATTATCTAGTGCAGAGTCCATATAGCCGATAGTCAGCTGTAAAGCACCATGAAATCGACTAAATACAAATGTCACTCCTGGCGGATACATATTGGGCGGATAATGCAGGGCGCTTGCAACTGCACAGTTAAACAATTGATCATACAAATCTAATGAATCTCCCGTATCTGAATAATAAAAACTCGCCATTTGCCCTTTAGTCGGTGAGGTTAATTGCATACGGTATAGCCAGCCAGGCACGCGCCGCAGAAAATCCATCATAACAAGATAGTAACTGGGATTTTCAGAGCGCATCAAGGATTTCATCTGGGCAATTAATTCAGCCACACAGGTTTTAATATTAGCTAAAGCCGCTAGCGGGATGCGATAAAAAAGAAAGGTCACTTGATTACCCAGAATAGGACTATGCACTCCCCGCTTACGACGATCTAAAGGAATAGGAATTAACATATCGCCTGCTAAAGGCGACTTTTTGCTTTGCACATTGGCAACAGCACAAGCCGTGGCCGCCAAATAAAATGCACTGACTAAAAATCCGGCGCCTTGCAGCCGTGCACGCTGAACAATACGCTTACTCTGCGCTGCAGTAAATGACACAACCCGATAATGCACATTGTGCTTAGATTTGCTTTTTTTGGTGAAGGAAATAAACGGTAATCTCGACACATCACACAAAAACGCCTTCATCTTCAGGGCAATGTCTGCACGCTCGCGCAATGGCAACAAACTGCCTTGCTCACTAGCAACCCAGTCATGTTCTTGCATAGTCGCCGAGCCACCTAGATAACGAATAAATGTTTCTCCGCCATGCGCATCCATTAACGCATGGAGCCAGGTAAAGATCAGTCGGGATCCCCCGCCAGAGATCTGCACCAAGCTTACTTTAAAGGCAGACTGCTGCTCAATATTAAAAGGCTTTGTTAAAAAACTCTCCGGCAGAGTACCCTGCTCGTCAAGCTGGTACTGCTCTATTTCAGGTAATGCCAGGTGAGCCTTAAAGATCCATTTAGTCAGGGTAAATGGCCAGCCTTTTTGGAGGCGTAAACGACATATCCATTGATAAGCTGAATTAGTCGATAGGTGTTTTTGTAAATCCTCATATTCCAGGCGCTCTTGTAAAGTCACAACAAAGGTACAAATATTTCGTTGCCCACTTAACTTCCACATGATGTGATCGAGCTGTAACAGAAAAAAATCTGCACCATTCAGCGTTATGCTATCAGGAAATGAGCTGTCTTGTTTCATTGAGCAATGCTATTTAAGCGCGCTGCACAATAACAACTTAAGGCACCTACACTCGCTATATTTTCAGGTGTTAACGCTTCGGCTGGTAATTCCAAACCAAACTGCCGCTCAATAAACAACACTAATTCCATTAAAGAAAAAGAGTCCACACCTATCTCTGATAATGCAGTATCAGAAGTCACTTCTATCTGTGGTGCTAATACATTCTCGCGCAAAAACACACATAACTGACTTGCAATCTCTTCAATACTAAACGTCACCACACTCATTTGTTCATTCCTTTAAAGACAATTTAACCCGCAGGTTAATTTATTTTATAAATATCCGGGTTTCTGTTTTTTAAACCATATTTAACCAGAAATCGTAGCAACTTTAGGCTAAAGGGATTACTTGCAGCCGCGCCACTAAAAATACGGCTAACATGACTACTCACCCATTTGTAAATTTGACGGTTAAGGATATTATCTGGCATCATCATGCCCACTTTAATACTGGTTATTAAGCGCCCATTATAGTAATAATCTACTATTTCAAACCAGGCACTTAAGTGCTGCTTAATAGCAATCGCATATTCAGACAAAGGCTTATCCTGAACAATAGTATCAGCAAGTTTATTCGCGCTATCCATAGCAATCAGCATACCGCTAGAAAAAACAGGATCGACAAAGCCACCAGAGTCACCTAACATCACCCAGTTGCCAGCACATAAACGCTCCGAAATAGACTGGTAATTTTTAAATCGAAATACCGGAGTTACGCGCTGTGCATCAGGAGCTAAACGCCGTAAAACGCCATCATTCTTTAATAAGCTATCATACTGTTCTTCGGGTGTATCGCCATGCTTTAAAGCATAACTTTCCGGCACCACAAAGCCTAATGAAACTTTACCGGGTAACGGAATACGCCAGCACCAGCCTTGATCCATTCGGTCATTATGCACATAACCCGGATCAACTAACCGTGTTTGATCTACATGTGCAAATAAAGCAACATCTTGCCGCGGCCCCTGTTGCATGGGAATATCCAGTAAATGTCCCACTAAATTTACGCGACTTGCCGCATCAACAATTAAATCAGGCTCATTGGTATCCCAATACCCAGCAGCCTCTTGCAGCGCTTCATTATCTAATTTAATATGCTCTGAATCACCCACCCGACTTAGCACCACTTTCCGCTTAAGCAGTTTTGCACCTGCCCGCAATGCAGCATCTAACAAGGTCGCATTAAACTTATCTCTGGGTACATTATAAGCATAAGACGGTAAGTCGCCGGGTGTCTCTTTAAAGCGGAACTCAAAGACTTCATCCGCATTATAAGTAAAACAGGCTCCTGGCTTATACATACTGTACGCGGCGACTTCCTGCTCAACTCCTAGCTCTTGTAACATAGGAACAATCATTGGCACCAAAGACTCACCTACCAGAATCGGTGTTTGTTCTGGCGTTGCAAAAATAACAACATTACACCCTTCTTTACACAAGCGAATCGCCAATGTACTGGAAGCAGGCCCACCGCCCAAGATGGCAATATTTTTCTTTGCAGACATAAAAAACAATTCCTATAACTTTTTCAAAAATCGCAGATTCTATTTATTTAAGTACAATCAATTCCCGGAATGTAGGACAATGGAAAAAGATTCTTGGCATTTAATCCAGCTATAACACATTAAATAGCTAGCTAAAAAGACCGTGTTTCGCATGAAATCAACATTGGCGAGGTTGTTGCTACAAATAAGCAACGTTGAATTATAGACTGCCTCCCCGTAAAAAAGAAGTTACGTCACTTGAATAAGGGCGCAACCAGCAGCTAAAATGGCTGCTATTCATCCACTTATTGATACGCCTCAGCATAACTTTGACCAGCAGAATCCCAGAGTACATTTCGCTATGCGAGACGCTCAAATACACCATAAATAGCGCTTTTTGTGTTTACTCCAGAGATACTGTTATCAGCCGCGCTGACTTATTAGCTCATGCAGTTGCATTAAGCGAAAAATTACCCGTCAACAGCTATGCAATCAATCTCTGTCAGGATCGTTATCTTTTTATAGTCGCCTATCTAGCGGTCTGCCTACGCCAACAAATATCACTACTGCCAGCCAACCAAACCCCTAAAACCTTAGCCGACTTAAGAACAAGTTATCCTGAGAGTTACACACTAAGTGATAACAAAACCGAGGCTGATTTTTATATCGCCTATGACTTATTAGAAAAAAGTACCCGGTCCTGTCCACTAATTGATATAGACCGCCCCTTATCTATTTCATTTACCTCCGGTAGCACAGGAAAGCCCAAAGCAATCATAAAAACATGGCGCGAATTTCAAAAATCAGCAGCACTGGCATTGCAACGATTTAAACTACAAAATCAACAAATAACACTGCTTTCTACTGTTCCCATGCAACATATGTATGGCCTGGAAACCTCATTTTTCTGGGTGTTATTTTCCCGAATGACACTGCATAACAGCCGACCTTTTTACCCTGAAGATATACGCAAAACGCTCGCAGACCTGGCAGCAGAAAAAATTCTCGTGTCTACACCACGACACTTAAAAAGTTGCAGTCAAACACAAGGCCAGTGGAGCCATATAAAGTTCATTCTGTCTTCAACAGCACCTATGAATAAAGAACTCGCACAACAAATAGAGCATAACCTACAGACACCTCTATTTGAGTTATTTGGCAGCACTGAAACGCTATCTTTTGCATCGCGTCAAACGAGCAAAACGACGCATTGGGAACCTTACGTCACCATCCAGTTGACACAAGACAATGGTCAATTTGTTTTGCAAGGTGGGCATCTTATTAAGTCTCGTGTGCTAGATGATACGTTTGAAATAGACGCTAAAGGCAACTTTAACTTGATCGGCCGCTCAGCAGATTTAATTAAAATAGCCGGAAAAAGAGCCTCATTAAACCATCTAAACCAACAGCTCACAGGAATTACCGGCATTGAAGACGGGGTGTTCTTTTGCAGCAAAAATGAACGACTTTCTGCTTTAGTGGTCAGCAAATTACCCAAGAAAACGATTATTAAACATTTAAGACAAGCAATAGATGAAGTCTTTTTACCGCGCGCCATCTACTCAGTTCCTGCCCTGGCGCGCAATAATATGGGTAAACTACTCAAAACAGAACTCGAGCAACTGATACGCACACAACAAATGCTAGCCAATAAACAGCACTATCGCATACCTGCGCAACACCCGTGCTTTGCAGGCCATTTTCCAGGTAACCCCATTGTGCCTGGAGTGATACTGCTAAATTACGTACAACAACAGCTTTTAGCAGCTTTCCCTAATGATCGAATCTGCACATTAACCCAAACCAAATTTTTACACCCCTTACTTCCTGATCAAGACTTTGCTGTGTCCCTCACTCAATCATCTACACACAACATCAAATTCACCTGCACGCGTGAGTCAGAAACACTAGTTACAGGCACCTTTATTATTACCGCCAAAGAGGAGCAATATCATGACTAGGCATTGGCAAGATAATAAAGAGCGCAGCACACCTCTCGCGTTAAAAGCAATACGTTGGATTGCTTTACACATGGGGCGTCCTGTTGCGCGCGCCTTTCTTTACCCGATCACCGCTTACTATTTACTATTCGCCAAGCCACAACGCCAGACCTCGCTAGAATATCTAACACGCGTATTAAAACGCAAAGCCACCTGGCTGGATAGCGCAAAACATATACACGCATTCGCCGCCACTATTCTCGATCGTGTTTATTTGCTCACCGGCCAGTTTGAAAAACTAGATATTACCTTTCCTGAGGAAAACGTCCCTCTAAGATACAGTAAAAATGGCATCGGCTGTCTGCTGCTGGGTAG
>CAYWLM010000066.1:2353-15310 GCA_964459125.1 uncultured Methylomonas sp. | reverse complement strand
ACGAGATTCCTGCTAAAAGCATGCAGGAATGACGAAGATAGCTGAGAGTTATGGGAAATCAGGTTGTATTTTAATAATAAACTGGAGTGGTGGACTAAGCCTTGCACCGATTCAAATACAAATTTATCTAGTGCATTTACAAGAGTTTATGAGCATTACCCGTTTTTTATGCGCTGAAATTATAAGAATTTAAAAAGATTATTAACATTAGTTCCATGATCGATGTCTAGCGTCGCACTGCCAGTGTCAATATAAAATCCGTTTCAATTTCCAGGTCCTTGCTGCGCTGTATATTATTTTGTATTTCTGCATTCGCACGCCAGGCAAAAGGGGTCATTTGTAACAATGCCATACGCTGATCCTGACCGGGATGTATTTTAAAGTTGATTCTCTGGCTTTGTATTTGTGTAAAACCTGCCGGGAGAGGAACGTCTACTGCATGTTCCTTGACTTCTTGATAGATGAATTCTTTTAGTTGCCACAAGTGTCTTGGGCCTGGCGTTACGATCAATAATAAGCCGTCTGGCTTGAGCAGTCGGATAATCTCTTGATCATTTGAAGGCGCATATACTCTGAGCAATAAATCAAAATACTGATCTGCATAGGGCATGCTCTTGCTACTGGCAACGATGAAACGCGCATTTTCCTGCTTTTTTGCGGCTGCAAAGATGGCATTTTTGGCTATGTCTAAGCCGTGTAAATCAAGCTTTTCCGGGTGATCTGAAAAGGCTTCAATTTGCCTGCAATAGTAACCTTCGCCACAGCCGACATCCAGAATATGCATAGGTGTGGTTTCTGGCGTATGGATATTGATGATATATGCCAGTGCTTCTGCCATCGGTTGATAAAATCCTGCTTCGAGGAAGTTACGCCGGGCACGCATCATCGCGCGACTGTCTCCAGGTTCTTTAGATTTTTTATGTTGTGCGGGTAGCAGGTTTAAGTAACCTTCTTTTGCCAAGTCAAAATGATGTTTTTTGGTGCAATAGTAGCCTTTGGATGTCAGGTGTTGCATGAGTGGATTGTGGCAAATCGGGCAAATATAAGGCATGATTTTTTAGCCTGTTTATTCTGAATAAATTGTAGCAGCGGGCTTATATATGTCACACTCGGCGATGCGCTTGTCTATGTCATCTAATACCCGTTGATACTCAGGGCTATGAATAGATTGATATCGTGCTGTAAAGGCCTGTGAATTAAGGCTTTCAGGCAGGTCTCTAATATCCGGCATAAATGCCTGGTAATTCTCTATATGGGTCATTTTTTCTTGTATCTGCAGGGCTTGCTCAGGACTTGCTGTAGCTTGTTTGCCAAATTTCATACCTGCCCGGTCGGCGGCGAGGTCGATAAAGCTAAAGCCGCTGCCCTTTTTGGCATCACTCAGTTCTTTTTCTGTGCCTAATATGTTCGCTAAATGATTGTTTCCTGATGCTGAAAATGTAGCAGACCACATAAAGTGTTGTGCCATATCGATGCGTTTATATAAAAAAACTGAATATCTGGGATTTGCATTATTTTGTTTATGCGCATTGGTGCCGGGGTAATTATTAACATAGCTATTGGCTACAGTGATAGCTAGACGATTTTCCTCGATGGCATTTTCTGCAGTTGAGCGTTGCTGGGCAAACTTAAATAAGGGACGTAACACATCACTTAGCGATAAGCGCCAATCAGGGTCATGTTCAAGTAATGCTTGATCTAGTTTCTGCTGGTATTGATCCAGTGCCTGGCTATGAACTTTCGGTGTCATTAACTGCTGTATATTGCTGCTCGCAACGGATGGAGATTGATAGACTAAATGCAGTTGATGATCGCGTATGCGAAAGGCTATTAAGTCTTGGCGAAATAATTGCAAATACTTGTTTATACGCGTGTGCTTAATGGCGGTGTCTATTAATAAACCAGCATAGGCGTCAGGTATGATGATTTTTCCTATCTGAAGTTTGCTGATTTCTGGCGGTCGAGCTTCTGGTGAGTGTAACTGGAACTGGATGTCGAGATAGCGTCCGAAAAGGTTTTCTGGCAAGGTAAAGCGCAGGATAAATAAAATATAATTGTCGTGTGACTGGATTTGTGACTGGCTGCCAGTGTAGGCATTAAGTAAATAGGCACTGGCGATATTGAGGTCCCGTTCTGTCAAGTACATGCTAAGCGGTTTACCTAAGGTGCGTTGATTCGGATCTAAGATACTTTTAACACGTTGAATATCGGCGCTGGTCAGCTCCCATTCAGGCAATGTAAGGTCTTTATTGGTAGTACTTAAGCTGACCAATATTACAAGAATAACTGCAGCTATGCCTATGCAATATAAGATCGCTCGTAATAGAAAAAACACTAGACTTAACTGGCTTGTAAGCTAAATTTGGCTTTTGCCAGATAGGCTTCTTCCAGTATTAAATCGGCTTGTGTTAAAGGGGCATTTTCCAGCCAATTGTCTGGAAACTGGATACTTAGCGTATTTTGTTCTAGAGTGACTTTGAATTCTGGTGTGGCTGAGCTATTACGGTTTCTCTGTAATATGACTGCAAGCCTTAGGATTATAACCATATAGATAGCAACCTTATTCCATGGTGGGGGAAGTTCTTTTATCTTGTTTACAGGGATTTTGCGGCGATGAGCTAGAACCAGAGTCGATAACAGGTTTTGATCTTGTTGAGAAAAGCCCGCTAAATCACCATGTTTAATAATATAGGCACCGTGTTTATGATATTGACTATGCGCTATATTTCGGCCTATTTCATGTAGTTCTGCCGCCCAGTTTAGGTATTGACCTATGATTCGGGATTGCGCCCCGAGAAAAGGGCTGACCTGCTGTAATATGGAATCTATGGTAGTTTTGATCAAGTCAGATTGCTGGGTGTCGGTGTGGTAGTGTTCGGCTAGCAAATGTGCGGTATCTGAGCGTACATCATTATTAAACATGCGTCCTAGATAATCGTAAATCAAGCCTTCACGTAATGCGCCATCGGAGACACTCATTTTGTCTATATCCAGTGTTTTGAATGTCGTGTACAGTATTGCCAGACCACCCATAAAGACAGGTAGCCTTTCCGGATTGAGGTCGGGCAAGTCCAGTTCTGAGACATGTTTACAGTTTAGTGTATGCTGTTTAAGCTTTTCCAGACCTTCCAGTGTAATTCCTCCCGAACTCCATTCAGTGGCTAGTAGTACTTTGCGGATAGCTCGTATACTACCCGATGCGCCGATGGCTTCATCCCATTGATTATGGGTAAACAGTTTTTTATAGGTGTTCAGTTGCTGGTTTACAAAGATCATTGCTTGCTGGAAGCGCTGCGGACTGATTGTGCCATCTCTAAAAAAACGGTTACTGACGGTAACGCAACCCATGCGCAGGCTTTCTTTTTGCGCCGGATCTGAATTGGTGCCGATAATATATTCGGTACTTCCGCCACCGATATCCATAACCAGGCGACGGCTTGCATTGCTTTGCAAGCTATGGGCAACGCCTTGATATATGAGACGTGCTTCTTCTATTCCCGAGATTATATGAATCGGATAACCTATGGCCAGCTCTGCCTTTTGTATAAATTGTCTGGCATTTTTAGCCGTACGTAAGGTATTAGTACCGACTATGCGCACGTTACTTTCGGGAAAATTCTGTATACGTTGGCCGAACCTTTCTAAACAGGCAAGCGCTCTTTGCTGGGTGTCTTCATCGAGAATGTTTTTACTGTTTAAACCTGATGCAAGTCTGACCATTTCTCTTAATCGGTCTAGAGTTTTGAGCTGTCCTTCATGTACGCTACAAACAATCATGTGAAAGCTATTTGAGCCTAAATCAACAGCGGCAACGAGCTCGGGAGTTTGTTCCTGTTCAGTAGTCTGTGTCATTTGTTTATAGTGTCGATAGGTTTTCTGCTAAAATTTGTACAATTTTTTGCATAATGTAACGCATTTAACGGACTACGTTAAGTATTGACTAAGATTATAACAAAGGCGAGGTCTGATTCAGAGACTTATATTGCTTCTGGTGCAGTTTAATCTGTCAGTTGAAGACCAGGTTTCTGCATTAAGGATACCCTGCTTATCAATCTGTTTTTGCAAGGCTAAATAATATTAATGAAAGCTTTATCAATTCGTAATTTAAAAAAAATCTATGCTAATGGACTGGTCGCTGTAAAAGGTATTGATCTGGATGTGGAAGAGGGCGATTTCTTTGCGCTATTAGGACCTAATGGCGCGGGTAAATCGACTACTATTGGCATTATTAGTTCATTGGTTAATGCCAGTAGCGGCGAGGTGCAGATTTTTGATGCTGACTTGAAACTTAATAAACAATTGGCAAAAAGTTATTTAGGCTTAGTGCCACAGGAAGTTAATTTTAACCAGTTTGAGACATCGCGTGACATTGTTATGACCCAGGCTGGTTATTATGGTATGTCGAGAAAAGAGGCCGCAAAGCAAACCGAACGATATCTGAGGTTAATGCATTTATGGGATCAGAGGGATATAGTGTCCCGGCGTTTATCGGGTGGTATGAAGCGCCGGGTAATGATTGCGCGTGCCATGGTACATCAACCGAAATTATTGATCTTAGATGAGCCGACTGCAGGTGTGGATATAGAAATTCGACGTTCGATGTGGGAGACCATGAAACAGGTTAATGAGCAAGGAACAACGATTATTTTAACGACGCATTACCTGGAAGAAGCAGAGAGTTTATGCCGTAATATTGCTATTATTAATCAGGGTGAAATTGTTGAACATACAGATATGCAAAGCTTGCTGGCACGCTTGAATGAAGAACATTTTATCTGTGATGTAAAAACACCGCTGCAAAAAATAGCCGATATACCGGGCTATAAAATCGATTTGATTAATGCCAGGCAATTAAGTGTTTCTGTGCCTAAAGCTTTAGGCCTGAACTCACTGTTTCAAGGTTTATCAGCGCAACAGATAGAAGTGGTCAGTTTAAAGAATGGATCGAATCGTTTAGAACAATTGTTTCTGGATTTAATTGATCAGGATAACAGCGCTTAAACATTTTTTAGGGTCATAACATGAATTATGTATCATCTACGCAGTGCCCAGGCAATATGTAGCCTGTCTTTTAATTATTTGAGTTATTACTTATGCGCATTCATGCATTACCTCCCCAATTAGTTAATCAGATTGCTGCTGGCGAGGTGGTTGAGCGACCGGCATCGGTGGTTAAAGAATTAGTAGAAAACTGCTTTGATGCCGGGGCTAGTCAAATAAGCGTTGAAATTGAGCAAGGTGGTGCCCGGCTTATTAAAATTAGGGATAATGGCTGTGGCATAGAAAAAGCAGACTTGGCTTTGGCCTTGGCCCGCCATGCAACCAGTAAGATCCAGTCAATGCAGGATCTGGAACAGGTTGCAACCATGGGTTTTCGTGGCGAGGCATTGCCGAGTATTAGTTCGGTATCCCGCCTAAGCCTTATCTCACGTGTTGCTGATGCTGATTGTGCCTGGCGGGTTCAAGCCGATGGTTCTGAACAAGAACTCGATCCACAGCCCGATCCACACCCTATAGGAACGACCATTGAAGTCTGTGATTTGTTTTATAACACACCTGCGCGACGTAAGTTTTTAAAAGCAGAGAAAACAGAATTTACGCATATCGATACACTATTTAAACGCATGGCATTAAGTCGATTTGATATTGCGTTTGAATTGAAGCATAACCAGCGTGAGGTATTTAATTTTAAAAAAGCAGTGACGCCAGCAGAGCAAGAGCTGCGTGTTGCACATATTTTTGGTTCGGCTTTTTTAGAAAATTCCGTGGCGATTGATTTTAATGCCTCAGGCATGCATTTGTATGGCTGGGTGGGCTTACCGACTTTTTCCCGTAGTCAGCAAGATATGCAGTATTTCTATGTGAATGGCAGATTGATTAAAGATCGATTGGTGACCCATGCCATTAAACAGGCGTACCAGGATGTGCTGTATCATGGACGGCATCCTGTGTATGTTTTATATTTGGTGCTGGACCCGGGCTTAGTTGATGTGAATGCACATCCGCAAAAATTAGAGGTGCGTTTTCGTGAAGGGCGTAGTGTACATGATTTCTTGTATAAGGCATTACATCGTTGTTTGGCGGATGTGCGCCCTAAAACACAAGGGATAGAAGATCAATCCGTAGTTGATGTCACCCGTCCCGATGTGCAACAGATAGTTGGCTTTGAGCCCTTAGCTGCAAGCGATAGCCGGTCAGTAACCCGGCAGAATTATCATCCTGCTGCTGCACCTCGACAATCTTCATTGCCTTTAAATGTGGATGCCCAGATTGATGCATATACCAGACTAGTTGCTCCTGGCAAAGTGTCAGAGGTACAGGAGCCACGGATTGCAGAATTGCCAAAATCAGAAATGACCCCCGTATTAGGTTATGCAGTGGCACATTTGCATGATGTGTATATTTTATCGGAAACCCAAAATGGTATTATTCTGGTCGATGCACATGCGGCACATGAACGCGTGACTTATGAACAATTTAAAAGTCAATATCATCAGGGATCTGTACCATCGCAGCCTTTATTGTTGCCAGTGCAAATACAAGTCAGTAGTCGTGAGGCAGATCTGGCAGATGATCAACAGGCTTTTTTTATGAGCCTTGGTTTTGAATTAAATCGCATGGGCGAAGAGACTATTGTTGTAAGGGCCGTCCCTGCGATATTATCAGGCGTAGATATCACTTTATTAGTCAAAGATGTACTGGCAGATATTATTGAACATGGAATGAGTCAAAGGATAGAAGAGCAATCCAATGAAATTCTATCCAGCATTGCCTGTCATGGATCGGTGCGCGCCAATCGTCGTTTGAGTGTCCCAGAAATGAATGCCTTGCTCAGGGATATGGAAAAAACCGAGCGCAGTGGTCAATGTAATCACGGTCGCCCAACATGGGTGGAATTGAGTAAAAAAGAACTGGATAAGTTGTTTTTGCGCGGGCAATAGACTTGAGCTTGCAAGATTTAATATTTTTTACCACAGAGAACACAGGGCTTGCACTTATTATACGAATTCAGGTTTGATGAATTATCACGAACGCCTCCTTTATGAAAACAAAAGTATTCCCTCCCGCGATTTTTTTAATGGGCCCCACCGCCTCAGGAAAAACTGCTTTATCAGTAAAGCTGGCACAACAACTTAATGCTGAGATTATCAGTGTCGATTCAGTATTAGTTTTCAAAGGCATGGATATCGGAACAGCAAAGCCGACTATGGAGGAAAGAGCGGGAATTACGCATCATTTAATTGATATTTTAGATCCCGCAGAAAGTTTTTCTACCGGTACATTTAGAGCCCGTGCACTGGAACTAATGGCCGATATAACAGTGAGAGGGAAGGTGCCGCTCCTGGTTGGCGGCACTATGCTGTATTTTAATTCTTTGTATTATGGCCTGGCAGAATTGCCTACAGCAGATAGTGCTCTGCGTGAACAGCTGGATGCAGAAGCCAGGCAAATTGGCAAAGCCGCCATGCATGCTAAATTACAGGCGGTAGATCCAGTGGCTGCGTCGCGCATACATCCGAACGATCCACAGCGTGTACAACGTGCACTAGAAGTACAGATGCTGTCAGGCAAGTCGATGACGCAGTTACATGAACAGGCAAAAAATGAACAAATACCGTATAGGCAAATCAAATTGATTATTGCGCCGCAAGATCGAAGCGTATTACATGAGAAAATTGCCCTACGATTTAAGTTGATGTTACAGCAAGGTTTTGTTGCCGAAGTAGAGGCTTTGTATAGCCGTGGTGATTTGACGGTCCAAATGCCATCGGTCCGAGCAGTTGGTTATCGACAAGCATGGTCTTATTTAGAAGGCGAAATCTCTCAGCAAGAAATGCAGGAACTCGGCATCATTGCGACGCGACAGCTTGCGAAACGACAATTTACCTGGCTGCGCAGAGAAACTGATGCGCATACTTTTTATATGGAAGATTTACAGGTCTATAAGCATATATTAAACACTATAGAGCCGTGTATAGGTGAATAATCTAGCCCTTTTTTATACTCAATATGAATACAAATAATAACAAAACAAAAATATTTTTTGCTAAAACACTGGAAAGCATTTTAGTGCTTGGCTACATTCTATTTGAAGAGTTGTTCTGGAATATTTTTGCCAGACCGATTTATCAGTATTTTAAAAGCCTTATTGTATTAGAGCCTTTAAAAAAGACATTTTTGCAGATGCACCGTTATCTTTTGCTGACGGTTTTTATATGTATTTTGTTGCTTGCTGAGGCTATGGGTTTACTGGCAGGCTTTTGTTTTATTGAAGGCTATTTTTCGACGGGAATTGTTGTTTATGTATTAAAAGTTCCCATTGCAGCATTCACCTTTTGGCTATTTGATTTAACTAAAACTCAATTACTGACATTCTCCTGGCTGAAAACAGCCTATGAATGGATAATGGAAATGATTGATAAATTACTTAACTCAGATATTCATGTTTATATCAAGACCAGGATAATAGCAATCAGACTGAAAATGCAGCAGATAATTCGTCAGTATTTTGGCGAAGCTGGTTTTATTGCTAGTGTCAAATCTCACTATAAGGTCTTTAAGCCTTATGTTAGGCGTTTTTTTTAAAGCTAATGCAGCTGTAATCAGCCGGTATAGGTAATTTTATAAATAAGCCCCGCAAGGTCATCAGAAACCAGTAGGCTACCATCTGCTAATTCGAGTATGTCGACAGGCCTGCCTATTGCTTTGCCATTTTCACCCAGCCAACCTTCAGCAAAGACTTGTTCAGCAACAATCTTGCCCCATTTGAATTTGAGCATGACAATACGATAGCCATGCGGAATTGTTCGGTTCCAGGAACCATGTTGAGCAACCAGTAACTGTAGATGATAGCTTTTGGGAAATTGCACCCCGCGATAAAAGTGAATTCCGAGGGGAGCCATATGTGCTTTGAACTTCCATTCCGGAGCTGTATAGGATTTGCATTGTTTGCCATGTCCGTATTCAGGGTCAAGAAGCTCTCCGCCATGACAATAAGGATAGCCAAAATGTTGGCCTTTTTTAGTCCATTTATTCAATTCATCCGGCGGAATATCATCGCCTAACCAATCCCGGCCATTTTCCGTAAAATACAAGGACTTAGTTATTGGATGCCAATCAAACCCTACAGTATTACGAATACCGCGCGCTAATATTTCCATATCACTGCCATCAGTGTTTAAGCGCACTAAGGAAGTAAATATATCTTTTTTAGGCAGACAGATATTACAAGGGGCTCCTACAGCTGTATAAAGCTTGTTATCCGGGCCAAAGCGGAGATATTTCCAGCCATGCATTTTTTTATGGGGGAATTCCTTATAAACGATACTAGGTATAGGCGGATCAGCTAAGTGTTGGTCTATATTGTCGAAACGAATAATACGGTCCAGTTCGGCGACATAAAGCGTACCATCTTTATATGTAACTCCATTAGGCATGTTTAAGCCGGAGGCGATAATATATCGTTGCTCGGCTTTGCCATTCTGATCAATGTCTTGCAGGGCATAAACGTTGCCGCTGCTCAAGGTGCCAACAAAGACAGTGCCATCTTTACCTAAGGTCATGCTCCGGGCATTCGGCACATTATCGGCAAACAGGCTGATCGTAAAGCCTTGGGGAACTTTGATATGGTCTAAACTGTGTTGTTTTTCGGCGGCCAGTAGTTGGCTAGTCAGTAAAACGGCCAGCCATCCAGTAGTTAGAAATTGATTGAATAGTTTAGCTTTGAACATGATAATACCTGATTAAGAATTTAGTACCATGGCCTGTTGCACATAAATCTGAACAGGCTTCCCTATATGAATAAAAAATAATAAGGCTTATGTATAAAAAAATTTCTTTGGTAGTAAACTTCATATTAATAAGCACTTTACTGGTTTCTTGCTCAACGACACAGCATATTCCGAAGGAAGATATGCCAGTATCATTTATCACTGTCTATCATTCTAAGTTGCTTTTACCTGAAAATGCAACTTACCAATGGTCAAAAGGTTTTACTCGCCATGCGGATAGAGGGCTGATTAAAAATGTTGATATGTGGGGCCTGATAAAGCAGAGTATCGAGCAGGAGATGCAGGCAAAAGGATATAGGCATATTGCAGAAGCAGAGCAAGCAGATATAAATATAAGCTTTATTGCAGTTCTGGCATCAGACCTGAGCGACGCAGAGATCGAAAGTAGGTATGGTTTAGTGCCTGTATTAACGGTGCCTAATGTCAATAAGAATAATTATGAGAAAGGTACTTTGATTTTTGATGTAGTCAATCCGAAAACCAATAAACTCGCATGGCGTGCAGCAGGACAGGCACTGACAAGCTTAAAGGATATTCCCCTGGAAGAAAGAGAATCCAGAATTGATGTTTTTGTTAAAAAATTATTAGCCTTTTTACCTGAAAAGTAATTAAATATACAATCTAACACTATTTTTAGGAGATTTAAAAATGAAACAGGACTTTGATAAATTAATGGCAAAATTAGCTGCCGAACGCGATGAACTAAATTTAAAAGTACATTTAGCGTCTATGGAAGCAAAAGAAGAATTTGCCGGTGCTGAAAAGATGTGGGAGCAGGTTAAGCTAAAAGCAAGCGATATAGCTGATGATTCAGTTGAAACCTCTGATGAATTTATTAGTGCAGCTAAAGTTGTCGGTGAGGAGTTGAAAGAGGCTTACCAACGTATTGCCAAACGCATCAAAGACTGATAGTTATGTGCCGGGTGGTGGGGTACTGATGGAAAAATCAGCTTCCTCCCCTCCAGCATTTCGTCTTGGAGAGGGGAAAGGGGAGGTGTTTAACTCATTGGTCCATTAATATCTTCAGGATCACCTTCATAAGGCGTTGCATATTTACAATCCTTTTGCGGGCAAACCTTTTCTGGGCCGCGGCTTTTGGTGCTTTTAAGCGTTAATATAGGCCAGTCGCAAGTTGGGCAAGGTTCTTTTACAGGGACATTCCATAGTGCGTAATCACATTTAGGATAGCCAGAGCAAGAGTAGAAGACTTTATTGTTGCGCGATTTTCGCTTGAGGATGGTGCCTTTTTTACATTTAGGACATTCAACACCTGTATCCAGGGGCTTTTCTAAAGGTTCTATATGTTTGCATTTAGGATAGGCACTACAGCCGATAAACTTACCATAACGACCGGTTTTCAAAACCAGGTCAGATCCGCAATCAGGGCACTTTCTGCCTTCAATAATTTCTGGCGCATTAGACTCTGTACCGTCATCATTTAAGTTACGGGTATAGGAGCAGGTGGGATAATCGGTACAACCGATAAAGCGTCCGTTTCGGCCTAAACGGATAGAGAGTGGTTTGCCGCATTCGGGACATTTTTCGTCAATGGCTTCCTGAGTGACATCTTTACGCTGTACCGATTCTTCCTTATCATGGATAAGTTTGGTGAAAGGTACCCAAAAATCTCGCATGAGCGGGATCCAGTCTTTTTCTCCACGCGAAACCGCATCTAAATTATCTTCCAGATTCGCCGTAAAATCATAATCGACATATTTTGTAAAATGTTCAGTCAGAAATTTGTTAACAATCCTGCCCACATCGGTAGGGTAAAATCGCTTACTCTCCAGGGTCACATATTCACGATTTTGTAGAGTGGAGATAATCGAGGCATAAGTTGATGGACGACCTATGCCATGTTCTTCTAGTGATTTAACCAGACTCGCTTCGCTGTAGCGCGGGGGGGGGTCGGTAAAATGTTGATTGGTCACAATGTCCTCTAAGGGGATTGCGTCACCTTCTGCCATCGGTGGTAAAAAGGTTTCTTTATCATCGCCTTCTTTATTGTCATCTTTACTTTCCAGATACACCGCCATAAAGCCAGGTTTAGCGATAACCGAGCCAGTGGCGCGGAAAATATTTTTATCGCTACCGCAGTGTAAATCAACAGATACGGTATTAATGGTTGCATGAATCATTTGGCAGGCAATGGTACGCTTCCAGATCAGGTCATATAACTTAAACTGATCGCTAGTTAAATGCTTTTTTAAGTCAGCTGGAATCTGTTGCGCCAAAGTCGGACGTATTGCCTCATGTGCTTCCTGCGCATTTTTAGACTTGGTTTTAAAGATGCGAGGTTCTGCAGGTATCTGATCTGCGCCATATTTATCGCTGATTAATTGACGAATATTTTCCAGTGCTTCACCGGCCAAATTAACCGAGTCAGTACGCATATAGGTAATTAAGCCTGCTGCTTCGCCACCACCTATATCCATTCCTTCATAAAGTTGCTGGGCAACCATCATGGTGCGTTTGGTAGTGAACCCCAGTTTACGAGCCGCTTCTTGCTGCAAGGTCGAAGTAATAAAAGGTGCTGCCGGGTTACGTTTGCGTTGTTTCTTTTCTAGTTTAGAGACAGTCAGCTTGCCATCAGCTACGGCAATTAATGATTGTTGAACTGCTTGAGCGTGCGCATCATTTTCTATGCTAAATTGCTCCAGTTTTTCGCTATTATAATATGTGAGTTTGGCTTTAAAAGCTTGTTGTTCGTGGGCAAGTTTAGCTGTAATCGACCAGTATTCACGAATTTTAAAGGCTTCAATTTCCAATTCACGTTCTACAATCATGCGTAGTGCAGGGCTTTGTACCCGTCCAGCGGATAGTCCTCGACGTATTTTTTTCCACAATAAAGGGGATAAGTTGAAACCAACCAGATAATCCAGTGCCCTGCGAGCCTGTTGTGCGTCTACCAAAGTCGTCGCAATTTTCCCCGGGTTTTGTATCGCATGGGTAACTGCCTTTTTGGTGATTTCATGGAACACGACGCGGTGGACGGTTTTATTTTTTAACAGGTTTTTAGCCTTGAGAATTTCCAGTAAATGCCAGGATATTGCTTCTCCTTCTCTATCAGGATCGGTCGCGAGATAAAGGGTATCTACACCTTTGAGTGCTTTGGTTATAGCTTGTACATGGCGTTGATTACGCTCTTGTATCTGATATTTCATGG
>CAYWLM010000066.1:0-2253 GCA_964459125.1 uncultured Methylomonas sp. | reverse complement strand
TTGGTTATAGCTTGTACATGGCGTTGATTACGCTCTTGTATCTGATATTTCATGGCAAAATCATTATCAGGATCAACGGCTCCTTCTTTGGGGATCAGGTCGCGTAAATGTCCATAGGACGCGAGCACCTGAAAATCTTTACCTAGGTATTTTTCGATGGTTTTCGACTTTGCTGGTGATTCTACAATAATTAAATTTTTACTCATTCTCGTTATTAAGCGGTATTAATTTAAAAAAGCTGGTGCATCTTGGTAGATGATGTTTTCCATATGCGCGATGGCAAGTTCTTCATCTGCCTGGCTTAGTAAGACGATCAAGGCAATCCATTTAAGTTCCTCGATAGAAACATTCTTATTGTCGACTGCCATGGCACGGTCTATAACAAGTTCGCGGCTGACAGAATTAAGAATATTCATATCCTGTAGAAACAGAATAAAGTTACGGCATTCGACATCCAGTTTATGGCATTCTTCTGTACAAAAAATACGGAAATTCTTTTCAGATTTGAAGATGGGTTCTTCCTGTAATGCCAATGTATCTAGCCATTCAAAGGCTTTTAAAATAATGCCTGAATTAAAGCCAGCAGCCTTGAGTTCTGTTTGTAATATGTCGGTATCGGGAATGATATCAATTTCACTATCCATATAATTTTCAAATAGATAGATCAATACATCAAAAATATCTTCAGTCATTAAGGGGCCTCTTGTTGGGCTGGTCAGCTTTAAAGCGGACTATTTTAAGCGAGTGTAAGTACTACCGTTTGAGGCAATAATATAACCTTGTAATTCTAATATGAGCAAGTGTGAAGCGATATTTTCTACTGAAAAGCCTGTTTCATTGACTAGCCGGTCTATTGAAGTGGGGCTATAAAGAACATAATTCAACAGAGATTGTTGCTGTTCATCGAGATTGCTTAGGTTTTTTGTGTTTGCGTTGTTACTTTGCGCTGTGAGCGGTTGAAAAAAATGGCCTAATTCTTCCAATATATCCTGTGTTGTTTCAACCAGTTTAGCACCTTCTTTAATCAGGGCGTTACAGCCCCGTGCCAGCGGATTATAGATAGAACCAGGGATAGCAAATACTTCTCTATTTTGTTCTAGCGCCATACGGGCTGTTATCAAAGAGCCACTCTGCTTTGCAGCCTCAACCACCAATATACCGACACATAGTCCGCTTATAATACGATTACGTCTAGGGAAATGATTTGCTTTCGCTGTGGTACCTGGTGGAAATTCAGAAATAAGTACACCATTGTTGACGATCTCAGTGGCAAGTTCTTTGTGTGTGGCAGGGTAAACCCGGTCTAGGCCAGTACCGGTTACTGCGATGGTTTTGCCTTGCGCAGCTAAAGCCCCACGGTGACTTGCGGCATCAATGCCGAGCGCTAAACCGCTAGTAATAGCAAAACCTGATTTTGCCAGGCTGCTGGCAAAATCAGTCGCGATTTGTATGCCTAGAGAAGAAGGGTTGCGACTGCCTACGATGGCTATCTGCGGAAAGTGGATTAAATCGACATCACCTCGGGCAAATAATAACGGTGGCGGGTCTGGAATCTCTTTTAGCTGGCTGGGATAGTCCGTATCTGTGAATAGCAGGAGATGATTACCTTGCTGTTCTAGCCATAATAAATCCTGATCGACAATATTCCAGTCGGGTTTTTTAATGGCATCGATAGTTGCTGGACGCAGACCTAACTTGATTAAGGTTTCACGTGATTCATTAAAGAGTTGTTCGGGAGGGCAAAAATCCAGACACTTTAAAAACGTTTTGCTACCTATACCTGGCGTGCGCATCAGCGCAAGCCAGTATTTTTGGTGCTTTTCGGTATTCAGCTTGGGGTTATTCTTCAGGTGTTTGTACCAAATCTAAAACACGTATATTTTTGTTAGCATACATGACTAATGCATAGCTGACACGGTCAAAGACTCGGAAAACCATGGCTGTCCCAGCTTTTTGGTCAGGTAATTTGACCAATTCATTTTTAATTTTATAGAAAGGGTCGGGAATAAGCTTACCTTTTTGCATGATAGTTAAAATATCAGCTACTTTAAGGTCATCGCGTGCGCCTTTGCTGAGAACAATAATGTCATAGGTACCAATTTCCTGAACGCCATTGAGTACACTTATAATGGATCCTTGAATAAATTTGGTCGGAGGTTTGGGGAAATAATCAAACACAACTTCCTCTTCCGAAGTAGGCATTAGGCGGTCGCCACGACGAACTTCACTATCCGCATTGGTAATACGTAAAGT
>CAYWLM010000065.1:0-15339 GCA_964459125.1 uncultured Methylomonas sp. | reverse complement strand
CTTGCTTGGGCTGGGATGCCCAAAACAAGCTTTCGCAAAAATAGCGACTCCCCGCCTTCTATAGTGTCGATGCCGGCAAACATTTCTTTGGAAACTGTTTGCATCTGTTCTTCGATACGTTCGCCATATGCATCTTCAGCTTCGATAGTCACCGTTAATTTGTCACCAACTGATGAGTCACTCAATGCTTTTTCAAGACCAGGAATAATATTACCTGCGCCATGTAAATAGCTTAAAGGCTCTGCACCAATTGAGCTGTCCAATTGCTCGCCCGCTTTGTTAGTTAACGTGTAGTGTATAGAGACAACAGGGTTTTCTGTATTTTTCATAGGTATGTATTTATATAAAGGTTTAAAAGAAGTTTTATTTTGCTTTATGAGTCATCGCTTTGTCTGGCTAGCGTAGTGATAGATTCAATTAAATCAGTAAAATGCTCTAATGACTCAGTTCTTGCTGTTGCATGAGCAAGCTTGCGACCTTTGCGAGCTACTTTATCATATAAATGCAGGTGCACCTGAGATAAAGAAAGTAGTTTTTTACTGGCAGGTACGCGGCCAATAAAATTCTGCATGGCTGCATAACCCAGCGAGCTTGTTATTCCTAAGGGCATATTCATGATTGCTCTTAAATGGTTTTCAAACTGACTGGTTTCCGAGCCTTCAATGGTCCAGTGTCCTGAGTTATGGACTCTTGGAGCAAATTCGTTGGCAATTAATTTATCACCAACTGCAAATAACTCAAGTGCGATGGTGCCCACATAATCAAGTGAGATTAATATTCTGTTAGTGATCTCTTCAGCTTGTGCCTGGAGAGGATCGTTTTGGGTGTTTTTAGCTAAGCGTAAAATGCCTTTGTGATGGGTGTTTTCAGATAGAGGATAATAAGCGATTTCGCCTGAGACACTGCGACTTGCAATAAGCGACACTTCTCTATCAAAAGGCACAAATCCTTCAACAACAGCAGGTGCATTTTTGATTGCTTCCCAGGCGCCGTGTAAATCTTGTGCGCTATACAGCACGACCTGTCCTTTACCATCATAACCTAAGCGACGAGTTTTGAGGATCGCTGGGTAACCAATGTCAGGCATAACTTGTTGCAGTTCCTCTAAGCTGGAGACAGGGGTAAAAGGAGCGGTCGCAATGCCTAGATCCTGTAAAAATGTTTTTTCAGTAATTCGGTCCTGGCCGATCAATAAAGCCTTTGCTGGTGGATAAACGGGGGTATTTTGATTAAGGTAGTCGATAATCTCTACCGGTACATTTTCAAATTCATAAGTGATGATATCCGATTCTGCAGCGAGTTGGCTTAGCAGTACTTTGTTTGTGTAATCACCAAGCAAGTGCTTACCTAAATCAGCCGCGCATGAGTTTGGTGCTGGGTCTAAAAAGATAAATTTAAGCCCTAAAGGTTTGCCAGCCAGTGCAAGCATTCTTGCTAATTGTCCTGCACCTAAAATACCGATGACCATTAAGTTAGCTCCCTGGGGTCTGAATTAGCGAGTACCGCTTCGGTTTGTTGTAGACGGAAAGCATTTAGCGGTGCTTTATATTGCGTATGTTTGTTGGCAATAATGGCTGCAGCTAATAATGCAGCGTTTACAGCGCCAGCTTTGCCTATAGCCAGGGTCCCGACGGGAATTCCGGCGGGCATTTGTGCAATGGATAATAATGAATCCATGCCATTCAGTGCTTTGGATTGCACGGGTACGCCTAATACCGGTAATATTGTTTTGGCTGCAGTCATGCCTGGTAAATGAGCGGCACCACCTGCGCCGGCAATAATGACTTCAAGACCTCTGTCTTCTGCCGTTTCAGCGTATGCAAACAGCTTATCAGGTGTGCGGTGAGCGGAGACCACCTCGACCTCAAAAGGAATGCCGAGTTGTTCCAGTTTTTCAGATGCAAAGCGCATGGTTTCCCAATCAGATGTTGAGCCCATGATAATACCCACTAATGCAGTCATGTGTGTCCTTTTTAATGCAGTCATGTGCTAACCTTGAGCGTAAATGTGCCCTGGGTCAGCAAAAAACTCTTGATTATACATGTGTTTATTGTGTTGATAAATAACTGCTTAGCTGAAATAATGATTAATTGGCATAAGTGTCGATGATAAAAGCTAATACTGCTAAGGTGAGTCATACAAGGTCTGATTATGAAGAGCGTAGACAGTGACCGTTGTGCGCATTATAAATAGCAGTGGGTTGATTTTGTTGTGCTGTTGTTCCCGCTAAAATATAAATATCCTCGATGGGTAATTTAGTGCGCACGGCTAAAGCAGAACGAGCAGGAGCCTGGTGTGTGATATTGGCGCTAGTGGAGATGATTGCTCCACCATATTCGGCACATAATTGTTGCACTAATGGATGAGCACTAACCCGTACCGCCAGGGAACCATGTTTGCCGGTTAAATAATCGGGCACCCAGGGGCGTGCCGGAATAACCCAGGTTATCGGACCAGGCCAGCTAGGCATAATGCGCAGTAGCATTGCAGAGCTGGGGTTGATGTAAGGCTGCAGTTGCGCAAAGTCGGATGCAATCAGAATGAGCCCCTTATGTAGAGGGCGCTGTTTAATGCTCAATAAATGCATGACCGCGCTTTCATTTAATGGGTCACAGCCTAAGCCATAAACGGACTCAGTCGGGTAGGCCAGCAGTTTTCCCTGTTTTAGCGCATGGCAGGCCATGCGGATGTTGAAGTGCGAGTGGTAGCTCATGCAGTTAAACGGCTTGTTTGCTGCGGTAAAGGATGAGCATGCCAATAATAATATAAGGGATACTTAGTATTTGCCCTGCACTGAGCCAGAAATCACTGTCGTAGTTAACCAGGCTGACTTTGTAAAATTCCAGGATAAAACGGGTACTGAATATCAGTATCATAAACCAGGCGCATAACTGGCCATGTAAGTCGAAAGTCCTGTTTTTCTTGTATAAATACAGTAAAAATACAAAAATCCCCGCATAGCAAATGGCCTCGTAGAGTTGTACCGGGTGGCGTGGAATAGTGTCTATACGCTGGAAAATAACAGCCCAGGGAACATCAGTGGCAGTGCCTGCAATTTCCGAATTAAGAAAATTGCCTATACGTACCAGACACCCACTTAAGGCTCCAGCTATAGCCGCTCTATCCAGAATCCACCAGTAATCAAAAGGCGCTTTACGTTGATAGATATACAGTGCAATCAATACGCCAAAAACGCCGCCATGACTGGCTAGCCCGCCTTCCCAGATGGCAAAAATCTTAAGTGGCTGGGTAAAATAATAATTCGGGTTATAAAATAATATATGTGCTAGTCGCGCACCAATTATTGCACCACCAACACAATACCATAGTAGACGATCAACATCTTCTGTGGAACCTAATTCACGGGCATAAACCCAGTGCATAAATAAATAGTTACTCAGTAAAGCCAGTGCAAACATCGCGCCATACCAATGAACGCGCAGGTATTTGAAGCTGGCTAATACAGGATCGAAATCCCAGATAAAATAGTCCATAGCGTGTGAATGTGTGAGTGTGTGAGTTAAGTCTCTGCTTCCCAAGCTCTGCGAGGGAATACTGTGAGTGACGCTTTGCGTCATGGAACGCGTAGCATTGTTGTATGGGGTATCACGCGGAGCGTGGGAGCCAGAAGGTAATTATTCTACTGCAAAATCAACAATCTCTTTGAGCATCTTGTTCATTTGTTGTGCAAAAACATTGAGTTCAGGATTATCCGTATCAGAGGGAACCAAATGGGTGCGCACTATGGTTTTGCCATTATATTGATAGGTAACAATATTGCATGGCATAAAGCGTATTGCGTGAGGCGACAGCAGTAATAGGGTTTTTGCATGAGTCAGGTTGCAAAACTGTATAGTATCATAATCAGGGAAGTCTTTGGTGCCACGGTCACGAATCACTTTGCCTACACGACTATGCCCTGTTATTCTAAAATTATGCTCTGAAATCGCAATTTCTAATTCAGCCAATACATCCGCATAAGGTTTGTCGGTTTCAGCCTGATAAAAAGGTACAAATTCACCTTTAGGTATTTGCGCACAGCCAATTATTATGAGTACACTGATGTACAGCAGTAAATGAAAGCGCATTTTTGAACTGAAAAATATCATGATTTATTTTAGCATTTGTAAATACACAAACCCAAGCAGTGGATGTTATTTAAATAGCTAATAGCGACTGTGGTAAAATCCGTTGAATTATTATTTGTCATAACATAAGCAATTTTTGTAAACACGATATGTCTGATTCTACTGCATTAAGCTTGCCTCCAGGCGAGGATATCATTATTGATTACCATCAACTTGAGCAGGTTTTGGCCCAGCTCAGCACTCTGGTAGCAACAAACGGTAACCTGTTTAAGGCCAAATTCCCTGATCAGGATGGTTGGGTTTATAACGTGTGCGACCCGGAGATGGCAAAACATATTCTGGTCACTAATTACAAGAACTATATCAAAGGCGTGGGCATTAAACAGATTAATGTCTTATTAGGTCGGGGTATTATCGTTAGTGAAGGTGACTTATGGAGGCGGCAACGCAAAATGATGCAGCCGCTGTTCAGTAATAAACTACTTACGCACCAGCTGCCCTTAATGTTGAGTTGTGCTGACAAGTTATTAGCTAGTTGGCAGGATGATATTGAGACTGGTAAGCCTATTAATATCACTGAATCAATGAGCCAGACGGCACTGGATTTTATTTTACATGCCTTATTTAGTGAAGATCTAGACCGCATTATTGACGAAACGGGTGAAAACCCTTTTTTAATGGTCACTGATGATTCCGCCAGAGATTTGCTGTTTGCCAGACGTTTTCGTCAATTGACACACCTGGTCAGCGATATGATGCAGCGTCGCCGAGCAGAAAATAGACAGCCTTTTGATTTGTTAAGCATGGTTATGAGTGCGACGGAAAAGCGTAGCGGTGATGCCATGCCAGAAAAATTGCAAATTGATGAAATTCTGACCTTAATTATTGCCGGCCATGAAACCACCGCCAGCGTCTTAAACTGGACCTGGTATTTGCTGGCACAACATAGCGAGATCGAGCAACAGGTGCTGGCAGAAAGTCAGCAGTACATGCCGTCTGGTGCCATGCCGGGTATGGCGGATATAGCGCGACTCACGTTCACGCAACAAGTTCTGGATGAGTCTATGCGCTTGTATCCCCCTGTCTGGGTGCTAACGCGGCAAGCGATAGCCGATGATCATTTTAATGGTATTGATATTCCGGCAGGTACGGATATCTTGATTCCCCCTTATCTGGTGCATCGAAATCCTGCTTATTGGCCTGATCCGGAAAAATTTGATCCGCAACGATTTAGCCCGGAAAATAAAAAAAGTCAGCATGTCGGTGCCTATTTACCTTTTGCCATAGGTCCCAGACGTTGTATCGGTGATAGCATGGCGATTCAGGAAATGGCCGTGCATATTAGCCGGATTATTCAAAAGGTACATTTTGAATTAGTGCCAGGGCAAACCATTGAACTGGAGCCTCTAGTTAATTTAAGGCCCAAGCAAGATATATTTTTTCATGCAACTTATAGATAAACATTACATGAGCGCAACATCATTCCCCGCTACACTAACTGAAGCACTACAAAACACTGCCAAGGGTAATAAAAGTATTACCTATATAAAAGCTAAAAACGATGAACTGACGGTAAGTTATGCAGATCTGTATACTCGAGCCTTGCATTTGCTATATCAATTACAGCAAGTGGGTGTAAAACAAGGAGATGAATTGATCTTGCTGGCAGAAAACAATGAACAGTTTGTAGATGTATTCTGGGCTGCGATATTAGGCGGGATTATTGTCGTACCACTGAATGCATCCAGCCAGAATACCGCGCATAAACGGGTCTTGTCTGTTTTTAAAAAATTGAATAAACCTTTTATCTGGACTTCGGCAGAGGCATTACAGCAACTATTCAAATATGCCGATGAGCAGCAACAAGGTGCATTAAAACCACTATTACAAAAACAGGCATTACTTGCTGAACAGCTTCAGTCTGATCAAAATAAGGCGAACCCTGCGGAGATTAAGCCGCAAGATACCGCCTTTATCCAGTTTTCTTCAGGTTCTACCGGAGAACCTAAAGGCGTGGTGTTGACGCATCATAATTTAATGAGCAATATTCATTCAATCCTGATTGGCAGTAAAGCGACAGAAGATGATGTTAGCTTGAGCTGGATGCCATTAACCCATGATATGGGGATTATTGGTTTTCATTTATCGCCTTTGGTATTAAATACCGATGTTTATTTAATGTCATCTGAATTATTCGTGCGCCGGCCAAATTTATGGCTGGATAAAATCAGCGAAAAAAAAGCCACCGTATCGGCATCGCCTAATTTTGGTTATCAGCACGTCTTAAAATATTTCAAACCAGAAAAGCAGGCTCATCTTGACCTGTCTGCATTACGCTTAATTTTTAATGGAGCAGAGCAAATTTCTGCTGCGCTGTGTCGTGAGTTCAATGCAACGTTAAAGCCTTTTGGTTTTAAAGAAAACGTTATTTTTCCTGTTTATGGACTGGCAGAAGCTTCATTGGCCGCTGCTTTCACAGAGCCAACTGCAGCAGTGCAATCAATCTTTATTAACCGCCAGCATTTACAATTGGACGATCATATTATTCTCAGTTCAGAGGAACAAGTGGATAGCCTGGAAATGGTCTTATTAGGTAGCGCAGTGAGCGATACCGGACTGATTATTGCCGATGACGCTGGGTTGGTCTTAGATGAACTCACCTTAGGGCATGTGTTAATTCGTGGTGACAATGTCACTCAGGGCTATTATGACGATTCTGAACTGACTGCATTAACCATTAATGCCGAGGGTTGGCTAGATACCGGGGATATAGGTTTTATTTATCAAGATCAGCTGGTGTTGACCGGGCGTTTTAAAGACCTGATTATAGTTAATGGTCAAAACTACCATGCGCATGATTTAGAGCAATTATGCGAAACACTGCCTGAAATGGCTGAGCAAAAAGCGGCAGCATGTACCATCCCGGGTGATAATGGTGAAGCTTTAGCTATTTTTGTCACTTTCAAGGGCGAACTAAAGGATTTTATTCCGCTTGCAAATGCGATTCGTGCTGTTTTGGCAAAAGATGCAGGCATAGAAGTGGCAGAAGTGATTCCGGTGTCAGCATTTCCTAAAACCACCAGTGGCAAGGTACAGCGTTTTAATTTATCCAGTCAATTTATTGCGGGCGAATTCGTCGCGAGGCTGCAGCAACTGCAACAGTTATCCATGCCACAAGCGGATACACAGCAAAGTGAAGCCGGGTCTATCGAGGAGCAACTCATGCAGATATGTAAGCAAGTGATTCCTGAACGCCAGATTTTGCCTACTGATGATTTGTTTGAAATCGGAATTAGTTCGTTGTCTTTAACGCAAATTCATGAACGTCTGGATCAGCTTTTTCCTGATCAGATAGACTTGACCGATTTGTTTGATTACCCCAGTATCAGGGCTTTAGCCAATTTTCTGGAACAACAATCTGTAGATAAGGAGTAGTTGTTGTGAAATTTATTTTAAATACATTTTTGCTGCAAAAACTCGCGCCTGCCTTAATTGGTGTGTATGTCAAGGTATTGCATAAAACCTGTACAGTACACATAACAGGCGCGGAGCAGTTGCAAATATATATAGATACGCAACAGCCGATGTTGCCTTGTTACTGGCATCAGCAAATGACATTTGCCATCGATTTTTTGTGGGGTTTATGTCAGCAAGGCATCAAAGCCAGCGTACTCGTCAGCCCTTCAAAAGACGGTGATATAGGTGATGCGGTTTTAAAAAATCTGGGGGTCGGTGTCTTGCGAGGTTCTGCGCATCGTACCGGAGCTGTGGCTATGCGTGATGTTTATTTAACCATTAGTAAAGAAAAATGCAGTGTCGGTGCGGCTGTCGATGGTCCTCTGGGACCTGCTCGTGAAGCAAAAGCAGGCGCAATCACTCTGGCGCAACTTAGTGGCGCGCCTATAATCCCAATTGCGAATGCTTGTAATCGCAAGATACACCTCGGCAGCTGGGATGATTTTTTTCTCCCTTTACCTTTCAGCACGGTACATACTGTTATTGGCAAGCCGATTGTGGTGGAAAAGCGTGCATCGGCTGAGCGGGTTAGTGAGTTGCAGCAACAACTTACTGATCAGCTTAATCAACTCAGTCTCAAGGCCGAACAGCAGTTTGATTGATTGCTTAGAAGAGTTTGCTTAAACCTAAAAACCGCAGTTGAGTATGGATTTTGAGGGAAATCTGAGTGTGCAAGACAAGGTACGGCTCGCAGGCAATAGCCGTAGCCCTTGGTAAGAGCTGTCACGCGGTCTGTCGTGCTCAGATTTATCCACAAAACTGTGAAGCGGAGTATAGTCACCCAGCAGGTGACAAGCATTTACATCATTATATTTTATATTCTGTCGCATATAGTGTTTTATAGCGGTCAACTGCGGCTTCTAGGTTTAATGAGCCAGGCTTGATTTTTTCAACGGCACAATAAATGGCTCGAGCTGTGGAGCATTCAGCAAAATTAAAACATTCTTCATTGACATTAAAGTTGAAGTAATCAAACAGCTCACTCATTTTTATCAACGTCATTTTGCAGATCACAAACAATCAAGTTTGTCGGAGTTTTAAATAATACTCATTATTATCCGGGGGATACAGTATTCTGGTCTAATGAAAAATAGCACATTCTCGAAGTCTAATCAGGCTGGCGTTGACAGATTTTTTTGTGATTGCATGAGACAATGCTGGATACAAGTAAAAACATGCAGGAATCAGGAAAGTAAAAAAGTATTGCTGAGGGGTAACTAGAAGGGAAAAGCTAAAGTGGGGGAGGATGTATTTCTAAGGTCCGTGAAAACGGATGTTGCTGTTATTATTGGTATTTTTTATGGTGCGAGAGGGGTCACGGACGCAATGCCGTTAACCCCCGATTCGAACTTTTACAAGAAAAGCAACAGATTAAAACATTGTTTTAATCTCTGAAAATGCTGTTTCTGCCATACCTAAATGATCTTCACCAGTTTGCATATCAGATTTCTTGAATGCTGATCTGGCTTTTTTAAGGTGTGCATTAGCACGAACGCGCGCTATATCAATTTTATCACTGGCGTTGATTTCTTTGCTAGCTGCCAGTGCTGCTTTAAAATGAGCATTAACTGTAGGGCCATTATCTCCATTCTCAACTGCTTTTATAGCCATACCAATATGACCTAAAACAATATCAGTCGCTTGAATAGGGCCAAAACACGTTCTTCCATCTTCACAAGCAACAGCAGCTGTTGAAAAAGAACCTAAAGAAAGCGTTAGTGAAAACGCTACAATAGCACTTTTTAATAATTTCATATGTAAACCTCATTGTTGTTATTTTAAATAACACGTTACCATCTAAATAGCTACATGCCGAATTTAATTTTAACACAACTTTTATGTGTATTGCATGATGATAATTATAATTAATCAATTGAATTGAAGGTGCCTAGACTGGAAGAAAGTCTGAGTGGTTGAGTTTATTGCAGCTGGCGCTTATTCCAATACTTGATAAATCAAATATATAGGTTTTTTTACGTTAATTTGGGCACTATTGAATAGGCTTTATGCCTTTGTTCAATTTACATTAGGCTGATTTGGCTTTTCGTAAATCTGATGCTTTTTGAAGCATTATTTTTAGCAGCGTTGGTATTAGTTTCCCTAAAGTTTTATGGCTATTTTTTTGTCCGTTACTTGTTTTTAGCGCCACGATTTCCAGAAGCTATTTTTCTTTTAAATTTTTGTTGACTGTTATTGTTACTCCTAGGCTGGCGAGATTGAACTTTAGGCTGGTTGGTATTACTCAAAGATACCGGCTCATAGCCTGTATCCGTAACTCTCGGAATTTGTTTGCCTAATAATTTTTCGATTGCAAATAATAAATAGGCTTCTTCGGCAGCCACTAAGGAAATAGATGCGCCATCTGAACCTGCTCTGCCGGTGCGGCCAATTCGATGGACATAGTCTTCTGCCATAGCGGGCAGGTCAAAATTAACCACATGCGGTAATTGCTCAATATCAAGGCCACGCGCAGCAATATCTGTAGCGATAAGCGCGGTCACTTTATTCGCTTTAAAATCTGCGAGTGCTCGCGTTCTCGCGCCTTGGCTTTTGTCGCCATGTAAGGCTGCGCAACGTATACCATCTTTGATTAGTTGCTTGCATAGGCGATCAGCTCCGTGTTTAGTTCTGACAAATATCAATACCTGCTGCCAGTTATGGTGCCCGATTATCCAGGAAAGTAACTCACGTTTTGATTCTTTTTTAATGCCATAAACAAGTTGAGTGACGGTATCAGCGGCAATATTTTCTCTAGCGACTGCGACTTCAACAGGGTCAATTAATAATTGATCGGCCAGGATTTTAATTTCTTTAGAGTAGGTTGCTGAAAAAAGCAGATTTTGTCGTTGCCCGGGCAATACTTCGATAAGCTTGCGGATATCTTTGATAAAGCCCATATCCAGCATACGATCGGCTTCATCCAGCACAAAGAATTGTACCTGCGATAAATCTACTTGCTTTTGATACAGTAAGTCCAGTAATCTTCCTGGAGTGGCGACCAGAATATCGGCACCTTTTTGTAGGCGCTGGATTTGCGCCTGAGTACTGACACCGCCGAAAACCACTTCAGAAAATAAAGGCAAATGTTTGCCGTAGGTTTTGAAACTTTCATACACTTGCATCGCCAATTCGCGTGTCGGTGTGAGAATTAAAGCTCTGATAGGATGTGGCTTGATAGCAGGTGGTTGCTTGTGTAATAGTTGCAGTATGGGCAAAGCAAAGCCGGCTGTTTTACCGGTTCCGGTTTGTGCGCCAGCAAGCATATCTCTTCCTTGTAAGATAAACGGAATGGCTTGTTCTTGAACGGGAGTCGGGTTTTCATATCCTTGTTCGGCAATCGCTTTGAGCAAAGGGGCAGATAAATCTAATTGATTAAATGACATATAAATGTTTTTATGTGTTTCGGTAAGTCACATAGTAGCAGAATTAAAACATGAATAATCAATCAGGCGTTTCGGGCGTCATTCTTGCAGGCGGTCTGGCAAGGCGTATGCATAAACAGGATAAAGGTTTAGTTCGATTTAATAATAAAGCAATGATTAGCTATGCCATACAGGCAATAACGCCCGTTGTGGATGAATTATTTATAAATGCCAACCGTAATATTGAGCAATATCAGCAATTTAATTATCCGGTGATCACTGATGCGAGCGATGATTTTGCAGGGCCTTTGGCAGGGGTTTATGCGGCTCTAACTACTTGTCATAATAATGTTTTGCTGGTGATACCCTGTGATTCACCTTTTATAACAGCAGAGGGCTTGCAGGCTTTGCTAAATGAGCGTGAACAATGTCAGGCGGATATTGCCGTGGCATTTGATGGTGAGCGTATACACCCGGTTTTTATGGCAATTAAAAGCTCGCTTAAAAAAAGTCTGCAAGATTATTTAGCACAGGGTGAACGTAAGATAGATCGATGGTTTGAGCAACACCACTGGATAAAGGTAGACCTTAGTGCCAACCCTGAGTTTTTCTCTAATATAAATACGCTGGAACAATTAGCTGATTTAGCTACTCAGGAATGAAAATGCGACCAGAAATGACTGATGCGGGTTTAAGCGTTGCCAAAGTCGTCATTGGTATCGATGAAACTGGCGCTGAAAGGAGTATTCATCTGGTGGGCGAGCGGGCGATGACCATTTATGTGGATAAGCAGGAAATTGTTACTTTAATGACCATCGGCTCGCATCCTGAATTATTAACCTTGGGCTATTTAAAAAATCAGGGTTTTTTTGAGCGTATAAATGAGATAAAGGTGGTGCAGGTAGATTGGGAAACCGAATCAGTCGCTGTTGTGACAGCAGGGGAGCAGAGCGATTTTTCTAAGCAGATGGAGCGACATACGGTAACCACGGGTTGCGGGCAGGGAACCGTATTTGGGCGCTTAATGGAAAAGTTGCAGAAGATTCGTGTGCCCGAAAATCATGTATGCCAATCGACCTTATATGCTTTGTTAGATTCGGTCAGGACGCATAATGAAGTGTATAAAAAAGCAGGTGCCGTACATGGTTGTGCTTTATATACAGCGGATCAGCTGGAAATATTTGTTGAAGATGTGGGACGGCATAATGCAGTAGATGCCATAGCAGGGCATATGTGGCTGAATGGGATATCTGGCGATAATAAGATTTTCTATACTACAGGGCGATTAACCTCAGAAATGGTCATAAAAGTCTCGCAAATGGGTATTCCGGTTTTACTCTCACGTTCAGGAGCGACCCAGATGGGTCTGGAAATGGCTCAATTATCGGGGGTCACTTTGATTTCACGATCAAAAGGTAAGCACTTTATGGTGTTGAATGGTGCGCAGAATATCGAGTTTGATCAGTGACGCAATGTTTGTATCGGAACAAGTCCCCCTCAATAAGTATAAAAATAGGCAGCTAGAAAAAAGAAAAGCTATTGATTATCTGCTTAAAGTTGCGTTAAAAGTGAATGTAGAGAATATATTTTCCTGTGCCCGCTCTGAGATTAGGATAAAATTACGCAATCAATTGAATAATTTTACACAACACGCAAGGCCAATATGAGCATAAAATCAGATGCATGGATTCGTCGCCAAGCACAAGAACAAGGTATGATCGAGCCTTTTGAACCAGGGCAGGTTAGAGATACACAGCAAGGCAAAGTTATTTCTTATGGTACATCAAGCTATGGATATGATGTGCGCTGTTCGGATGAATTTAAAATATTTACCAATATCAATTCTGCGATTGTTGACCCTAAAAATTTTAGCGATGGCAGCTTTGTCGATGTAAAGTCTGATGTTTGTATCATTCCGCCCAATTCATTTGCTCTGGCGAGAACAGTCGAGTTTTTTCGTATTCCGCGTGATGTGTTGACCATCTGTTTAGGTAAGTCGACTTATGCGCGTTGTGGGATTATTGTGAATGTCACGCCGTTAGAGCCTGAGTGGGAAGGGCATGTGACGCTGGAATTTTCCAATACTACACCGCTCCCGGCAAAAATATATGCGAATGAAGGTGTTGCGCAAATGTTGTTTTTTGGCGCAGATGAAGTCTGTGAAGTCTCTTACAAAGACAGGGGTGGTAAATATCAGGGACAACAAGGTGTGACATTACCTAAAGCATAATCAGGCTAAAACTCACAATAACCAAAGAGACTGTGAAAGTATTATGCGTAGGTTGGGGTGAAGCATGAACCCCAACAACTGAGGCTATTGAATACTTTTACAGCTTCAAAAGCTCTTGTACTGCAGCTAAACTCCTGTTCTTTTAAACTTGAGAGTTGAAAGGTCGCCTGTCTTTTATTGTAATTTTTTAGGAGCAGGGTAAATCGACGGAGGCATTTGAATAAAAAATCCATGTTCTTCAATACCCTTGATTACATCCGCTGCTTTTTCACGCGCAAGTAAACGCTCGGGCGTGATTTCAAGTTCCATGACAAATGCTGGAAGGCCAATACTTTTAAGTATGGCCTCTGGAACATTTGAAAAATCATCTTGTTTAGCTATATATAAATACAACTCATCTTTTTTGCTACTTTTGTAAATAAAACACTGCACAGTATTGGCTCCTTAATGAACAAAAAAAACATTATTATCGCATCAATTTACCATGAATGAACCCACAATAGATCCTGATAGTTTTTTTAAAACGGCGTGTTATTTTGAAAGTACTTTGGTCCTGGTTGCAATCGCAATTGGCTGGCTGGTAGATATTAATCCGTTTGAATTTATTGTATTTAATGAACAGGCAGTTATTAATGGCATTATGGGCACTTTGCCATTATGTTTGATATTTATCGCATTAAATCAGCTGCAGCTGGAATCCTTACAAAAAATCAAGCAGGTTTTACATTCAACATTGGGCCCCAGTTTACACAAGCACCATTGGGCTGATTTATTTGTTTTAGCGGCTATCGCAGGTATTTCAGAAGAAATTTTGTTTCGCGGCGTGATCCAGCCCTGGATGGAAAACTCATGGGGAATGATGGCCGGTTTACTGATCAGCAGTGTCATATTTGGGCTGGTTCATGCGGTGACTGCCTTATATTTTATTATGGCGACAGCTGTAAGTATCTATTTGGGCTTATATCTGGATTATGACACTACAAGAAACCTGCTGACGCCTATTATTATTCATAGCTTATATGATTTCTTTGCATTTGTGCTTATATTGTATAGCTATCGAATGGAGCAACAAAAAGGTAAATAAATGGCTATATCAGAACAACAATTACAAGCCGACCTTTTAGTGGCAAATATCATTCGGGCGGTCGCTTTGATGAGCTTAATTGCTCTAATCGCTATTTGTCATATATATGGCGATAAAATACAAATAGGCATGGATGAGCAGTCACGAATTTTTATTAGAACGGTACTTTATGTCGTTGCTATCACGACATTCCCGGTGATGAAATTTATTCGTCATGTTTTAGTGCACTTAAATCAAACGGCAAAAGGAAACAGATCCCCAAAATCTCGCTATTTAGTGACCATTATAATTTCCATGGCAATTGCTGCAAGTATAGGGGTATATGGCTTTGCAATGTACGTACTAGGTGATGGCAATAATACGCTATACATATTCACCATTTTATCTGCCTTAGCGATGTATTTATATAAGCCAAAAGTCGAAGAATATCAGGCTATTGTTAAGAGCATCAGTAACTCCTCACTACCCACAGGTAGCCGCAGTCCGAATTAAAGCAGATAAAGGTGGAGTATTGCTTCTCCCAGCAATCGATTTTAAGATTAATGTCAAAGTGAAAAATCGTGCTTTAAGCAGGTCTTCTTTATACTGGCTAGTATCTCGATACCTACGCCCTGACTGAGTGCCCTTTGTTCTGATATCGCTTTCCCATTACAGTCTTCGGCTGGCGCTTCGTACATCTTGGCGAGTTGTATATGGGTTTTAGTTGTTGCACTCTTGAACTTAAGTATCTCCTGCTCCAACTGGTCTATCTGTTTTTGCTGCTACGCAAGCAACTTCTGTAACACATCGATTAACGGTGCGCGCTCTTCCTCGCTGATATCCGGTAGCTGGGGCTTGAGAAAACCCTATGGTTACTTTAAGCTGATTTTTAGGCGACTACCCGCGACTGACAAAATAAATAATAGTCCCAAAAGATCTTAATTCTACACTGTTAAAATGCAGCTCTAAAAATTAAATCAACACCAGAAACCTAGTTATGTTCTGTAATCGCCTGGGTTTATTCTATATTTCGTATCCGGTATAAATTACAGGGAAAGTCTAATTTTTTAGATAAACAGC
>CAYWLM010000064.1:0-15874 GCA_964459125.1 uncultured Methylomonas sp. | reverse complement strand
AATGACGAGACTCTTAACATACTGATATTTTAAGATTTTTTTAATTTGGCTGTGATTTGTACGTAATCAGGTATGATTTTACTAACCTTATATAGTACATATTTAAAAAATGAATAACAGTATTGCAGAAAAATACGGCTACATCCTAGACTAACTATCCTACCAGAGTGATTAATTCCTGTAGCGGTGGAATAATTAGCATTTTAGCCAGTTGCAAACCCACAAGCACAAACAGAGGTGATAGGTCGATCCCACCGATATCAGGAATTAATCGTCTGCAAGAGACTAATAATGGTTCAGTAATACTGTACAGCAAATTGGAAGCTGCATTGAATGAGCCTGGGTTTATCCAACTTAATAATGCGCGTGCAAAGACAGCAAACACAAAAACATTGATCACTAAGGAAATTAACTGACTTATGGATAATAAGGTTAGTGCCGCAAAACTAAATGGAATGCCTTTTAGAGTCAGAGTAATAAGATCGGAAAACATTTGCAAAGCAATGATAAATACGATTGATGATGTGTCTACTTTACCTACTGCTGGAATATAACGGCGTAACACACGAAGAGGCGGATGGGTTATTTTCACTAAAAACTGTGAGATTGGATTATAAAAATCTCCACCCACCCATTGTAAAAGAAAACGTAAAACCACCGCTAAAATATAAAATGAAAAAACAGTATCCATTACAAAAATGATTGGATCACTAATATAAGTTGTACCCATTATTCTGCTCCCAATTCTTTAGATAATGAAATGGATCGATCATTGGCAGCCTGCAAGGCTTTTTTTACCAAAGCTGTAAAACCACCTTGTTCAAATGTTTTAATCGCTTGTTCTGTTGTACCACCTGGTGATGTTACGCGTTTTCTTAATTCTCCTGGTGACTCAGACGATTCCAGTGCAATTCTTGCTGCACCTAAAGCCGTTTGTTCAATTAGTAATTGAGCCGTATGCTGCGATAAACCCAATTCAAGCGCAGCTTTTTCCATCGCTTCCATTAGTAAAAAGAAATAGGCAGGACCACTACCAGAAACTGCAGTAACAGCATCTAATTCGGATTCATTTTCAACCCACACTGAAATTCCCACAGATCGCATAATATTTTCCGCCAAATCATGCTGTTCTTCAGTTACATTTTGATTAGCATGTAATCCGCTTGCTCCGGTTTGTACTAAAGCAGGGGTATTGGGCATACAACGAACAATCGCTTTATCTGCGCCTAACCATTTACTCAAACTTTGCTGATTAATACCTGCTGCAATTGAAACCAGCAAAATATTAGCATTATTAAAACTAGCTTTAGAAGCCCGAATTACTGCTGCAATCGACTGAGGTTTAACTGCTAATACAACCACCTCTACTTCTGCAATCAAGGCATCATTTGTTGCCGTGGTATTAACATGTAAAGTGGTTGCTAGACTTGATAGCTTTTCGTGATCTGAATCAGCAACCCAGATTTGTTGTGCTGGGTGCCCACTAGCAATTAGGCCACTGATCAGGCTATGAGCCATATTACCGCCACCGATAAATCCTATTTTCTTTGTTTTCATTATTTAAGCAATCTCTATATTTCTGGAGGTACAAACAACATACCATTAGCAAGGAGGTTCCTAGTCTCGAACCTACAATTTTCTATGTTAATAGATACTTTATTAAGATAGTGGCATTTTACCTGTTTATCAATAAGTAGTTATCCATAATTACTTTAATCTAAAATAAAGCACTGAGAAAAGCGACCTTAAAACTCTGTGCTCTATTTCCTCTTGAGTAAAAATTTCTGTAGTGAATTAAAGTTCGCAATCTACAACTCTCTCAATACTTGCATAGGCGACTGATTAACAACAGAGCGTGACCCCCAGAAACCTGCAAAACCTATCAATACAGCAGATACTATCGGCAGTATCAAACATAAAGTCAGGTTAATAGTAAAATCCAGTTTAAGTACCCAATAATACAAAGCATAGATGACCAGTTGTGACATCAAAACTGCCAATATCCCTGCTATTAACCCCAAGGCACTAAATTCAATCCATTGTATTTTTTGTAAAAAACTTCGCTTAGCACCTAGTGTACGCATTAATACACCGGTATAAATTCGACTATCTAATGTCGTTTGAACTGCTGCAAATAACACCAAAAACCCGGCTACCAATGCAAAATATAGTAAATAATTAATTGCAGCTGTAAGTTGGCTCAGGATACGATTAATCTGTTTTAATAATAAGTCCACATCTAACACAGTCATAGCGGGATAATGTTTGAGTAATTGATTCAATAAATCTTTATTTTTGGCAGGTAAATAAAAGCTGGTGATATAGGTATGCGCAAACTGATCGATACTCCCCGGTGAGAACATCATATAAAAATTAGGTTTCATGGTATCCCAATCAACTTTCCGAATACTATCAACTTCAGCTTTGAGTTGTTGACTACCGATAGAAAATGTTAACGTGTCGCCAATATTGACCTTTAGACTTTCTGCCAGTTTTTGTTCTATTGAAACAAAGCCAGGTTTACGCTTTTCTTGCCATTGTCCTGCGATAATTCTATTATCCTTAGCGGCAGCTTGTGACCAGGTTAAACTTAAATCACGATGTATCGCACGTTCACCCGAAGAGTCTTTACTTACTATTTGTTGTACTGGTTGCGAATTGATTTCAACCAGGCGTCCTCTAACAACAGGGTAAAACTGACTAACGTCTATCCCTTGTTGTTTTAATTCTAATTTCAATGCATCTTTTTGATCTGCAAAAATATTTAAAGCAAAATGATTGGGTGCATCATCCGCTAATTGCTTTTGCCAATCATTGATTAAATCCGATCGTACTGTGAAACTCAATATGATTGCCAATAAAGTCATACTAAAGGCTAAAATCTGCACAATATTTGAATGCCTGTTTTTTGACAATCCTTGCAAACCAAAGCGCCAGGTTAAATTCACATACGCAAGCAAATATCGGCTCGCACTTAATATAAGGTATACCAGCCCTGCTATTATTAATAAACTCAGTGCACATGCTCCGACAATAATTAATGTCATCTGCATATCTTCAGTATATTGAGACATTAAAACCAGTAATACAATTATTGCCAATCCATACACCAACCAGGCGCTACTGGGTAATGGAACCAGATCACGGCGTAATATACGCAAAGGGGATACCTGTTTTAGACGTAATAAAGGTGGTAAAGCAAATCCAAATAACACCACAACGCCGATTATTATGCCGAATAAAACAGCAAGTAAACTCGGAGTCGCTATCTTTGCCGGTAACAATTCACGCAAGGTATGCAATAAAAATTCCTGTGTAACCCAGCCCAGTAAACAACCGATGCTACTGGCACACAAGCCGATAAAAGCAAATTGCCATAAAAATAATTGCAGCACTTCATTTTGTTTATAACCTAAACAACGCAAAATTGCGCTACTGTTAAAATGCCTTTCACTATATCGCCTTGTTGCCATCGCAATCGCGACACCGGAAATTAAAATGACCACAATACTGGATAAGCCTAAGTAACGTTCGGCTTTTTGTAAAGCAGAACCTAATTTTGGTCTATCCTCATAAATATCCATAATACGCTGCGATACACCTAACTGAGGCGTTAACCAGCGCTTAAAATCCAGAATACTAGCCTCACCTCCAGCAAATTGATAAAAGTGATGGACATGGCTACCTGGCTGTAATATTTTAGTTTCTGCCAAATCACTCGCATTAATCATCACCCTGGGTGATAGACTATATAAATCGCCTTGCTTATCTGGTTCATAAGTCAGAATCTGGGCAATTAATAGTGATTTCTCACCGACTCTCAATAAATCTCCTAATTTAAGCTTTAAAGCAGATAAAATACGCGTTTCTACCCATGCCTCACCCATCTGAGGACCGTGATAAACAGTTTGCTCCTGGACATAACTGGCTTGTCGTATTTTTAAATAACCATGTAATGGGTAATTTGCGCTGACTGCTTTAACAGCCACTAATAAAAATTCATCATTTTCCATCAGCACACTGGAAAAATCAGTTCCTTTTGATTGTTTTAATCCTAAACTCTCAGCCTTTGCCAAAATATCATTGGTAATAAGGTCTGGACTAGTCAATACTAAATCTGCAGCTAAAAATTCAGCTGCCTGAAAATTCATCGTGCGATTGATTCGATTCGCAAATAAACTGATTGCGGTAGAACTTCCTACTGCGATAATCAATGCGAACATTAATAAAGTTAATTCTCCTGCGCGACCATCTCTGCGCAAAAAGCGTAGGGCCAAAAACAAACGATTCATACAATACACCCTGCTTTTAATTCAATAATGCGCTCACAATGTTCTGCTAGTCGCTGATCATGTGTCACTAATATTAAAGTCGTCTGATTTTCTCTATTTAATTCAAATAGCAAATCTATGATATATTTGCCTGTTGTACTATCCAGATTGCCCGTCGGCTCATCTGCAAATAAAATTTTTGGTCGAGTAACAAACGCCCGCGCCAAAGCAACGCGTTGTTGTTCCCCACCAGACAATTGATTTGGTGTATGTGTTAATCTTTGGCTTAATCCAACTCGATCTAACAAATCAGCAGCCAATTTTTTTGCATTCTTATTGCCCTTTAATTCTAGCGGCAACATAACATTTTCTAAGGCCGTAAGATTGGGTAATAATTGAAAAGATTGAAATACAAAACCAATCAATTGATTACGTAAAGTTGCGCGTCCATCTTCATTTAATTCGCCAATTGATTGACCCAGTATTTCTATTGATCCAGAACTTGCAACATCCAGACCTGCCAATAAACTCAGTAAAGTTGATTTCCCTGAACCTGAAGCACCAATAATCGCTACACTTTCTGCAGCTTTGATTCTAAAACTAACTGATGACAAAATAGTCAAATGGCTATTATTAGTGGATACTGTTTTACATAAGTTATCGACATTAATGATGCTTGATCTTTGTTTATCTATTTGGGAGTTCATTATGCTTAAAGTTATTTTAGTGGGAATTTTACTTGTTTTTTCTACACTGACTCAGGCTAAGTCAATTGTAGTCTTAGGAGATAGTATCAGTGCTAGCTATAGATTTGAAGCACAACATGGCTGGGTTGCTTTACTGGCTAAACAAATAGCATCCAGTCATCCTGATTATACAGTGCATAATGCGAGTATCAGTGGTGATACTACTGCTGGAGGACTAGCGCGCTTACCTCAAATATTAACCCGATATCAACCTGAAATAGTAATACTTGAACTCGGTGCGAACGATGGATTACGCGGTATGTCCTTAATAACCATGCAACAAAATTTAACTGCAATGATTGAACAGGCAAAAAAATCAGGTGCCGAAGTTTTACTACTAACTATGCGTATACCTAGTAATTATGGAAAACGTTACACTGACATGTTCTATAACAGCTATGAAAAGGTAGCTAAAAATAACAATATTGCTTTAGTACCATTTATTCTCGAAGGTGTTGCTTTAGATAAAACTCTAATACAGCGTGATGGCTTGCATCCCAATGAAAAGGCACAACCTGTTATTACAAATCATATTGTGCCTTATTTGTTGCCATTGTTATAAAACTAAAAAAATTACTGTGCATAAACCTGTTAGCTTTGTATAGATAAAGGTGTTTTCAATCTGTTATTAATTTTTACTGTCATTTAAGCCCACATCTTTGTAACATCTAGAACTAAGCTTTATAACAATTTTACTCACAGGCTAATAATCTGATAGATAAGCTAAAAAATAACTTATCAACAGACTTACAGTTTGCTAATAGTAATAATAAGTTTATATATTTAACCTTCTTATAATTATTAGCAAATTTACAAGCTGTGCAAAATCCCGCTACACAAGAGATCTTGGGATTACTAGTTCAAAGCATTCAATCTAGCAATTTCCTGTATTTATAAGTCAGTAAATTTGAGACTCATTCCTGCACATTATTTGCAATGAATATCGCTCAATTCAAAATCTCCTCCTAGAATTCATAAAAATCCAGTAATAGTCACTTTTTTAAAAAAATGTATATCTATTCGATAGCAGCGCATCCTATTTAAAAATAGTATCGGAGAAGTCCTTACTTTTATACCAGCTTATTCTGAACATCCAGGCTCAACGAAACTAATTAAAATCTATGCTGCTCTGATTCTTCCTGAGTTAACTTATAAAACCTGCAAATGTTAAAGTTTTTTTACCTTAAATGGTTTGGCGTGATATCCGAGTGCCTTATATTTTCCAGACTAAAAAAAAGACGCTATAAACTCACCCGGTGGGCCATATCCCTAACATGTACTAAAAATATCCATTTCGTTAAGTAAGCTCTCCTTTTTAAGATTTTTCAGTGTTTGTAAGTGTGTACAAACCTGTTAGTTAGCTATGTTTAAAGGTGTTTTTATTCTGTGTGCAATTATCAACTGCCTTTTTACGTACATCTTTGACACACATAACACTAAACTTTATAACATAATTACTTACAAGTTAAGAAATTGATATTAAGGTTAAAATACGGCTTATCCACAACTTAATCATTTACTAATAGTAATAATAAGTTTATATAAAGAAATTTTTCATTATTACTAACTAACACGACATAATGTCTTTAAAAATTACTACAACAAGGTTTTACCAAAATGTCTGATCGTGAAAAGATTCAAAAAACATTACAAAAAGCTTTAGAAATTAATCTGGATAATTGTAAGTATGGAACAATTGTTGAAATAGGAGCAGGTCAAGAAGTTGCTAGAAACTTTTTTCAAGCTGGTGGTGCAGCCGGTACTATTGCCAAAACAATGTCCGCATACGATATGCAAGTGAGCGATGATATTTATGGAGCTGAAGAAACTAAGCGGTATGTCAGTCGCAGTCGATTGATGAAAATGCTGGATCGGGAATATACAGCGGTTACTGATTTATTAACTCCAACACGCCCGAAAAACACTACTTTTTTTTCCTATGCTGCAACAGTTACTGCAAAAAGTTATTTACAAAAAAATGAATGTCATGGCTGGTTAGGTATTCGAGTACAGCTATATCCAGGAGCTGCACCTAGCGATATTATAGTGCATGTGCGTATGTTAGATAATGATGGTGGTGCTCAACAAGAGGCATTAGGTGTTGTAGGGGTCAATTTAATTCATGCTGTTTTTCACAATTTCACCCAACCCAAAAAAATCATAGAAGCCCTGGTTGATGATTTAGAGCCCTGTCGTATTGAAGTCGATTTAATTAATTTTTCTGGTCCCTATTTTGAAGAGACAGAAAATAGATTAATGAATTTACATCTGGTTCATAAAAATTTAACGCATGCCATTATGTTTAGCCCGGAAGGCGAAGTACAAGTGCCTAGTGAGCTGCTGTACAAGAAAAATATTCTGGTAATTCGTGGCACCTACACGCCTTTAACTAAACTACATCTTGATATGAAAAAATGTGGTGAGGAACACTTTAAGGAAGTTGATAATATTGATACCAGCAAAATCCTGGTGTTAGCTGAAATAACTATGGCTAGCTTGACTGTAGGTGATGTAATCGATGATGCTGACTTTCTTGCTCGTGTGGATATGCTAAACACTCAAGGATATACTGTGATGATATCTAATTATTTGCGCTATTTCCGCTTACGGCAATATTTCCGTCGTTATACCAATCAACAACTCGGTATGATTCTTGGAATATCTAATCTGGATCTTATTTTCACTGAAGATTATTATATTGGATTAGAAGGCGGGATTCTGGAAGCGTTCGCAAAATTATTTCCGGATAATACCCGTCTATATATATACCCGCTCAAAAGCTCTGAACAAGAAGAATTAATCACCATTGATAATTTCAAACCGCCTAAAAAATTACAGCACTTATATGAATACTGCAAAGATAATGGTTATTTGGTTGGCTTAGAAAATGTAGATGAAAGTATGCTACATATAAACCCATCTCAAGTACTTGCAGAAATTCAAAAAGGGAGGGGAAAATGGGAGGATCAGGTGCCTGAATCTATTTCTAAAATGATTATTAGTAAAAGGTTGCTTGGTTACACTGCAAGATAGTAAGTTTTAACTCATTACTGGCGGATTAAAGTCGGCTTGCTCGTTCTCTTCTTCAGTCGCATTTCTCATAGCGGACTTAAAGTCCGCTTTACCACAGCAACCCAGCCTCACTCTGTGCACAAACATGTGCTCTGAGTGTCTAAATTATTGTGTTCGGTCCATACTTGAATTAAAGAAGGTTTTTATATGTCCACATCTAGTGTACAAGTTTTTTCAACCTTAGGCGCAAGGTTAAAAACAGGTTAAAATACTGACCCTATAATACTTGTTATCCGTTAGAAGCCACCTTAATAGTAATAATAAAATAATATATCTTTTATGAAATTTATAATTAATAGAGAGCTATTACTCACGCCTCTACAGCAGATCGTCAATGTCATCGAAAAAAGGCAGACCATGCCTATTCTTGCTAATGTGCTTTTTCAATTGGAAAATAACCAACTTACATTGACGGGCACTGACCTGGAAATTCAAATTGTTGCTAAGCTTGTATTAGATACTGAAGTCGAAGGTAGTATTACTATTCCGGCACGGAAACTTCTAGACATCTGCCGGTTATTGCCCAGCGCTGTTGATATTAAATTTGAATTAATTGAAAGTAAATTAAAAATTCAATCAGGTCGTAGTCGCTTTATGGTAAGTACTTTACCAGCTGATGATTATCCAAATTTTGAAATGAGCTCAATGGATTGTCATTTCTCTATGCAAGCAGGCCAGCTTAAGAAAGCTCTGGATAAAACGACATTCTGCATGGCTAATCAGGATATACGCTATTACTTAAATGGCATTATGCTGAGTATATTTAACCAACACCTTAAACTGGTTGGCTCTGATGGTCACAGGCTCTCGATTTACGAAGATCGTATTGCCCAGGAAACTGGTATTGAATTACGCATTATCATTCCCAGAAAAGGAGTTTTAGAATTAGCACGTTTATTAGATGATAAGGAGCAAGAATTACAAGTAGAATTTTCGCGTAATAATATACGTGTAGTGATTGATAATTTGATATTTTCTGCCAAGCTAGTTGATTCAAAATATCCGGATTTTAGCAAAGTATTTGAGCAGGATTTTTATAGTTCGATTCATGTACAAAAACAGCTACTAAAGGATGCTTTAACTCGAGTTGCAATTCTTTCTAATGAAAAATTTAAAGGGGTTGAGTTTGCTATTGATGGCAATAACTTAAAAATTAGTACTAATAACCCTGAACATGAAGAAGCTGATGAAGAGATTTCTATTGAATATCAGGGGCAACCACTGTCGATTGCATTTAATTCCCAGTATATTTTAGATGCTGTCGCTAATCTGGATTCTGAACTAGCCGTGCTCACCATCGCTGAAAATTCCAGCTGTTGTTTTATTGAAGAGCCTAACGAACAGGAATATAAATTTATTGTTATGCCAATGCGTTTATAAGGCGCTATGAGTTTACAAAAGTTAGATATTTACCATGTTCGTAATCTTCAACAAGCCTCGTTATATCCAGCACAAAAAATCAATTTAATCTATGGCAATAATGCCAGTGGGAAAAGCTCTATACTTGAAGCGATTTATTTATTAGGTAGAGCAAATTCATTTCGCTCTACCACGATCAAAAATGTGATTCACTTTGCGCATAATGAGTTAATTGTTTCAGGTAAGGTACGTTTCACTAATGCTCATGTATCCACTCTTGGCATACAGCATGATGGAAAAAATATCCAGATCCGTATAGATGAAGAAACCAGATATTCGCGCTCCGAGTTAGCTTATGCTTTGCCAATTCAAATGATTCATCCTAAGAGTTATCAATTACTAGATGCAGGTCCACAGTTACGCAGAGAGTTTATCGATTGGGGAGTATTTAATCAGCACCCGGATTTTCTAAACAACTGGCGAAATTTCAAGAGAGTCTTAAATCATCGAAACGCTTTATTAAAAAATCGCAGTGTTAAGGAGTTAAATGTTTGGAACCATGAATTGCAGCAATACGGTACAATAGTGGCAGAATATCGAATGCAATATTTGACTGAATTAATGCCTTTTTTTTTGCAAACAATGCAAAAATTTCTAGCATTAGAAAATATTGAATTAAAATTATTACCCGGTTGGGATGCTGATTTTTTATTGTTAGATAAACTAAAGGATGATTTAGAAAAGGATTTACGCTATGGATTTACTCATAGTGGTCCACATAGAGCTGATTTTCAATTATTGATTGAATCAAGAAAAGCCAAAGACTTTGTTTCTAGAGGTCAGCTTAAATTATTGATGTTGTCTTTAAAGTTAGCTCAGGTACAGCACCTATTAAATAATGGGTTTAAATCGGGTTGTATATTAATTGATGATGCGGTTGCAGAACTTGATTTTTCTAGTCGTACTAAATTATTAGATTTTCTGGTAGATATGGATGTACAAGTATTTATAACTGCAACTGAGCAAAACGAGTTTGGTGATTTAAGTAATCTCGGAGAATATAAAATGTTTCACGTGAAACATGGTGTGGTCTCGGAAGTTGATCAAAGTGTTTCACGTGAAACATTGAATAAAGTGTAAAACAAACATGTTCCACGTGGAACATAATAAAAAATAGGTCAAAAATGAGTGACAAAACGGATAATTACGATAGTTCTAATATTAAGGTTCTAAAAGGCTTAGACGCGGTACGCAAAAGACCTGGCATGTATATTGGGGATACCGATGATGGAACAGGTTTGCACCATATGGTTTTTGAAGTGGTGGATAACTCAATTGATGAAGCTTTGGCAGGTTACTGCAAAGAAGTGAATGTGACGATCAACGACAATGGTTCTGTCACAGTATCTGATGATGGGCGTGGTATTCCAGTGGATATACACCCCGAGGAAGGACGCTCGTCGGCCGAAGTTATCATGACTGTGCTGCATGCCGGGGGTAAGTTTGATGATAACGCCTACAAGGTCTCAGGGGGCTTGCATGGAGTGGGTATTTCAGTAGTCAATGCTTTATCTGAGAAGCTGGATCTGGAAATTTATAAAGGTGGCTATGTATATCGTCAGACTTATAAACATGGTGAACCTGTTGCACCTCTAGAAAAAATGGAAGCGACAGATAAGAAAGGTACAAGAGTTACTTTTTTACCGAGTAAAAATACCTTTGGTGATGTTGAATTTCATTATGAAATTTTAGTCAAAAGATTACGTGAACTGTCTTTCTTGAATTCAGGTGTACGCATTCATATAAAAGACGCGCGTAGTGGTAAAGAAGATATATTTGAATTTGAAGGCGGTATCAAAGCTTTTGTTGAACATCTAAATAAAAATAAAACACCATTATTTCCAGAAGTGTTTTATTTTACGGTGGAAAAAGAAGGTGTCACGGTTGAAGTGGCGATGCAATGGAATGACTCATATCAGGAAAATATCTTTTGCTTTACTAACAATATTCCGCAACGTGATGGTGGTTCGCATTTAGCGGGTTTTAGAGGTGGATTGACCAGAACCATCAATCAATACATCGAAGCATCCGGTTTAGCGAAAAAAGAAAAGGTTTCCACCACTGGAGATGATGCTCGCGAAGGTTTAACAGCTGTGCTATCGGTTAAAGTGCCTGATCCAAAATTTTCATCGCAAACTAAAGATAAACTAGTTTCTTCTGAAGTGAAGCCTTTAGTTGAATCAGCGATGAGTGAAAGACTCAATGATTTCTTGCAAGAAACGCCAGGTATTGCAAAAGTAATTGTTAATAAAATTATTGATGCGGCGAGAGCAAGAGATGCAGCGCGTAAAGCAAGAGAATTAACCCGTCGTAAAACAACACTGGATATTGCAGGTTTACCGGGGAAATTAGCGGATTGTCAGGAAAAAGATCCGGCTCTTTCTGAAATATTTATTGTGGAGGGAGATTCAGCGGGTGGTTCTGCCAAGCAAGGTAGAGATAGACGCACGCAAGCCATTTTGCCGCTAAAAGGAAAAATCCTCAATGTAGAAAGAGCCCGTTTTGACCGCATGATTGCATCGGATGAAGTGGGTACGCTAATTACCGCTTTAGGCTGTGGTATTGGTAAAGATGAGTATGATCCCGAAAAACTTCGTTATCACCGTATTATTATCATGACTGATGCGGATGTGGATGGCTCTCACATCAGAACTTTATTACTGACGTTCTTTTACCGACAAATGCCAGAATTAATTGAGCGTGGTCATATTTATATTGCACAACCGCCTTTGTATAAAATTAAAAAAGGTAAGCAAGAACGCTATGTCAAGGATGATGCCGAACTCAATGAATACTTGATCCAGTTAGCTTTGGAAAAAACGCAATTAGTGACTAATAGCGAAACACCAGAAATTAAAGGTATCGGCCTAGAAAAATTAGCTAATGAATATCTTGGTGTTGAGGAAGTGATTAATCGCATGGGTAGACGCTATGATAATGACTTTTTAGAAGAACTGACTCGAGTACAAACTTTAACAAAAGAAGTACAGCAAGATGAAGCACAGCTTACAGCATGGCTTAGTATGGTTGAATCTAGTCTGAATAAACGCATTAGTAAATCCACGTTTATTATTGAAATAGCCTATCGCAATGTCGATGATTACACTTTAACCATCCATAAAAGAGAGCATGGTGTAGAAAAAGTATTTGTTATTGAAGCAGTCTTTTTTAACAGTAATGACTATAAAAAAATAGCGACTTATATCGAAGACACTAATGATTTATTTAGTGATGAGTCATTCATCCAGATGGGTGAACGTAAGCAATTGGTTAAGAATTTTAAAGAAGCCTTTAACTGGATGATGCGCGAAATTAAAAAAGGTCAGCATATCCAGCGTTATAAAGGTCTAGGGGAAATGAACCCAGAGCAACTGTTTGAAACAACGCTAGATGTAAATCAGCGCGTATTGTTGCAGGTACATATTGCCGATGCAATTGCTGCTGATCAAGTCTTTACTACGTTAATGGGAGATGTCGTAGAACCACGTAGAGACTTTATAGTAAAAAATGCACTAGAGGTTTCTAATCTGGATGTTTAAAAAAAACTTTTAGTAGAGCGGACTGAAGTCCGCTAATATCAAATTAGTTTGATATCATAGGGCGGATTAGCAAAAAGCTAATTCGCCCTTTTTTGTTCATTAAACTTAATTTTATGCTTACTTATCCAATTATAGATCCTGTTGCAATTAGTCTAGGCCCCATTAAAGTACACTGGTATGGCTTAATGTATTTAATCGGCATAGCAAGTGCCTGGTTACTACTAAGTTTGCGTGTTACCAAAGAGTATTCACCAATCAAACCTGAGGCTTTAGAGGATTTGATATTTTATGGAGCAATGGGAGTTATTCTTGGTGGCCGGATCGGTTATGTCATCTTTTATAATTTTAATCAATTCCTGGCTGATCCCTTAGTACTATTCAAAGTCTGGGAAGGCGGCATGTCATTTCATGGCGGCTTACTAGGCGTTGTTTTCGCGATGTGGCTATCAGCCAGAAAGAATCAATGTACCATGCTAGCGTTGACGGACTTTATTGCTCCTGTTGTACCGATAGGATTGTTGGCTGGTCGAATCGGTAATTTCATTAATGCAGAATTATGGGGTAGAACAACCGATGTCTACTGGTCTTTTGTTTTTCCAGGCGCTGGCCCATTAGCTAGACACCCTTCGCAACTCTATGAAGCAGCACTAGAAGGCTTAGTGCTATTTTTGATTCTCTGGATTTATTCCAGCAAGCAAAGACCGTATATGGCAGTATCAGGTCTGTTTGCTTTGCTCTATGGCATCTTTCGTTTTATTGTAGAATTCTATCGAGTGCCTGATGCGCATTTAGGTTACCTGGCAATGGATTGGTTAACGATGGGACAAATTTTATCTACGCCAATGATCATTTTAGGTATTATCTTATTAAGTCTGGCCTATAAATCTAAGCTGTTAAAAAAATCATAATTTACCTCGTTCTCATGCGAAGCGTGAGAACGTACATCATGACGCAAAGCGTCGACTTATGCATTTTCACGCAGAGCGTGGGAACGAGAATAACATGAAACAATATCTCGAATTACTACAAGAAACTCTTACTACTGGCTGTTTAAAGGGGGATCGCACTGGAACAGGTACAAAGTCTCTTTTCGGTCGTCAGATACGCTTTAATTTACAGGAAGGCCTGCCTTTAGTTACAACTAAGCGCTTGCACACCAAATCCATTATTCATGAGTTACTCTGGTTTCTTAAAGGTGATACGAATATCAAATATCTCAATGATAATGGCGTATCAATATGGAATGAATGGGCGACCGAAACAGGTGAGCTAGGTCCTGTTTATGGTGCACAATGGAGAAACTGGAAGGGAGTAGAAGGGGAAAGCTACGATCAGGTGGCTACCTTAATCGAAGGCATAAAAAATAATCCTGACAGCCGAAGACATATTATCAGTGGCTGGAACGTCGCCGATCTGCCTGATGAAAGCAAATCCGCGCAAGAGAATGTAGCCAATGGAAAAATGGCTTTACCACCCTGTCACTTACTTTATCAATGGTATGTCGCAGAAGGTAAACTAAGCGGTTCATTGTATATCAGAAGCAATGACTTGTTTTTAGGTAATCCGTATAACACTTGTAGCCTGGCAATTTTTACCTATATGATTGCGCAGCAATGTGATCTTGGTGTGGGCGAAATTATTATTTCAATCGGTGATTGTCATTTGTACAGTAATCACTTTGAACAAGCGAAAATTCAATTACAGCGTGAGCCAAAAACATTGCCTAAATTGATTATCAAACGTAAGCCAGACAGTATTTTTGACTATCGTTTTGAAGATTTTGAAATTGTAGATTATGACCCTCATCCACATATTTCTGCACCCATAGCAGTATGAAAAATGTAGGTCGTGTTAGTTTTTTAAAAACGCAACCTGATAACTAGCACCTTACTGAGTGAAAAGTTTATGATCAACCAAACTGATATTATTAAAAAACGTTACGATCGTATTGCGCCTTATTTTGATAGAATCGAAAGCATGATGGAAAAAATGATGCTAGGTGATTTAAGGGCCAGTCTCTGGCAAAAAGTCACCGGAGATAAAATTCTGGAAGCTGGTGTTGGTACAGGTAAAAACTTTCCTTACTATCCGGCAAAATCAATAACAGCAATTGATTTCAGTCCAGCGATGATCAATGAAGCTAAAAAGAAACGACAACATCTGGGGATAGTAGTTGATTTATCTATCATGGATGTACAGCAACTGGATTTTCCTGACAATTATTTTGATAGTGTCATCGGTACTTTTTTATTCTGTTCAGTGCCAGGGCCAAAACAAGGCCTATTGGAATTAAAAAGAGTTTGCAAGCCAGGCGGCGAAGTGTTGCTACTAGAGCATGTGTTGAGTACTAATAAATTTATAGCGATCATAATGAATCTACTAAATCCAATAACCGTTCGCTTAGTCGGAGCAAATATAAACCGGGAAACTTGTAAGACAGTACAAGCCTGCGGCTTTTCTAAAGTCGAAGTTTTGCCAGAAAGCTTGCATATAGTAAAAATGATCAGAGCAGTTAAATAAGTTTTCCTGATTACCTGCATGATCCTAAGTTGTTGTCTAAATGACTATGTCATTTCTATATGCATTTATCAGGAAACAATACGTAACCTGAGTTCGGGATAAGAAAAGGTGGGCAGTCTTTTAAAAATCTGAAAAAATAGAAACAATCAAGAATTTATTTTTTCTAAGACTGCCCAATGCCAAGTTTAACCCAATTATTTTGTGATGTAGATGATTTTTGTAAAACCTTTTTACCCCCACTGGGAGAAAACCCAAATAGAAAACGGCGAAAAGAAAAGGCGGAAAAAGCGCTGCATTAGCCCCAGCG
>CAYWLM010000063.1:0-16042 GCA_964459125.1 uncultured Methylomonas sp. | reverse complement strand
CTGAATTTGCTTTATAATTTCATTCGTCTATTCAAATACGCTGAGTAGTTACTAAGTTTTAACAAAAAAACAAATTCAGGTCACGTATTGAGTAACAATTTCTTTAGGGCTATCACCACCTAATTCGTAATTAGTGACCTAATGGAATGACCCGCCTCACTTTTCAATCAGCCTCTAACGGGTAATGCCATTACTGACTTCGCTTTTAGCTTATTGTGCTTTTCGTGAGTTGCAGCTTAAATGCTATTGGAACGCTTAGCATGACATTTACAATAGTATTCAAATTGAGGATATAAAAAGAGCCAATTTACAGGTCTTTTTTTTCTTTAACTAACAAATAGCCACGATTCTCATTAGTATCAAATGTACGCATAGCCTGTATTAATAGATCCGCTTTTACCCAGACCCAATCTGCTTTATTCGGGGTAACATCCATGACAAGAAATGAATCAGACGCTTTATGATATGCTCCTAGAGGTGATATATGTCCACCGCCAGCCTGGTTTAAAACAGTACGTTTATAATTGACAATAACATAATCATTAGGCGTTCTTAAATTCTCAATAATTTCATTTTTAATACTTGTATCATCCAGGTTTTGATTAACGATACTGACTTTTACACTTAATCCATGTTTCCGAAATAATTCAGCTAATTGACGAATCTGGAATCCTCTGTCTTTTTTAGGCTTACCTTGTTCATCAATGATGATATTTCCTTTTGGGTCCAGCAATACTTTACCCAGTACAAATACTCTGGATTTTGGGCTATTCAGAAATATGTTGTTTTGGGTATAACGCTGAAAAAAAGGAGACCATTTTTTGCTCGCAAGGAATTGTAAATCAGATTGATTAAGCAGCGTTTTATCTTCAGGGATTTGAATAGATCCATTTCGTACTCGCAGTGAGTTAAGAACAATGGCGGCTGAAGTGGGGCCACAAAAAATCTTGTTATGCTGGCTTTCAAAGTGGTTAGCCAACTTAAAGAAATCGGTTTTATAACTAGATTCTTCCAGGCGACTAATGCCTTCAGCACTTCCCCAGTCGACAATAAGCTGGTCATCTGGTTCTACTGTGTTTTTTGAAACGGAGCATGCCGTCATTGAGAGTATGATAATACTATGTAATAAGCGTAATTTGCGTTTCATTATCATCTCTAGAATAGGAGTTATAATCATATCTGGTGTTTGACATAAAGCTAAGTAATGATAATATTTTTGAACTAAAATCACCAGAAGAAAGCGCCAAAGGTGTCAACCCCCAAAAAAAGGAGCCCGTTCATATCATCCACAACTTGCCTTTCTCTTAGAAACCAAAGAAATTCTACAGGTCTGGTTCCGATCGGGTAATGCCTATGCGAGCAATGGTGTTGTTAAATTTACTAAACAACTATTGGCACACTTACCTAATCGGATGCACATTATTTTTCGAGGTGATAGTGGTTACTTTATGCGCCACTTACTGGGACTACTGGATATCAGAAGACATGGCTATTTGATGAAGGTAAAGCCCAAGAATTTAACGGTACGACTCACCGAACAGAGCTGGACAGTCATAAAAGACTAACTCGATTGGGAACAATGTGAGCTTCAATATCGTTGCGGTAAATGATCTCGCTTTCGCCTGTTCCTAGCGGTCAGAATAAAATTACCTAAAAATGTAACTGGCCCTCAATCCGAAATTTGGGACACGACAGAGTATGATTATTTTTGTTAGGTATCAACAGCCCCCCTAACACTGTGGCAAGCACCTAAGAAGTATGGCAAACGGGCAACTTGCGCAACATGGATCGAAGAAACAAAAACCCAAGTGGATTTAGGAAAAATCAGGACGGATCAATTCTTCGCTAAAGCTGCATTATTTCATTGCACTGACCTCGCATGCAATACAGTCCGCTGGGTGGCTCAATTGAAGACAACAAAGCTTTGTGCAATGGGAGCCAAATTAACTACGTATTTACCTGATTCGGGTTGCCGGAAAATTACTCACCGGGAATAATCAATTAAGAGTCAAAACACCAGCCGACCCACTTTATCCTAAGGAGTGGGATGACAGAGTTAAGGTTGGTTTATTGGCTTAGAATCCAGGTTTTAATAATATCCGAATAAATTCGTACTTTTAAATAATTAGAAAGACCATCATTCCTATATGCTTTTGGCAGGAATCTTGATACTTATAGACTAGATCCCCGCTAAAAACTGCGGGGATAACGGGTTTTATTAAATCTTCATTCCTTAGCTCCTCAGTTAGACAGTAGATTTCCTGATTAAAGATCATGTCATTTAGCAGGATATTTTGCTGATTTAAATCCAAAAATAGCTAGTAAATAAGAAAATATACTTCTGAGTTTAAGCCTGAACCGAGTAAATTTTACCTATTGACCAAAAATAAAAATTCTTGAGCAACAGGTGATTTTAACTGTTTAAAAAAATTTTATTATCTGTTCAAATCTGTGCTTGCTGGATTTGGGTAAAACTATAAGCACAAATCATAGAATGGTAACAAAACACTCCGTCATTCCCGTAATCTTGCATGCGAAATCCATTGTCTAAGCTCATGGATTCAAGCTAAAAATATGTAGGAATGACGAAGCATCTTGTGCGGGGCTGTTATTAGCCTATATAAAACTGGCGCATCATGCCTAAATCTTCATGTTCCAGATTATGGCAATGATATAAAAACAAGCCTTTGTAATCCTGGAATGGTTTGGCAATAACAATCTCTTCACCCGGCATCACTAAAACGGTATCTTTCCAGCCAGTATTGATAAAACCCTCTTTTACCGTTTTATACTCTTCCTGACGCATACCTTCGATCTCTCTGGATAATACTTGGAACTGCTGACCATGCAGATGTATCGGATGCGCCATGGACATCATCATGCCACCGCCCATACCTCCACCCATCATACCCATGCCCATTCCACCACCGCCTTCCATTTTCATTTTGCCGCCGGACATATCCATATCCTTATCCATTTTTTCGCCCTGTTCCATCTTCATGGGGCCGTGGTCATGAAAGATTTTAATTTTTTTAATCGAGCCAAGCTCAACTCTTTCAAAATCCAGCACTCGATTCATGGAAAACGATTTGCCATTTAACATGGGACGCATCGGCTGCATATCGATACCGATCGGAATTGGTTTATTAGGATTATCTACACTTGCCTCGGTTAAACGTTCAAACCGGCCTAATGTTTTCGGTAATTTAGGTGAATCACTGACTTTTTCAGTAATTTTAAACGTGGCAATTGGAAATTTATCGCCCTGGCCTAAACCTGAGCTCATCATGCCACCGCCCATCATCCCGCCACCCATCATTCCTCCACCCATACCGCCAGAGGATTTCTTACCCAGGCGTTGCTCTTCCATTTTCGGTGGCATCGCCCCTTCATAGGGCAAGCTGTACATAACCAATTTAGAGCCTACCGAATGACCACTAAAATCCAGCCATAAATCTATGCGTTCGCCTGGTGCAAACATTAAGTAGGGGCGAGTTTCTGGTTTTTCTAAAAGATGCGCATCAGTGCCAATCGCCGTTAATGGCGTACCATCATCCCAGCCTAATTTATAAATTCTGGAGTTCGAGCCATTCACTGCGCGTAAACGATAAGCACGCGTTTTTACCGAAAATTCCGCGTTTGGAGTACCATTGACTAAAATGTCTTCACCTAAAAAGCCAGTCATTCTGCCGTGCATACCATGTAAATACTGTAACTGGTTTTGCGTGTTAAAAGTTCTATCCTGAATCACAAACGGCAAATCATATTCGCCCTGCGGTAAATCTAGTTTTTGCTCTTCGCTATCAGTGACCGTAATCAGCCCAGCCAAACCGTTATACACCTGCTCTGCCGTTAGATTATGTGAATGTGAATGATAAAAGCTGGTCCCAGCATTATTCATGACTTCAAATTCATAAACATAGCTTTGCCCAGGCTCTAAAGAATACATAGGGTGACCATCGCAGTGCTGTGGCACATGCAACCCATGCCAGTGGATAATCGATGGCTCAGATAACATATTCTTATAATAGATACGCACTTTCTGGCCTTTGACATAATTAACAATTGGACCTAAATAATTATTCTCCAATTCAACTAAGGTATTTTTTGGCCCTTTTAATAATTCAGCGTAATACTTTTGAACTTTGGTTTTACTACCCTTTTTAAAAATAGAGATATAGGCATCGCGCGAAACAAACTCAATTTCTACATCTGCCTTAAAACCAGGTGTCGCTTTATTTTGTAATTGCCCCGCTTTGGCAAACAGCATTCCAGGGAAAGCAGTAAATGCTGCAGCACCAAAAGCAGAGTGTTGTAGAAATTGACGTCTGTTATAGTTGATTTTATTCGTCATTTATTCTTCCTCTCATTATTAACTAAGTAAAATTAGAATTTAGTTATGTTTTAAACCATACGCTCTTTTTTTTTAGCTGACAATAGCCATAAAAAGAATATAAGATTTAACCCAAAAAAATAATAAAGTAGGACGATGCATGCTGTTAATCTTTTACAGGCTTGGCGTTAACCTTTCCCGTTTTTGTACCCTGGATTTCGACTATCATGCCGGAACGGCATGAATATAACGGTTTCTCGTTTACGTCAATGCGCGAGTGGACTTGTGTTGCTCTGTATTACAAAACGCAGAGCGTTCCTGTAAGGACACTGCTGGGAAGCGGCACAATGAACAAACTTAGCAGTAATATAATCGTTTAATTTAAAAATGTTCATTGAGTATACAATCCTGACTCATCAGAAAATTTCCACACCCGGGTAATCACTAAAACATCAACTTCCTGAAGTAATGCTTTGGGCAATGGCGGAAAAGGTGCGCTTAATCGGACAATACGTTTGGCAGCTTGGTCTAGAGCCGGATAACCTGATGATTTACTAATGCGTATGCTATAGATACTACCATCAGGTTTAATACCGACATCCATGGTCAGAGAACTGGAAAAGCCCGAGCGTTTGGCTATAGCCGGGTAATTAAGATTGCCCATGCTTTCTATTTTACGCTGCCAGTCAGTAATATACTGTGCAGCAAGATATTTATGTGCACTGACAGAATTAATAAATTTTATGCGCTTCTGATCACTACTGGGTTTTTTGTAGCGTATTTTCTCACCTAGCTGAGATAATTGCTGCTGTAAGGCATCCATAGATAACCTGGGCCGGCTTGTTTCGCTTGGTTTGCTGGTTTGCTCAGTCTTTTGGATTTTTTGCTCAGCGTGCTGCTGGCTTATAACCCGTTTATTCGCAATGCTTTGTGGCGTAGTCGTTTTTTGACTAGGCGTTTTTTTTGGTTTGGTACCCGCACTCTTTTGTTTGCGTGCAGCAGGGGTCGGTTTGCCCTTTTTTTTACCTGCTCCAATCTGATTATTTTGAGCTAAAAACTCGGCCTTTTTCGGGGCTTTTTTTGTCTCCTGAGTTACTAGCGTAATCTCTATGGATTTACCTGTTTTATCGGCTTTAGGCTTACTAAAATTAACACCTAATATAATCAGAGCATGTATAACTGCCGCAATAAACAGCGTAACCAGTAAGGTATCATTATTAGACAGAGGTGAAGAGCGTTGAAAAGTTTGTTCAGTCATACGGCTAGATTTTATCGATGACTGTCTCAATATGATCCATCAATTGTGCACAGATATTGATACCAAATTGCTTATCCAGTTCTTGTACGCAAGTTGGGCTGGTAACATTAATTTCCGTTAAATAATCACCAATCACATCAATCCCCACAAAATTCAGGCCCTTTTCTTTTAACACCGGACCAACTTGTTGTGCAATCCAGACATCCCTCTCGCTTAATAGCTGTCCCTGTGCAAAACCTCCGGCGGCAAGATTGCCTCGAGTTTCGCCTTGAGCAGGAATACGTGCCAGCGCATAGGGAATAGCCTCGCCATTAACGATTAAGATACGCTTATCACCCTGTTTTATTTCTGGCAAATATTTTTGCCCCATAACATGCTTCAAACCATGCTCGGTAATGGTTTCAATAATAACACTGATATTTGGATCATTACTACGCAAATGAAATATCGAGGCTCCTCCCATGCCATCCAGAGGCTTTAAGATAATATCCTGGTGTTCTGCAAGGAATTCGCGAATTAAACCTGCCCGGCGCGTTACCAGCGTATCAGTACAACACTGTGGAAACCAGGAGGTAAAAAGTTTTTCATTGGCATCACGTAAAGACTGAGGTTTATTGATAACATACACACCCTGCTGTTCAGCGTGTTCCAATAAATAAGTAGCATATATATATTCCTGATCAACCGGCGGATCTTTACGCATAATAATACAGTCTAATGATTCCAGTTCAATCGTTTGCTGATCGATGACTGTATACCAGGCTGTTATATGGCGCTGCACCTGAATAATCAGAGTATTAGCATACGCTTTGCCATTGCGTAAAAATAAATCCCCCATTTGCATATAATGTAATTCCCAGTTACGCGCTTGCGCTTCTAGTAACATTGCAAAACTGGTGTCTTTCTGAATATTGATCTGGTCAATCGAATCCATGACCATGCCAAATTTAATTGTCACAATATTGATCTCTTTAAAAAGTGTTTTTAAGCATAATGTTATATATGTATATACTCTGCGCGTCCACTGAACATTTCGCTGATTTATGAACTATGCGGCATAGTCATAATATTCCTGACTAACTAACTAACTAACTAACTAACTAACTAACTATATCAACTTAACCTTGTCGCTATAGAAAAGTGGTCATCGCCTTGTGAAGTATAGCGTGTTTTTCACTACAAGTGAGTGATTATTTTAGGTAAAATAAATATTATTGTTTACCTACGCAAAAAAATTTGGTATAAAGTTCGGCTAACTTTGAATAAAGGCACATTAGAGGTAAATCATGTCCAAAATTTGTCAAGTAACGGGTAAACGCCCTGTTACGGGAAACAATGTATCCCATGCGAAAAATAGAACCAAAAGACTCTTTAATCCTAACTTACATCATCATAAGTTCTGGGTTGAAAGTGAAAACAGATGGGTACGTTTAAGATTATGTGCAAAAGGTATGCGCATCATCGATAAAAAAGGTATTGACGCTGTTTTAGTAGAGATGCGTCAACGTGGCGAAAAATTTTAAGAGGAGATAACAAATGCGCGATAAAATAAAATTAGTTTCTTCTGCAGGTACCGGTCATTTTTATACAACTGATAAAAATAAACGTACTATGCCAGAAAAAATGGAAATAAAAAAATTTGACCCTGTTGTCCGTCAACACGTCATGTACAAAGAAGCAAAAATCAAATAATTTCTTTTACTTGCCTGGTTGTATTCTTCAGTTTGTAATCTTCCACGGTTGGATAAAGTTTTATATGGCGGCGTAAGCATTGACAATCCCTCAGGGATTGTCAATGCTTACTTAGCTGCTCGAAGATTATCTAGTGCTGCTTTTAACCTCACCGTTTGCTTATAAAGCAATCTGTATTGCTTTTTATATACATCCAATTCTGTCATCAATCGCTCATTTTCTGTTTTTAATGCTTGATTCTCCTGTTGCAAGCTAGATTCTGTATCAGCTGAATCCATTATCTCAACTGCCGGTTCTGCTATTTCCTTAGCAGCTGGTTCAATCTCATTTTTATCAATTGCTGTATCAGCCTCATTAGCTAGACTCTGCATTCCGCCGCTTAAGACAACGGCATTGAACTTGTTCTTGATCAATTCAAAAGCTGCCGCATCGCTCGCCCTGCCATCCGCACAAACTACGACAATCTTGCCAGGATCTTGCATTAACTCATTAATAAACATACATAATGAGTATAAAGGAATATTTCGACTGCCTTGTATATGATTTTTTTTGTACTCATCAACAGTACGTATATCTAAAACCAGCAACTCTGGATTTTGTTCACGTTCTTGCTCTAAATCAATGTAATCAACATATTTTAGAACCGGCTCTTTAATGAACTTAGTAAAGCGCTCTGCATCTATACGCGATGCCAACATATCAGTGACAGCAGTAACCGTCATATTTCTCGGCTCACCGGTTAATATCGCTTCCTCTCCAAATGTCTTGCCTTCAGAGAGTTCTAGATATTTTATTTCTTTGGCTTGCTCTGAGGCTTTTCGACTTAAAGCACAACAGCCTTTTTTAATCAAAAAATAATAGTCCCCCACATCACCTTGATGAAAAATAGCCTCACCTTTGCTAAATTTAACGTCCTCTAAACTCATTAAAACCTGCTGCAAATTTACCGCAGATAAGCGTTGAAATACGGGTGACTGAAGCGTCGCCGCCAACCAGTCAACCGATGCATCTGCTTCGGAGTCATCATCATTTTCAACCCTGTAAACATTTTCCGCCTCGTTATAATCTATATCTGTTTTATCAAACACATCAAGTTTCAGACTGATAAAACTGACGTCATCAAGTGCGTGAGCAGAGACCTGACGCGGAAACTGGTGTGCTAATGCAAATTTTGCGGCATCAGTACCCGCAGTTATAACTTCCAGTATGAACTCATCAGCTTCTAAAGAAACTGTGCCGTGTATAAGATAAATAAATGACTCTGTTACATCACCTACGTTAAATAAAAAACTTCCTCGAGGCATTGTAGTCACATCACAAGCGGCGCATAACTCTTTAAACTGTCGTGATGGCATAGTTACCAATGGAAATAATTTGCGTAGAGCTTGACCTTGTTCTAATTTAGGATTAACAGGCATAGAAACTTTTCAAAAATACGTTTGCCAAGATGATAAAAAGATAGTGATAGATTTCCAATCTATTCTGGTCCATTAAATATTTATTCATATCTGCTGATTATAATCGAATGCTCTTGCTAAGGAACGAGAATTCAATAATGCCCGAGTCTGACTTGTCTTTTGACTTCACAGCCGCGCTAGAAAACCAGTTGCGTAGCCTGCTATGCGCCTGTTTTCCTAACACGCCTGTGAAGCCAAAATCCTGCGCCATACTTTCGGGTATTATTAAACCCTCGTTCCTAATAATGTTTTTATGCAGTTCTTCTTGCGCTACAGGATCTGAGAAAGACCTTGCATAATCAAGACCTGTTATAGACTACTGTTTTATGTAAAATAGAGAGTTATTATTTCCACATACAAACAGGCCGGCATTATGTCTCAGACTGACAAGCAATTTATTCCACTTAATATAGCAGTTTTAACCGTTTCCGATACACGTACCGAAACAGATGATATATCCGGCAAAACACTAGTTGAGCGAATAGAGCAATCAGGGCATCATCTGTTTGCCAAAACTATTGTGGCTGATAATATTTACCAGATCCGTGCCATGGCTTCCAGCTGGATTGCCGACGACAAAGTGAATGTTATTATCAGTACCGGCGGAACAGGTGTCACCGGCAGAGACGGCACTCCTGAGGCATTTGAGCCTTTACTGGATAAAACTCTGGATGGTTTCGGGGAAATTTTTAGAATGCTCTCTTATCAACAGATAAAAACCTCTACAATACAATCCCGTGCAGTTGCAGGTGTGGCAAATGCAACTTATATTTTTTGTTTGCCTGGCTCATCTGGTGCCTGTCGAACGGCCTGGGACAGTTTAATAAGTGAACAATTAGACTTTAGTACCAAACCGTGTAATCTTGTACAGTTAATGCCACGTCTATTGGAAAAATAATGCACCCCATCTTTCTATTCTTAAGTACTGTAAGCGCTTTTCTTGCCGTCGCAATGGGCGCGTTTGGCGCACATGCTTTAAAAGCTGTTTTAGCCCCGGAAATGCTAGTGGTCTACAAAACAGCAGTAACCTATCAAATGTGGCACGCTTTAGGTTTGGGTTTTATTGCTTTACTAAGACACCAGAAACCTACTGAGCGCTTAATAATTTATGCTGGCTGGTTAATGTTTGCCGGTATTATTTTATTTTCAGGAAGCTTATATTTACTCAGCTTATCCGGTGTAAAATGGCTGGGAATGATAACCCCTATCGGAGGAGTCTGTTTTTTAAGTGCCTGGCTATTAGTTATTATTTTTTCATTTAAAGCATGCAAAACAAGCTAAGCCTGGAAAAATTGCTGACAGATAGACACAAAGCCCCATTATATTTATTTCGCTCAACCATCACAATACTGAAATGGCAATGCGAAAACTAGTTGATAAAGAGCATCATGAACAATAAAAACATAGCAGAAGCCAAGCCACAAACCATTTACCTTAAAGATTACCAAGTACCAAAATATTTAATCGAAACAGTCGATTTAAATTTTATTCTTGAAGCTGAGTATACGCGAGTGGTCTCCCGATTAACTATAACGCATAACCCGGATAATACAGCCAAGGATGCTACATTAGAACTATTAGGTGAAGAGCTCAATTTGATAAGTATATCTTTAAATGGAGTGGCACTGACGGCTAGCCAGTACAAGCTGAGCGATGAGTCATTAACTATTGCCGATGTACCTCAAAACACAACCTTCACCCTGGCAATAGAAAATTCCATTAATCCAAATGCCAATAGTGCATTAGAAGGCTTATTTGTTTCTAATGATATGTTATGCACCCAATGTGAGGCACAAGGCTTTCGTAAAATCACCTATTTTCTGGATAGACCTGATGTGATGGCGCGCTTTACCACAACGCTAATTGCCGATAAAACGCTGTATCCTGTTTTATTATCTAATGGCAATAAAATAGCGCACGGCGAATTAATTGATAATCGTCACTGGGTCACCTGGGAAGATCCCTTTAAAAAACCTTGCTATTTATTTGCCTTAGTAGCCGGGCGGCTGGAATGCATAGAAGATCACTTCACGACTATGAGTGGCCGTGATATTACCCTGCAAATTTTTGTGGAAGCGCATGATATTGATAAATGTGCCCATGCCATGCAGTCGTTAAAAAATTCCATGCGCTGGGATGAAGATACTTACGGCCGTGAATATGATTTAGATCTGTATATGATCGTTGCCGTTGGGCATTTCAATATGGGCGCGATGGAAAATAAAGGCCTCAACGTATTTAATACGAAATTTGTCCTGGCCCGCCCCGATACCGCTACCGATATGGATTACGAGCACATAGAAGGCGTCATAGGCCATGAGTATTTTCATAACTGGACGGGTAACCGAATTACCTGCCGAGACTGGTTTCAATTAAGCTTGAAAGAAGGCTTTACGGTATTCCGTGACCAGGAATTTACTGCCGATCAAACCTCCAAAGCTGTTAAACGAATTGATGACGTCAATGCACTACGCACCCGTCAATTCGCAGAAGATGCAGGTCCCCTGGCACACCCGATACGCCCTGAAGCCTACATAGAAATCAATAATTTCTATACACTGACTGTTTATGAAAAAGGCGCGGAAGTAGTACGCATGATACGCACCTTATTAGGTATCGAGAATTTTCATAACGGTGCTGATTTATATTTTCAGCGGCACGATGGTCAGGCTGTCACTTGTGAGCATTTTGTGCAAGCAATGGAAGACGCAAGTAATAAGGACTTAAGTCAATTTAGACGCTGGTATGCACAAGCAGGTACACCTAGAGTTAAAGTTGCGCAGTCCTATGATGTTGATAAGCAATCTTTCACACTCACTTTAAGCCAATCTATACCTGGACAGGAAAATGCAGCCATATTGCATATTCCGGTTAAAGTAGCGTTGTTTTCGGCAGATGGAACACTAATGGACACTTGCGTAGCCGATACCGTCGCCATAAATAATGAGCTGACGCTGGAGTTATGCGAACAAACACAAGACTTTATCTTTGAAAATGTATCGAGCACACCAATACTATCGATATTACGTGACTTTTCAGCACCCGTTAAATTACAAATGTCACGGTCTTTAACTGAGCTTGCTTTTCTATTGCAGCATGATAATGACAGCTTTAATCGCTGGGAAGCTGGCCAGCAATTAACCGCTAAAATCATTTTCGAACTAATCGACACGATTAAGCAAGGAAAGAGTTTATCTATTCCTGACATACTGATTGATAGTTTCAAAGCCATTCTCGAACAAGCGTCGCCTGACCTGTCATATTTAGCCTGCCTGCTTTCTTTACCCGCAGAAAACTATCTCGCGGAACAAATATCTGTCGTCGATGTAGACGCTATTCATCTTGCAAGACAATTTGTTAAACGCAGTCTGGCCGAACAATTAACAGAACAGATAACCGCCCTGTATCTAACAAACCATCAGCAAGAAAGCGGAGAACTTAACTCAGCAGCAATAGGTAAACGTAGAATCAAAAACCTGTGCCTGGATTATTTAAGTCAACTGAACACCGATGACAGCCATCAACTGGCAAACAAGCAGTTTGCCAATGCACAAACAATGACTGACCAGATTGCTGCCCTGGACGCAATTGTAAATTCTGAAAATCCAGAAAAACCAGCTTGCTTACAGCAGTTTTACCAACAATGGCAAAATGAAGCACTGGTCATCGACAAATGGTTTAGTTTACAGGCCTCGAGTTCACAACCAGATACTTTTGCAGTGGTACTATCTTTATTACAACATGCCGCATTTGATTTAAAAAATCCTAACCGGGTACGTTCTTTGATAGGTGCATTTAGTCAGGCCAATCCTATTCACTACCATGCTAAAAATGGCCAGGGATATCAATTGCTAGCCGACCAGGTTATTGCGTTAAATAGCCTTAACCCACAGGTTGCTTCACGTATGGTAAGCGCGTTAACGCAATGGCGCAGGTTTGATAAACAGCGGCAAAATTTGATGAAGCAGCAACTGGAACGAATTATAAATACTGACCACATATCCAAAGACGTGTTTGAAATTGCCAGTAAAAGTATAGCTTGATAGCTGTCTTATGAACTTACGTCGTTTTATCTGGAATACATCGTTATTATCGGATACAAAAAGAATCGAGTGGTTTCCTGCATTTTGGCTAATGCGTATTAAGGTACTGCATTTATCTCCCGACTGGCGGCATATTAACATACGCCTGCCGCATAGCTGGATTGCCACTAATGCCGGAGGCAGTTTATTTGGCGGGTTTCAGGCCTGTCTTGCTGACCCTATTGCAGCAATGGCCTGTACGAAATTATTTCCTGAGTATGCGGTCTGGACACGATCGTTAAACCTGGATTTCAGAGCTCAAGGTGTAAGTGATCTCGAATTACGCTTCCATATCTCGCCAGAAATAGAACAGCAAATTCACGCTGATTTAGCACACAAAGGCAGAAGTACACCTCTATTTGAATATGGTTATTATCTGGCTGATGGCTCTTTATGTACGCTCATCCAGACCAGGGTAGCAATCCGTCCGGCTGGCTATAAGCGGAGCCATAAAGGATAAGCAACAAACAAGCTGTGCTCAGGTTTATGACTTAATCATATTGTCCCTTTTACTAATCATCAGGGAGAAAATTATGTCAGGGTAGACCAGGGTACATCAAAAAATCTCAGCTAACTTTCGGCATCTTTCATTGGTCAGTTTATATGTCATTTCATCAACATCGTCATTCCCGAGTGTTTTATCGAGAATCTCTTTGTCTACGTAAGATTCCTGCTAGAAGCAGACAGGAATGAAGATAACTCACCCTAAAAAGGGTAAATTACTTTTTATTGAGTGATAAGTTATTTGTCTACTTGTCGAAAAGGCAATATCACAGCAAGCCATTTACTAAGAAGGTGGTTAACCTACCTTGCTCGGCCGCACACCCTTGGTTCCTAATTCGCAATTCGGGACCTGACCCCTAAGGTTCCCCTAAGGTTCCTGAATTGGTAACCTTACGCATTAACTGAAACGTGAAGATAAAAATTGTTTAATAATTCGCTTTTTTAATTTAAACTTCAAGCAAATTATTATATTTTGGTATCAAAATGCAAAATGAAGATAGTGTTCTCCTTAGACGACAAGTGCTTGACTGGCGAGATAGGCATATTGAGCACGTAAATCACCACTTGAATCGAGAGATATTACTGCTTTTCAATGCTCTGGATAAAAAAATAGAGAAAATGAGTATTGCAGATGTATACAAAGGTGACTTATACACTAAAAAACACTTAAGTCCCTTTTATACACACTGGATTAACCATGAGGTTTCTATTTTGATAGGTGCTGCTCAGGCAGATTTAAATAAAATATGTAAGTATGCTCTTGAATACCAAAAAAGGGCTAATACTTTAAATCATGGAGAGGATAACAATAGTGCCATCGATACAACAACTGCAGTATTTTCTGGAGCGGCGGCGGTAGCATCTATACCCACTTTACTATCTTTAGCAACAGTGACAACAACAACTACAGCATCAGTAGGAGGTGTTTTAGGGCTATTAGGTGTTACGAGTACAGCAACAGTAACTGCGGTTAGTTTACCATTTGCTTTACTTGGTTTAACTGTAGTCGGTGGTTTATTTACCATAGGTGGGTACAAAGCTACAAATATTAGGTCTAATGCAATTAAGCGTAATAAGAAGAAAATTCGCGAATCTATTAGTAAGCTTGTTATTTATAACAACAATCATGATTCAGTCTGCGAAAGTCTTCAGGTAAAAATAAATGAAGTTGCAAGTGCGTTTCTTAGTGAGCTTCATATATGATTGGTAATATTCCTTTTGCCATACCCAATGAGTTTGCCACAGGATTAGCTAATGGCAGTTTAGTCCGGATAGGAACTCTGTTAAAAGAAAGCGGGACTGGTAAAATTGTTGCTCATGTACAAGAGTCAGGTATTGCTCAACGGCTTTTGAGTAATGTAATAAGTTCACCTTTTGCATCATTAGACGTTTTAAATATTGCTTCGTCTGGGTATGCCAATATCCAGTTGGGGCATTTAACAACAATGGTTGAAGGTTTGGCGACACTCCAAAAAAGCTTACAGGTTCTTCAATATGCTAATTTAGGTATTTCTATTGCAGGTATAGGTGTTAGTGTTATTGGTTTTGCTATGATGACTAAGCGTTTAAAAAGTATTGAAGGCAATATCTCAGATTTGTCAAACAAATTGGATCACCACTTTCAAGATCTTTTTAATCGGGACTTAAGAGCACACTATTCTCAAGTTTATGCTTTATTAGACAAGGCAGATATAGCACAATCATTGACAAATTCTTCTGCAGAATTGCTAAGTGTATCTTCACATCTAGGTGATGAAAGTGGATTCTTTCATGGTGAAATTGCTCACCTATTAGAGAAAGACAAGTTTGATGAGGGCTTATTTGTTTCATTTGTACGGTCTTTAGTGCTGTGTGATGCTGGCCGAATTGAATGTTTAATGCAAGCAAATGAATTACCAGCTGCACATAAAACAGCAAGTGTTATCGGGAGAAATTACAGGGCATTATTTGACGATATAAGTCCATTTCAAATAGCAAATAAAGTTTTACCTATTAAGTTAGATAATCACGATTATAGTAAATTTCGTCAACGTCAAACTGAAATGAAAACATTAGTTCATGGCGTAAGAGATATAACGGATGCGGCATTAACTAAACCAGCTCTCATCGAAACTTTGATTGAAAATAACATTGAAGGACGGGTGTATATTGATGCGATCAGAAGAGAGAAAGAGCATCCTATTATCTTGTTTAAGCCGTTTTGAGTCAGCAAATTTATTATCATTATTTGCCAAATGCAATAAAGAGTATTGGACGGTCATTTACATGTCGGGAATTCAGTTTTCCAATGCCACTTCAAATTTATTTCAGGCTCGGGCGTTATTTGAGTTTCCTTACCTGTATGAGCGGATTTAAGCTGGTAAAACGATAAATGTACTTGTATCGACTGTATCTTACACTTAAAAACTCAACTAAGTTTTTATTGAACAGCAGGTACTATCTTTGTGCTGACGGTGGAAGCCTCGATAGGCTTTGTATTTTTCAATGTGTGACAAAATTAGTTAGCCGAAGGATTACGTTTTTCTCTCCACTTTGAATAAAGATCGAGAGCGGCCCAAATGGTATAGAACACAGGGGGTCACAATGAACACAGGGGGGTCAGGTCCCGAATTGCGAACTCAAAGGATGATCCAAGAGTCTAATTATTTGAGAAAGGCCCCGGGTGTCTATTGTTTACGCACCAACCTGGCCGACTGGAATGAAGAAACGCTCTGGC
>CAYWLM010000062.1:6286-16348 GCA_964459125.1 uncultured Methylomonas sp. | reverse complement strand
GCTAAAAGCATGCAGGAATGACGAAGATAGCTGAGAGTTATGGGTAATCAGGAAGATTTATTCGCAGAGGAGCAATTCAAGCAACTTAGAACCCAAAGCAAATATTTCATTGATGCCATTAATAGGATTACTTATTGTACCGAAACAGCAATGGCCAATCTGTTACGAAAAACGTTCGGATAAAGTGCTTAATTTATTAGGTTACTTTCACCTTAATAGTTAGCCTTTTTCACTACTGGTAGGTAAGGTAAAATTCACTATACTTAACCCTATTGTAAACCTAATTTTATTGACTATATTTGCATTTGGAATTAGAAGAAATTTTTCTGAGTAACACTCATAATGTGATTAAGGATTAACTGTAATTTCGCATTAAATAACACACAATTGGTTCAGAAATAATAAAACGTATTGAAAATAAAGGCATAAGTGGGGGTGGTTTCTCACAATAGATGAGGGTTTTGATGTATTTAAGGAGTTTATGAAAACAACGCAGCAGTAAAATCAGGAAGTTTATTTTATACTGTTTTTGAATATATAATTTTTCGGATTACTGTGTATGGTATGCAGGATTTAGGTTTAATTAGAACGGCTGGTCTTCGGCATTCAACAAAATCACTTCAATTTCCTCGGTGATTTCTTCCTGCCGGTATATCTGGCTTTTTTTGTGTAATTTTTCGGTTGCTTCATCCAGATGCCTGACCGCATTATCCAGATGTTGTAAGCGCTGATTATTTTCCGCCTCCAACGAAGTATACAAAACATCCTGTAGAGTACTAAGCAGAAACTGTTCAGTCAGTTCGAGCAAAAACTGTGCAGAGTCAAGATTTAATAGTGGTTCATTTTTATATTCAACACTTCTATTAATAGCCTTAAACGGCGGTAATAACGATCTCAAAGAGATATTTAAATGCTCATCCTGATGAAACAGCACCGATAAATTAAACGTCGCGTACTGATTATGCAATTCACTGATGGCATCAGTTACATTCGTTAATACCTGGTTAATTTCATCACTACTATTAGCTCCAGAAAGTTCTGTAAAATCGATAGGAGTATTTTGTATTCGAGCACATAAACGACTTCCTACCGCAATGACACTATCAGGTGATGCAAGTTGCAGTTGTTCAATCAAGCTTTCATTAAAATTACCGCAAAATCCTCGTTCGGAACCGATGACAATAACGATTAATGGCGTACTGATTTCTGGTTCAGGCAAACCCGGATAAAACTGTAAAAAATCTGCTGCGACTGTTTCAATATGCTGCACGACCAGGCTTTGTGCCAGACGCAGTTTATTCAATTTATGCATATCCATAAACGCCATATTCTTCAAAGAATGCAAGATGCTGCGAATTTCCGTCAAATGTTCAATATGCTGCTGTAGTGCGCGACTTTGGCTCATGCTGCGCTGTTTTTTTTATCAGCCAGAAGATTGATTAGCAATTGTCGCCACTCCTGTAAGTCGCTGTTTAATGCTAATGGTGAATCTTGCACCGTCTGTTTTAATTGCTGCAACTGCCCAGCAATTTGAGCCGGTTGCAAAGAATCGAATTGGCCATCATTATAGGCAATCAGCCAGGCCAGCTGAAATTCACTGCTTTCAGGTGCTAGCCGATCTTGTTTTAATATTTCTCGCAACAATCGCCCGCGCTTGATCCGCGCTTCCATTGAGGCTTCCAGTTTCTGCCCAAAACGGGAAAAGCTTTCCAGCTCCAGAAACTGTAGATACTCCAGTTTTATTTTACCTGCTTGATCACGTATTGCTGGCTGTTGGGTTTTACCGCCTATTCGGGACACCGACTTACTAATATCTATGGCCGGTCGAAAACCGGAAGCAAATAAATCGCTATCCAGATAAATCTGTCCATCGGTAATGGAAATCAGATTGGTTGGAATATAGGCTGCTATTTCACCCTGCTTAGTCTCGACGATAGGCAGTGCAGTCATGCTACCACCACCATGACTGGCATTCAATCGGGTAGTACGTTCAAGTAATCGGGAATGAACGAAAAATATATCTCCCGGATATGCTTCACGCCCTGGTGGACGGCGGAGTAATAAGGATAATTCGCGATAAGTGCGTGCATGCGTTGCCAGATCATCATACACAATCAAAGTATCGTGGCCTTGTTGCATCCAGTACTCGGCTAACGCACAACCGGCAAATGGAGCTATATATTGCAGGCCAGGTAAAGCGGTCGCTTCAGCCACCACGCAAACGGTATAGTCCAGCGCATCATGTTGGCGTAGAAGCTCAATAGTATTGACGATAGCCGAGCGTTTTTGACCAATCAATACATAGATGCAAAAAACATTTTTTCCTTTCTGATTGATGACAGTATCTATAGCCAAAGCACTCCGCCCTGTTCCTTCATCTCCAACAAGTAACTGCCGCTGGCCTTTTCCAATCGGAATCAGCGTATCAATGATTTTAATACCGGTATACAACGGCTCACGAACAAATTCGCGCGCTATAATCGGCGGCGAGGCTTGCTCCAGATTACCTCGCACAACATACACAGGCTTACTCTGGCCGTCCAACGGAGCGCCTAACGGGTCAACCACTCGCCCTAAAAAGGTATCGCCAACCGGCACACTCAATGCATTTCGAGCAAGATGAACCAGGGTGCCTGCGGTAAGCGCTTCGGTTTGGTAAAATAAAATGGCACCAATAAGTTCTCGGTTAAGATCGAAGACCATCGCGCGACTGCCATCGGCAAAAATCAGAATATCTTCAATAGCAGCCGACGGTAAACCCTTAATCCAGGTAATACCATCACCCACTGCGACGACTACGCCTTGTTCTTTAACGTGTAATTTGGGCTGGTAGCGGTTTAGCCATTCATGCTGTTTTTGCAACAGCTTACTATCAGCATATAAGTCGACATCAGAAATCATCGGAAAACTCAGCAAAGCCGCTTAATTCATGTTGCAGATTGGCATGCAATACCCAGGCATCTTTATCAATTTTGAGTCCGGCAATCAGTGTCTGATCCAGGCTATATTGAAACTTTAAGGGCTTATCGATTAACGACTTAAACTTTCTTTCCAGTTGCTGTACCTGGCTTTCACTTAGCGGATAAACACTGCTAACATGGATAGTCAGTATTTTTTCGTTTTCCGTGGTTTGCAAAATTGACTGGCAACCTTCTGGCAGTTGCTTTAACTGGCTAAGCAATAAGTCAAACAGGCGCGTTTCCAGTTCAGGTCCGGCAGTCTGTTGCAGTAATAAGGTTGCAAAACGGGCGCCATTTTGCAGTGCTAAAGTTTGCTGATGGCGCTGTAATTCCTGTTGCTGTCGTTGCAAAGCTGCCTGGTTTTTGCTGCGCTCCTGCTCCAGTTCTTTTTGTAATATTAACAAGTGATGCTGCCGTTCCGCTTCCATTTGCTGGTGTAATTGGCTCATGGCACCTTGCTTTTCCAGATTCCATTCCTGCAGCCGGTTGCCGTAGCTTGTCTTGAGTTCTTCAGCTTCCTGGCGCATTTTTGCAGCTTCGGCCAGAGATTGGTCTATATGTTGTTTGCGTTGAGCAATAATATTGCGCACAGGTTTGTAAAACAAACGTTGTAGTATCCAGACCAGAACCAGAAAATTGATGATTTCCAGTGAAAAAGTGGACAGATTAAATTCCATCGTGAGGTGTCCTGATTAATGAATGATATAAGCAAGTAATGGATTCTTAAACAGTACAATCAAGATAATGACCAGGCAATAAATCGCCAGTGACTCAATCATCGCCAAACCGATAAACAGAGTACGCATAATTGAGCGCTCTGCTTCAGGTTGTCTTGCCAGAGCTTCCAATGAGCTGCTAATTGCTTTCCCCATTGCCAATGCAGGTCCAAGCACACCAATGGCGATACCAATGACAGCGGCAACGGTTGAACCTAAAACTATCAAGGTAATTTCGTTCATAATGATTTCTCTGAATTTATTTGTTGGGATTGCATTGCACTGGCTAGATATATCAAAGCCAGCATGCCGAAAATATAAGCCTGCACCAAGGCTTCAATAATGTGCAACATAAGAATAGGAATCGGCGCTAGAAAGCCAGCAACTAAAACAATCAACATTGCTGCCATTTCCAGACTCATGACATTACCAAACAAACGAATGGCTAGCGCCAGCGTACGCGTGAATTCACTGATAATATGAAACGGCAATAACATCGGTGTTGGTTGTAAATAATGATGCAAATATTTTTTTAAACCCTGAATACGAATGCCAAACCAGTGCACTGAGAGAAACACCAGTATTGCTAGTGCTGAAGTCACCGATAAATCAGCCGTTGGTGAGTGCAGTCCGGGGATCAGACCCACCATATTGGCAATAATAAGAAACACCCATAAGGTGGAAATAAACGGCATTATGAGCCGTCCATGCTCCGGCGTCACCTCTAAAACCGCCTGTTCCATCGCCTCGAAAATTCCTTCGATCACGGTTTGCATGCCACTGGGCAACATCTGCATCTGCCTGGTGGCCAGCCAGACCAGGCTGATAATAAACATCATCACGCACCAGGTTGAAATGATCGAGGCATGAATCGTTAGCGACCCCAGCATAAGAGAATAACCTTCATCCATACACTTAATCCTGTTCTTTGATTAATAGATAAACATTTATTGCGCCAATAAACACACCCACTATCAATAAGTTCAGCGTCCAGCTCATCGAATACCCTGTCGCCAGGCTATCCAGCCAGGCACCCAGATAAGCGCCACCCACAATGGGTAACACCATTACCAGACCGAGTGTCCCCAGATACAGTGTTTGTGCCAGAATACTCGACTGTTCCCTATGCGCTTTTTTAATGCGTTTGATCTGGTTATCAATCTGTCTTTGTAATCGTTGTTTTTTATTCATAGTAATTAGCCTTGTTGCGTTGCAGTTTCCACAATCTACTCAGCATTGACTGTTCCATTTTCTGCAAACTACTACGCGTAGCCTTCAATGTTTCTTCTTCAGCTAGCAATTGCTGTTGCAGTTGCTCACTGATACGTTCAAAATTGTTATTAATCAAAAAATGCTGTGTGCTAATGCATAACTGATTATCATTAAAATAGAGTACACCACCCGGCAATGCCAGATATTGCCATTCTTCGGTTTGCAGACGATAACGACATAAGCCAAAAACCAGGGTAGTCATAAATCTTGCATGATGAGCCTGCAAACCAAAACTGCCATGACTATCTTCACCGACAAAAGAGGTCACATTGTCGATGCGCCGTTGTTGAGTGGCATCATAGAGTTGCAGGCTAAAGGTATTCACATTTCATCCTGCATACTGCCACGCATATAGCATTGCTGTTCAGTTATATCATCATATTTGCCTTGCAAAAAAGCTTCACAATCAGTCAAGGTCTTTTCCAGTGGCACTGAAACCCCGGTATGCTGTCCACTTTGCTCTAGCACCTTAAAGGGCTGAGTAAGATAACGCTGCAATTTGCGCGCACGCATCACAATCAGGCGATCCGCTTCAGAAAGTTCTTCTATGCCCAGCATAGCAATAATATCTTCTAGTTCATGATATCGGGCCAAATGTTCACGCACGTTTTCGGCAATTAGATAATGTCGCTCCCCCAGAGCATGTTTATCCATCAGTTTACTGCCGGAACGCAAAGGATCAACGGCAGGATAAATACCTTTACTGGCCTGATCTCTGGATAGAATAACGATAGTATCCAAATGGCTGAGAATTGCACTAACCGCAGGATCAGTCATATCATCAGCGGGTACATAGACGGCTTGTACTGAAGTGATATTACCACTGTGTGTGGATAGGATACGATCTTCAAGTTCAGCGACTTCGGTGCTTAAAGTCGGTTGATAACCGACAGTTGCTGGCATACGTCCTAATAGACTGGAGATCTCGCTACCGGCCTGCACAAAGCGAAAGACATTATCGACTACGAACAAAACTTCTTTTTGCAGACTATCACGTAAATATTCGGCATAAGTAAGTGCTGCCAAACCAACGCGAAAACGTACGCCAGGGGATTCATCCATTTGCCCGAAAACCATCAACGTATCCTGCATCACACCGGCCTGCTGCATTTCCTGCCAAAGCTCGTGTGCCTCGCGTATGCGCTCGCCGACCCCGGCGAATACCGAAACACCTTTATGAATCGCAGAAACAGCGTGGATAAATTCCATTACCAGCACCGTCTTCCCTACTCCTGCACCACCAAACAAACCGGTTTTCCCCCCTTTTACAAAAGGACACAGCAAATCGATCACTTTGATGCCGGTTTCTAAAATCCCACTAATACCAATAGTTTCATAAAGCGGAACCGGTTTAGCATGAATATTACGAAATTCCTGCTGCGGTAATTCAGCTAATCCATCCAGCGGTTCACCAAAAATATTTAGTAAGCGTCCGAGATACTGCTTATCAACCGGCACATGTAAAGGTGCGCCTGTATCATAAACAGCCATGCCTCGACTTAGACCGGCTGTGCCGTGTAACGTAATAGCACGGACATAACGCTGATCCAGGTGCTGATGTACCTCAAACAAGAAGCTGCGGTGATCAAAGTAGGTACACAGTGCCTGGCGTAGCGGCGGTAATGTTTTGCAATCAATGGTGACCACGGGGCCATGAACTTCGGCAATGATACCGATGGCATTTTGTAGGCTGTTAATAGGCTTCAGCACTTAACTGAGCTCCCGTTGGAATAGAGCGTACTTTTAATCTAAGCGTCGCATAAAAAGGAAACCGGCGATAGCTCCCCAGATAAGCATAAGCAGATCATGGATTATCATTTCAAAGCTAAAATTATTAATATGTCGAATGTAATCAAAAATATCATCAGACACAAGAAAAACGAGAACAATATACAGAGCAATTTTTATTTCAATTTTTTGATCATACCATGCCCATATACCCAGGATCGCGAATCCGGCAAAAAAACGTACCAGATTATGGGTTATCATTTCCATGCTAAAACTATCTACATGAAATGCAATATCCACAAAGTAAAAGACAATAAGACCTATAAATAAAACGGCGTAAACTGATTTCATCGTGTTTTTAGACTCTCTTTTATATTAATCACGCTTAAAATGACATTTCTGGACTGGGTAAAATAAGGATTTTCCACGCGGCCCCTAACATTCGTGCTGCTGCAGTCACCTTAAAACCTATTAATTCCGATATTTTCTGGAAACTATATTTCTCCATTTTCTGCACGGTTAAACTACCATCCAGAGCAATACGTAACTGGTAAAAAATTTCAGCTAATAGAGGCGCACCGCTAACTTGTTTTTACTCGGTAATTGTCACTATTGCAATGGGAAATCCTAATCTTCTGCTAATAGCTTAGAATGTTCAATGACATTGCGTAATTCTCTTGTATTTATAGGCCAATGATAAGCATGTAGCTGCCTCGATGTTTACGTGGAAGTTTGTATTCACTTGCTTAATAGATTTTGCATTATAAGCAATGGATTGGCTCTGCTCCAGGAAAGTTGAGGTCAATCGGCGTACTTCTTGTTCCAGTTCGCCGTTATAATTCAACTGATGTCGCTCTAATTTGGTGAATAATAAAACCAATTGATTATAGTTATCAAATAAACCTTATATTTCTGGATCGGCAGTTTACTGCTGAACCGCTTGCTGATCAGCGGACGTGAGTATTTGTAAGAAATCTTTTAATCCATCTTCGTCTCTTAAAATAGAATATCCATATTAATCAATAAGTTAACATCCATTAGTTGGCACTACAAATACATTCATTTCAAAAAATGGCACTAACTTTCAAGATTTCACACGAAATTATGGTTATTTGGTGGCAATTTTGACGCGAAAATCTGTAGTGCCAACTGGAAAATGACTCAACACTAAATTATTGATATATAGATAATTTTTTAAATAACCTGCGAAGTTGGGTTAAGGAGTCTAGTGCAAGTAAGATTTTGTTCTTAAAAAATAACTCGCAATGATGCGGGGCAATAAGAATAAAATAATTGAAACTTTAAATTCTAATTGACTGCCTTAGGCAATTCTTTGCAATAACTCTTGTTCACGGGTTTGTCGTGCAAATAGCTGACGCAAGAAATTAATAGTCTGAAGCAGACTGTTTGGTATCACCTTTTTGTAAAGCCTTGTCAAACGCGTCAGGTTAGTACTGTATATCACCCGTACTCTCTGAATCATCTATATATCCAGCGAGTAAGCTGTTTTACAGTGTGTTTGCGTACTATCTAATTAGTTTGCGTCAATGGCCAAAATAATTGAGCTTCTCCTAGCCGATGACCATTACCAATATCATTTTGAAGCGTGTTTGATCGCTGATGATTGCGCGCTAAAGCAAGGCAAAAGCTTCCTTAGCGCGAAGTCTTAATTATCTCCGGTTCGATTTGGCTGTTTCAAAGCCAACTCTTAATGAGTTGCCATTAAAGTCTTTACCATCAAGTCCCGAAATGGCAGCTCGTGCCTCATGTCCTTCCATTCCAATAAAGCCAAAGCCTTTACACTGGTCAGTAAAGATGTCTGTTATTAGTTTTGATGAGCGCACAGTACCAAATTGAGCGAATAAGTTTAGGAAATCTTGTTCGGTCGTGCTCGCAGGTAAATTACCAACAAATAGTTTTTTTAAATTTTTCAATGTAACTCTCTTTTTAAATATACAGGGTTGTCATATTGTGCCAGAGTTTGTCCTGACCCAATATTTTATGGTGCAGCTAGTACTTAAGTCTAATTACTTTAACGTTATGTAGCTTAGAATTTATGCGTACATTCTGCTAAGGCACTTACGTTCGTGACGAATAGTAGTAACGGCTTTAGTCTTATTTCTTATTGGTTCTATCTCTACTCAACTACCATTCTTTGATCTTGTAACGCGGCATGCTGATCAATATACTCTCGAATTAAACGGCGAATAACTTGTGATGAAGTCATGTCCTGATTTGCACAAATCTGTTCAAATGCTCTTTTGTTATCTGGATCTATTAATATTGTTACGCGGGCGGTGTTAGTTGCCATAGTGAATAAAGTGAATCAAATTAAATAATATTACATACTAACATAATTAGTATTTAATGTTAATCATGTTAACATCAAATCCGATAAGCATCTAAATATTTCAAAAGCCTAACCGGCTTTAAAGCAGAACTTGATGGTTTTCTATATGAAAATTATGGATTTGACACGCTAATTTGATAGAGATCATTGCGTAAGGAGCACACTTACTTAGACACGCTAAACCAGGTATTGCAGCAAAGAGCCGGTAAATTTAAGGAAACTCTTTATAATTGACACTCGTTATCACCGAGATAGGGCAGCTTAATTCGATCAGAGCGTCTTCATGTTCCTTAACGCTTTTTGTATCGGTAATCTGGGCACTTTTTATCAGAAAATGCAATAACAGGCCCACAAAGATAATGACCCCCTGATAAACATGCAAATACTCGAATACGCTCAGTGAAAAATTGTATTTCTGGTTATTTTTGAATATATAAAGACAAGTTTTGAATTGGCTATGTCTGCATTAAGTATTGGTAATGACGTAAGTAATTGTTTTAATTAACTACAAATACAGGTATAGCGCAGCTATATTTGACCGCCAACATCTAACGCAGACATAGCCTTTTAATTTATATGTTTGGCTATACTACGCGGCAAAGTCTTTGGCGCTTTAATACGTAATTGCTTATTAATATTCATGCGCCCAAACACCACTTCAATATCCTTGATAGTCACAGCAAACTCTTTAGCCAGAAAACGCAACATATGGTCTGTCGCTTTGCCAGCAACAGGGTTAGCCGTGACGCTAATCTTCAATTGATTACCTTTAGGTTTACCGATAATATCGCGTTTAGCACTAGGCGTACCCAAAACATTCAAGACTAAAACATCACCATCCCAAGCGTAAAATGATTTCATTCTTTTACTATCAAAATTTGATTTTTCAGCGTCTTGCTGTATTGCTACAGGCGTTTTCTTTTTAGCCATTGAGTCAGTTTTTTCATTTTCCAAGTTAGCTTATCCAGCAAAGCACTGTAAAGACAAGCCATAACGATACTTTATAGTCAGGAAACTATTTTTTCATCAAGCTCAG
>CAYWLM010000062.1:0-6186 GCA_964459125.1 uncultured Methylomonas sp. | reverse complement strand
AGACAAGCCATAACGATACTTTATAGTCAGGAAACTATTTTTTCATCAAGCTCAGTAATCCCTTAACTAAGGTTTCCGGTGTGGGTGGACAACCGGGGATCACAATGTCAACAGGAATGACATTAGCAACGGCACCACAACTGGCATAAGAAACACCAAATTCGCCACCGCAAGCGGCACAATCCCCCACTGCAATCACCCATTTCGGATTCGGCGTAGCTTCATAGGTACGCAGTAATGCAGTTTGCATATGCCTTGATACAGGCCCTGTAACTAATAGCACATCCGCATGACGCGGTGAGGCCACAAAGTGAATCCCGTAACGCTCGACATCATAAATCGGATTATTCAAGGCATGAATTTCCAGTTCACAGCCATTACAAGAACCTGCATCTACAGCACGAATCGCAATACTACCAGAAAAATATTTATCTACCTGGCGCTTTACTTCTATACCCAAGGTTTCTAATTCAGCAGCATCAGGTCGTTTAATGCGTTCAGTAACAACGCCTGTTTTTAAAGTTTTAGCAAAAAGTCTTAACATTTTTGTATCCTATAAGTCATGTCCGGAATACGAAGCATTGACTGATTTATTACACACAGGAAAATCTGGCACAATATTATTCAGTTGGATTTTTTCCAAAGCCAGAAAACTAAAAGCACTGGGATCCCGGGCATAAAAACGACTGATTTTATTGTCGCTATTAAAGCGCACATAAGTAACAATTTCGCCGCGCCAGCCCTCGATCATTGCCAGGCCTTGGCTGTGTTCCATAGGTACTTGCCATGCCGTAACTAACTCACCTTCAGGTAAGTGGTCTAGCATCTGGATTAATAACTTGATCGAAGCAAATATTTCTTTTACTCGAATCCAGACTCTAGACGCAACATCACCCTGCTCTTCCACAGCGACTTTAACTATCAACTGATCATAGGGGGCATAAGGTGCGTCGCGGCGCACATCAAAATCCTGACCACTGGCACGCCCCACATAACCGACTGTGCCAAACATTTTAGCGGTAGCAGGTGATAAATAACCCGCGGTAAATAAACGATCTTCCAAAGACGAATTCAAATCCAACGCCGGAATTAATTCGTCCAGCTCTTTACGTAAATCTTTCAATTCTTGCAATAACAAACCACAATCAGCTGATGATAAATCTACTTTAACCCCTCCTGGAACAAGCCTGTCCATTAGCAGACGATGGCCAAAAATTTTGGCCTGAGTGCGTTGCCATTGTTCACGCAAACGACTGAATTGCATTTGTGCAAAAGCAAAGCCGACATCATTACATATCGCACCAATATCCCCTAAATGATTAGCGATACGTTCACGTTCACTCAATATGCCGCGTATAAAAGCTGCTCTAGGTGGTATAGCTATGCCTGCGGCCTGCTCCATTGCACGGCATGCAGCCCAAGAGTGTGCCACGGAGCTATCACCGGAAATACGTCCAGCTAAACGCACCAATTCTCCTGGCATGCGGCCTTCAGCAAGTTTCTCGATACCTTTATGCACATAGCCCAAACGTTCTTCCAGATTTAAAACGGTTTCACCTACCGCTTGAAAACGGAAATGTCCCGGTTCTATAATTCCTGCATGTACCGGACCCACGGGAATTTCATACACTCCGGCACCTCTGGCTTTGACAAACTGATAATCCATATCTGGAGGCGTGATCGCTTCGGGCTGACCTTGCAATGGAAAATCTTGGCGTAAGGGATAGTCGTGTTTTCCCCACGCCTGATGACGTATCCACGCCCTGGAGTCAGGGTGATCAACAAAATTAATGCCGAACATGTCCTGAGTATGGCGTTCACTGCGACTAGCAGCAGGATAAACTGTTGCTTGTGAGGGTACTTCTGGCTTCTCGGAATTTAATGAGGTGGATAACCATAGATATTCACCTCGCATGGCAAAACAAGCGTTGACTAAGAAGGACTCAGGACATTGCTCTGCCCATCCCGCTACCCAACGCATTTTTTGCTTGTGTGCCAGTTCAGCAAAACGCAACCAGTGTTCAAGCGCAATAGTCCACTGCTCTAGCTCAATATCAACCTGGATTGCCTCGGACTCCAGATCGGCCTGTAATGCCATGCGCCAAGTAGAAATATTTTCACTCATAATGGAGCACTCCCTGAAATTAAAATAGTTGCTTGAGTAAACCAGTCAGCTAGAAAATCAGGCATCGCAAGTCCCAGCCACAAGACGATAACCAGATGTATCATTACCGGCCATAAATTGGCTTGCACTGCTTGTTGTCCTGCTGGACATTCACCATACACCATTGGCTGGATATTTCGAAACAACCCTGCACAGGCGATTCCAATACCTAATAATAGCAAGGGTGTGAGCCAGGGGTAGCTCTGCATGGTCGCTAGCAAGACCAAAAATTCACTGGTAAACACACCGAAAGGCGGGAAACCTGCAATCGCCAAAGTACCAATCAGCAACCCCCAGCCAACTTTAGGCTGAGTTTTAATTAAGCCACGAATTTTGTCAATACTTTGTGTACCCGATATCTGCGCTGCATGTCCAACGGTCACGAAAATGGCAGACTTGGTAAGTGAATGTACCGTCATATGCAACAACGCTGCAAAAGTCGCAAACGGTGTCCCGATACCAAAAGCAAGGGTCATTAAGCCCATATGTTCAATTGAGGAATAACTGAACAGCCGTTTAATATCTTTTTGCCTATGCAGAAAAAAAGCAGCAACTAGAAATGACAGCAAACCAAAGCCCATCATTAAATAACCGGCAATATGACTATCGGTAGCCCCATCAACCAGCATTTTATTACGTACTACGGCATACAGCGCATCATTTAACAATAAACCTGAGAGCACCGCTGACATAGGGGTCGGGCCTTCCGAGTGCGCATCCGGCAACCAGTTATGCAAAGGCACCAGACCAATCTTAGTGCCATAACCTATGAGCATAAAGACAAATGCAATTTCGAGTATTTCAGGATTCAGGAGCTTGGCGTTTTCATATAAAACCGACCACATCAAGGCATTTTCAGCATGGCTAAATTGTGTTGCCGCGTAATATAATAAAATAGTCCCGAATAAAGCCTGCGCAATCCCTACACCACAAAGAATAAAATATTTCCAAGCCGCTTCGATAGACTCCGGTGTGCGGTACAAGCTAACTAACAAAACCGTTGCCAGGGTTGCCGCTTCCATTGCTACCCACATCACACCCATATTATTCGTAGTCAGAACGAGGTACATGGCAAACATAAAGCCTTGGTACATTGAGTAATACAATCTCAAGCGTTTATCGGTCAATTTTCCTAAATCTTTTTCATGCGCCATATAAGGAGCGGAAAAAATAGCGGTGGTAAAGCCGACAAAAGCGGTTAAAACGATCAAATACACATTAAAGGAATCGACAATAAAATACTCGCCAGTCGACAATAGAGTCCCCGAGTTAAACACATTAACTGCCAACCATAATGATAAGAACAAGGTCACGCCATTAAAGCGGATGTTTTGTCGGCCCACATCTTCTTGATGCCCAAACAAGGCAAAATAAAGGATACCGAGCAACGGCAATAATAATAACAAATAGGCTGGAATCATTGATCCACCTCATTTAAACGATTCATCTTGTCCACATCCAGTGAATCTATACTGCTACTGATATGCAGAAAAAAGATCCCGAATAATACCGCTGCCACTAACACATCAAAGGCGACCCCTAATTCCACTACCATCGGCATGCCATTAGTGGAAACTGTTGCTGCAAAAAACAAACCATTTTCGATAGACATAAAACCCACCACATGAGCAATTGCCTGATGATGTGAAATCATCAATAACATACCCAATAAAATAACCGCGAGACTCAAAGACAATGCATTTAATAAAATCATCGATGAATTTTGCATAATCGGGTGTAGTACGTAATAACTAAACACTACCAGACTGGCCCCGCCTAACATTAGCGTCGTTTTATTATTCAGTGCCTCCACATCACGATGCATATTTAATTTCAAAATATGGCGTCTGAGCATCCAGGGAATAAACAAAACCTTCAATACCAGAGTAATGGCGGCAGAAATATACAGATGAGGATTATCAAAACTATAAGCTGCAATTGATGTTGCAAGTACTAATAAAAAACCTTGTAGGGCAAAGACAAATACCAAACGTAATAAGCGCCCCTGTGCAAGCATAATAAATGATGTCAAAGTCACTAGCGCGGCCAGGGACAGGATGAGTTGTGAATAATGATCAAGATTTTCTATATCCATTACCGTGATGCCTCCAGAATAATATGACTTAACATGCCTAGTAGGCCTAATAAATAGGCAAAACTTAGAAATTCCTGTACGCGAAATAAACGCATTTTAGCTAATAAGGTTTCTGATATCGCCAGTATTACTGCCAATATGGCTAGCTTGCCCATAATGGCTAATAATCCATAACCTAAGGCTGATATTATCAAGGTTTCAGCCATTCCCCAGGGAAAGAAAATATTGGCAATCAACACACCATAGAGCATCAGTTTTAATTGACTAGCCCATTCAATCAACGCTAAATGGCGGCCACTATATTCCAGAATCATGGCTTCATGGATCATCGTCAATTCAAGATGAGTTGCCGGATTATCCACCGGGATACGACCGGTTTCTGCTACGGCCACCAGTATCAGTGCAAATAAAGCAAAAATAAACGAAGGTCTTAATACCAGACCTTCTTCTATCACATGCCCTATAGCAAAAGATAGATTCGTTGTTGAAGCTGTCATGGTAATGGTAAAGATCGCCATTAGCATGGCGGGTTCAGCCATTGAAGAAATTGTCATCTCACGTGAAGATCCCATCCCGCCGAATGCTGTCCCTACATCTAAGCCCGCTAATACCAGAAAGAAACGCGCAAATGCCAGAAAACCAACCATAACAATCACATCAGCGCTCGCTGCCGTCGGCAAGTTCACTAAAAAAAAGGGCACGACAGTTACCGCCAAAGCTGTGGCAGAAAAAATAATATACGGAGCAATCAAAAATAACCAGGAAGCATCTTTAGATACCACCGGTTGTTTAAGAGTTAATTTAATCAAATCACGATAAGGCTGTAACAGCGAAGGTGCTTTGCGATTTTGTAAATAACATTTACACCATTTCACCCAGCCTGCCAATAAAGGTGCCAGGACAATAAAAAAAAGTGTTTGAATAATGGCTAGTAAAACATTCATTAGCTAATCACCCACAGTAAAAAGATTAATGTAAAAAACGAATAGCTTAAATACACCCGAATATTCCCCGTTTGAATACGGCTAACCGAGCGAGCAATTCGATTTACGGTTTTTTCTATAGGCTGGTATATTTTTGACCAGCTATGGTCTTCAATATGTAGTTCATAACGAATATCGGTGACTTGCAAAGGCATTGCCCCAGCTTGTTTGTCAATCTTTTCATCTATCCGCCAGACTTGAGAAAATATGCGCCGAAAAGGCATGGTAAAAGCACTGCTGGTATATTGCATACGTGGGGTTAAGCCACCAAAACCACAATCCCAGGTATCTGATTGACGCAATTTAACGGCCGGGTCACGGCGCAGATAATGAAAACTAATACTCCCGGCAATCAGGGCCAGTATCAATATCACAGGAGCAGCGTAGGATGCCTGTTGCATAGAGACAGGAGCCAGCCACAACCAGCCGGCTGCCGATTCATTGGGTAGGCCGTATCCTATAGTTTGCAAGGCAACATTATCTAGCAAATTGATCATTAACCCCGGAAAAATACCAAATAAAAAGCATAAACCTGCTAGCAAACTCAAGCTCGCTAACATGCCTTTGTCTTGTGTTTCCTCGGCTTTTGCTGCATGTCTTGATCGCGGCACTCCTAAAAACATCATGCCAAATAATTTAACAAAACACGCTGCGGCCAGAGCGGCAGTTAAGGCTAATGCTGCCGCCATCACTGGAATCAAACTACGTAACACTGCGTCATTCAGTACATCGACTTGTAGCGCTACCTGAAAAGCTAGCCACTCGGAAACAAAGCCATTAAATAATGGTAATGACGAAATGCTCATGCAGGCAATCAGAAACAATTTACTGGTGTGCGGCATACGCTTAATTAAACCGCCCATATCATCTATATTCAGACTATGCACCTGGTGCTGAATAACTCCCGCACCAAGAAACAACAGATTTTTAAACAAAGCATGATT
>CAYWLM010000061.1:0-16604 GCA_964459125.1 uncultured Methylomonas sp. | reverse complement strand
ATTAAAATTGACATTTTAGTGACTTTTGAGCGAAAAACGACTGAACATGGGTTAAGCGCATTCTCTGGTCACAGCTAGTAGAGAGAAAAGAAACCAGTAAACTCTAGCGAAACATTTTTATACGAGTACCAGCTCAATTCTGATGAGTGAAGCTTCAAATTCAACTAAATACTGGCGTATATCAGCAGTAAAAAAACGCGTATCTTATCTGTACAAAGCTGCTGAACATGTTGAAAAAATGCGCGAACATGCAAGTGTTTTATTTCAAATGTAACTCAATAAGTCGTTAAAAGTTCGCTGCTTTTTTCCACCAACACTGATTCAATTAAGCTCGCTAGATCATTTGACAAGGCTATGTCACCGTTAAGTGTTGAAAATCTCCGAGAGCATAATGCAGTAATTGCTCGGGAGTTAAATTATGGTTCTGATCCATCACTCTGCACCAGCCTAAATAGTTAGGTAAATACTTGGTTGCTACTCCGTGAAAGTGATCTAACCAGGATTTAAACCGGTGGTGATAGGCATTTACATTTTGTATATGGAATGCTCCTTTGATTATCCGTTGGCCTTGACTCATATTAATGGTTTCATGAGAGACCTTTTCTGCTTTACAAAATGCACCATAAGTTGGGTTGCCATCACTCACTAAGAGGGCATCAGTATCAAGCACTGGCTTTAAACACGAAACAAGAGTCATTGTGCTTATTGGGCCATTGCCTGTCACAAAATCGATTGTTTGTTTTGAGCGATCACGGGCAATTAAAATACAGACCTGCTCGTCTGATACGCCTCGCTTGGTTGCGCAACCACCTCGCTTGCGAGGGGGACGATCGAGATTATGCTCATCTTTATGTGACTCCAGCAAATAGGTTTCATCAGCTTCCGTAATGCCATGAAGCGCACTGGGCTGATTTTGTTGAATCCAGCTCAAAAAGCGATGCCGCCAACGAAAAGTCGTATTTCGATGCACATTAATTTCGGCTCTATGTGAAATACAGTGGGTAATCAAACTTCATTTTTCCACAGAGAAAGTAAATCATGTTGATAAAGTTGTTGATATTGCGGTAACCCCTAGCGCGTCTTTTGGCTAATTGAACCTTGCTATTAATGCCTTCCAATATACCGTTTGTGATGTGTGATTCAACGAAGTGAACAATGCCAGACCAATGCGCTTTAACTGTTTTTGCGAAGGTCAAGAAGGCCGGTATTTTAGCGGCTTCTACTTCGTTGCACCACTGCGTCAGGAAGGCGCATGCTGCTGGTTTGTCGGGCATTTCCCATAGATCATTGAACAGAACTTTCAGTCGATAGGCTTCACCTAGCTTTGGATAAAGTTGAATCATTTCTACCAGTGATGCTTCTTGTTTAACCGAAAGATTTTCTCGATTTTTTAGGAACGTGTACTTTAGTCCTTTTAACGCCTCATGCTCTTTACGCTCATCTTTACGTACTTTATCCATAGCCTCGTTGAGTAATTTGACTACATGAAACCGGTCGAAAGTAATTTCTGCGGCTGGAAAGTAGGCGGCTGCGCCAGCAATAAAAGCGGGTGAAAGATCCATGCTCAGCTGCGTGACCTGATCCTCTGGAACACCTTTTTTTCCAGGTGTTGCTGAAAACCTTTATAGAGTTCCTTTGATTTGGATTCGCCGGAAACAAATGAAATATCTTCCATTTGCCATGGAGCTTGTAGGCTAAGGGCCATGCTAAATAAAGTTGTACTACTCATCTTTGTATTATCGCATTACCCACTACGATTCACATAGAGCCTTTTTTAAAGACCATGAACATATAAACAATAATTAACTGATACAGCCTATAAAAAAGATTTTTTTGCCTCAAGCATTGACTGACACTTAAAATTAATAGGTAACTAACGATTAAAATTGATACAAATGAGTATTCTAGCCGCCCAACTCAATAAGACAACGCTAATGCAAATAGTCAACCCCAATAGCCCGGGCTTTTTCTTTGTGGTGATAATATTTATACTTTGGCAAGGATTCAATTCCATGACAACTGACACAAAAAGTACCGGCGACACCTTTATAGCGTAAAAAACTGTTACTTACCGTTCCTTCCTGGTTTTCTTGTTTTTTATAATTCAGCACTGAATAGGGTTCTGCTATTACTTTTTCCTGTGGATGCCACGTATGCGGCTCATGACATGTAATACAAGCAATTGCGCCAATTTCGGCGACACTCTCATCGACAGGACTCAAGACAGGCATGATTTTTTCATCTGAACGGAGCACCATATCTTTGTAAGGATGCCCATAATACGTAATTTCTTTATCCTTACCAATGCCTTCTTTCTGATGGCAGTTCAAACACAATTCATCACGTTTAAATCCCGGTGCGGCTTTATCGCGCTCTTGCTCAGCGACACTTATCACGGCACTTAAAAAAGGCTGTTTTGCGTCGCCGCGATGTAAAGTATGACAACTCCCACAAACACCTGAATGCAAAGGCTTTTCTTCCTGTTGATTCTGTGAGTCCTTTGCGGTAACACGTAAATCATGATCCGCCCCGACAACACGTTGCTTGCCCGCATGACAATTCTCACACAACGCACCGTTTTTATGTTCTTCAAGTAAAGCCGGTGTATTTGGCTTGCCCGAATGTATTGCGTGACAACTGAGACAGCCAATTTTTTTAACTTCGACACCGGCTATTTTTACCGCCTCATCTAATTCTATATTCATCGGATGAATACCTTTTTTTGCAGCGTCTTTATCATCCTTTGCATGTTGACGTTCGTGGCAGCCGATACATAATTCTTCCGCGTCTTTAATCTTGTCTGGATATAATGCCGTACCTAAAGTACCTTCGTGTACCTTATGACAGCTTTGACACTGTACTATTTCGACTTTTTTGCCACGAATTTTAACCGGCTCTTCCAGCTCTATATTAACTGGATGTACCCCGGCTTTACGCGCCGCTTTTTTATCTTTAGGCGCTTGGCGTTGATGGCAACTTTCACACAAAGCCCCACTTTTATCGGTTTGAATTAATAAATGTTCTGTTTTGCCCTGATGAATCTGGTGGCACGATTGACACACCAAAGCATCGTCCTCCCCTAAAGCTGCACCATTAGCTAATAAAGCCTTAGGTAAACCTTTTTGTAAATACGGATCTTGCGTCTCTAAGTGACGTGGAGTTTTATCCTCAGGTTTGTGCATTTTCACGCCCAAAGGGTGATTAAGCCCATGTACTTTTGCAGCTTCACGCCCAGACTGTTTGGCATTTTTTTCATGACAGGCTTCACATTGCTCACTACCGTAATCGGTGCCACGTAACCAGGCATTATGATTTTCACTGTATAAGGTCGGCGGCTCTGGAGAGTTATTATGAGGGGTGTGGCAACTGGTGCAACTTAAATCCTGCTTCTCGGTATGTGGATAAATTTCGGGAATTTTATCTTCACGTGGCAAGGCTTTATAGCGCATCTGTTTTTTATCCGCCGCATCATAAACAGTGGGATGCTGATACGCATGTAAAATAGCCTGGCGCGAATCTAATACCGCACCATGATGACAGCTATAACACATATCCAGTGATGCAACCGGCAAGACATCTTGCCCATCGCGTAGTCCCGCTTCCGGCGCACCCTCCCCCCAGCTTAAATGACACAGCACACAGTTTTTACGCGAAATCGACTTTTGTTTATCCGGGTAATTAGCTAAGGATTTATAATCTAACACGACCTGTGTCACCTGCTCTGCTTTAGCATCCAGCACATAGAGATAACCCGAGGGGTCATAATATATTGCGCCAGGCGCATTAAATTTTAAAGCCTGTCCTTCTATATTGGTCAGTAACCCCAAAAAGCGCCCTTTTTGGTAAACACTAATCGTACCTAAATAGGCATCACTAATATATTGAAAATCTAAAGAATCAAATGCGTTGCCATTGGGACGATAAAAATTCTGCATGGAAAATTGCCCGGTTTGTGAATAATAATGCCCACTACGATCAAATACTTGCACACGCGCATTTAAAACATCGACAACATTCAGATAGCCATCGCGATCTTCTGCGATTTGAAACGGGTATTGAAACTGCCCCTCCATTTCGCCGCGCTCACCAACACAGCGTTTTGCAACTCCAGTTTTAATATCCAGATAACACAAGCGATGCCAACGCCTATCTGCATAAATAATGTCATGGTCACGCACTAATAAAGCTACAGGTTCAGGCAATAGGGTTTGTTTTTCTGGTGCTGCCAAAGGAATATTACGTTGCCATTGCCCTTGTAATGAATATTGGCTAATTTGATGCTGGCGCGGATCGGCAATATACAGACTCTCACCGTGTATCGCTAAACCCATGGCCTTAAAAAAATCATGCTCAGTCTGTTGAGTATTAATTTCACGCAGTCGCTTGCCCTCAGGTGAAAACACCACAACCCGGGAGTTCATTCCATCCAGCACATATAACTGCCCTGCGGCATCCAGACTTAAGCCACTCGGCTGATTAAAATCTGCCTGGATAATTTTTGTGCTGATACTGAAAGGCATTTGTTGCTGTGCAGCCCAGACAGGCGATAGAGCAAACAACAGCATCAGACTTAAAACAACACGCATCATTGCAAGATACTCATAATACGAATACGTTGCTCTTTATCTTTATAACGGGCAAAAAATTGGGCAATGATATTATTTTGAATCTTTTCAATCTGATAAGTCGTAGCACCTAGACCAGTCAAATTCAGAAAGTTTTGCTGCTTATCATGACACGCCTGACATTCTGGCCCTTCTTTTTGTAAAGGCGCATGAATTAAAGCGCGACGCTTTGCTTTTGCCTCCAAAGAACCATCCATCCAAATCCGTACAGTTTCCTGAGCAAAGGCGCTATTTTTACGCAAAACAACTGCTTCTTTTTGATAAAAAGGCGTTATTTTATTAACTGAGTGCAATGTTTTAATGCGTTCTTCGGGCTTTTCCTCGGGTATGACTACTTGTCTAAAGAGCTCTTGCTTCGCTGGCAACATTTTACCCTCCCGCACATCTTCCCATTGATAGTTCAACTCTGTGTTTTCAGGTCGAAAATGACAAGTTTCACAAGCTATAAATTGCGTGTGCATATTCATAAAGGTACGCGTCCGGTCACTTTTAGTATGTGGAGGTGATAAATGACAGCCTGTACACACGCTGTATTCCAAAGAGCTATTTATCTGCCCACGCTTATGAAACGGCTCGATTGCCAGTTTTTCACGCACAGTAACCGACTTATGCTCCTCTATTTTTTGTTTCGACTTTTGGATTTGTTCTGCATTCAAAACCGTCTTATTCAGAGTTTGCAAATACAAGCCCTCAGCAAAAACGCCAGTATTAACTACACTAAGCATCAACACTATAAAAATTCGATATGCCATATTAAACTTCTTAATCATCTGTGCTATCAGGCTTTGTCGTATCATTCCGTTTTATAGCCGGCGCTGAGGCATCCTTTTGTTGGCTGACTGCTGTCTGCTCTGGCTCTTGTGTCGGGATTGAATCTGTCATTGATGATGATTTTATAGCTTCATCCACCTTAGTCATACCGAGATTTTCATCGACAGGCACAGCAACTTTTGGTGCTACTTTCTTCGCTACGGACGTCTTCTTAGTGTGTGCTTTTTTTTGCTTACCCTTGCGCCCAATCATCACTCGCTCAAAACGATCACCACCTAAAATCGCTAAAATCTTTTTATCTGTACGATAAAGCAACCACCAAATCAGACTTCCTACCGCAAAAACTAATGCGGCTAATATTAAAGGGCCTGCACTACGAAACCAATTGGATTCTGATAAACCTTCGACTTCTAAAGGATTATCCATATCGGTTAGGCCGAGCAAGGCTAAGTCATGCATATCAGTCATAGTAAAGCCTTCATTACCCGGTTTCTTAGCATAGCCATGACAATTCGATTGACCACAGGTTTTGCCAAGATTATCAGGGTGTGATGCAGATTTTTCATCATGATACGAACGAATTTCATGTTTCCAATTCTTCGGGGCATGACAGTCAATACACGAGGCACCAAAAGTAGATTTTGCATCAATCAATCGACCATGCAAAGTTTTAGTATAACTAGCTGCACTTTGCACAAAACGCTCACTAGGCGGATGCTCTGCTAAGGTTTCTGGGTCTTCCTGCTTCACCTCACGCATTGCGTCAATATCGCCATGACATTGAATACACAGCTGATTATTTTCTTTGTTATTCCAGCGTCGACCTACAAAACGGCGTAAAATATGGCCGCCAAATTGCCCCATCCACACTTTACCCTGATGGCAATTACCGCACTCGGTTTCCGCATGATCAAAGGACTCTTTAAAATTTTCTAATTGGGTTTCAGCAATATATAAAGTATTACTATGACAACGACGACACGATGGATCTTGCTCTGTTTCCACCTCTTCAAGTCGGTTGCCGCCAGTTAAACCTTTATACCAGCCATCGGCATGTACCGATTTATCCATTTCTTCATGGATCACATCATGGCTGTATTTAACCCCTTCGGATGGCTCTTCGATATGACAAGACTCGCTACAATCCACCTCGGTATTTTCAACTTTGTGCGGATAATCAACGACTTCACGATGGCAATCTTTACAGGGCACACTACCATGCAAGGAGCTGGCATAATGTTCACGATTAATCGTTGCACTACGCACAACGCCATTTTCATCAATAAAATTCAAGCCTTCATAGGCATGACAGGATAAACAGCCATCGGGGTCACTATAGCGTGGATTAGCATTGGCACTATGTTGCACAAGAAATAACAGAAAAACTAACAGTGAAGATCGCAACATACTGACTATTAACTTTACTCAATACTTATAAAAATGAACCAACAATAACTACAGACACTACAGTCAATAGCACCATAGCATTAAATACGCTAACCCAGCTCACTTGCAGCAGAGCCCTGGCTGCACCTACTACCACTTCTTTTTTGGGCTGAATATGCACGGCTTGCCAATCAGGCAAAGGAAAGATTTCGGTATTCTTTTTAATGCGTTTAGGTTCGTTAATATGATGTTTAGGTGGCGTAGTCCAGGCCAAAGCATTCCAATCACAGACATCAACACACTCGTGACAAGACATACAAGACATTTGGTCGACGGTCGCTATTTTATCGACCATTTTAATAGCACCACACATGCAGTTTCGCGCGCAGATATTACACCCAGTACAACGTTCTTTTGCGACCCGAATACGATGTGCAAACGGCAGCTTTGCACCGATCCGATTCACAATACTGTCTGCCGCACCGATAGGGCATAAAAACTGACAATACGCACGCCCTTTACTGGCAAATACACCGAGCAATAACAATAAACCTAAATTCACTAAACCCACACTTGATACTAGGTAAATCATGCCGTGATATTCGCCACTCATTGCTTCTATTAAACGCGGAATGGTAATGAAATTACATAAACTACAGGCACTAATACCCAATGCCGGCATGGCAATTAAATAAAAACCAAAATAACCGTAGCGAATTTGCACTTGGGGTAATGAGCGAAACTCAATTTTCCAGCGATCATTGAGCATACGTGAACTGAGTTCTGCTAAACCACCCACCGGACATAAATAACCACACCATATACGACCAAAAATAAGCGTAGTCAGCAAAATCATAGCGAAGGCCATCACCCCAATCGCTGCGGCATTCACATGTACAAAAAAATCATCCCAGGTCATGCCCGGAAAATATAAATAAAAGCGGCGCATGCATAACGTACCGCAAAGATCATCATTCCCCACAAATTGCGGCAAAAAAGCTAATGGCCCAAGTAAACTCGCACTCGCCAGAAAAATCATGGCATAACGAAATTTTTGTACTTTCGGAATGGCTTTTATATTGTCGATAATGCGCATTATTGTCCCCTCTGGTTAATCTTTAAAATCATGACAGACTAAACACATTTGCCCGTCTTTAGCGGGTAAACGCAATAGCGTCTCCTGTACGATACGTTGATAGGAAAATTTAACCTGCATCTTATGCCGTTTATTAAATTCATCTAAACGCAAGGCCTTATCTGCCGCAAATACGGCATTCCAAGGATGCTCTTGATAATCGACGCCTGCTTCTAAATCGGCTGTTTTAACTTGTTTTCCTGGTGGCGTGTGAGGATCTAAGACACCATATTGATGCGGAGTATGACAACTCACACAAACCACTTCTTTTTTCTCAGTTAACGGCACGATAATACCTTGCTGTTTGCTGTTTGTAGCAATGCGCTTGAGCATTTCTTCTTGCGCGGGTTTAACTTGATGCTCGACTGCATTAAAATGCGGATCTTTTAAATGACAGCCTAAGCAAATGGTTTCCAGTGGCAGGCGTAGCTTAACGTCAGCAATAGTTTGCAGCTTATCTCGTTCAGGTACTTCCGCATGACAAAAAGTACAGTTTTTCTTTTTAATTTCACCCTGCTCATCGAGCATCAGATGAATATTGTCACGCTGTGTTTTTTTTTCATCATGACAGCGATAACAAAAACCGGTAAGCCTTCGATACGAACCACCCACTAAAAAATCAGCCGAATCGGTATCGACTTTATCTATAGGGGTTTTATCCATATCTTTTAAACCGTGACAGCTTGCACAAATTAATTCTCCTTCTGCACCTAGCTTAAATGAATCGGGAATATTGATCGCTGTAGATGGCTTAATACCAACTAAATGGTGCAATGGCGGCAGCTCAGGTTTTTCTTCTGCTTGCGCCGGTAGCACCAAGCCTAGCAACATGGCTATAAAATAAAACATCATAATCCAGTTTGTGCCGCCATCCCATGCACATGACAAGTACGGCAATCAGTCCCAATCTGATGCACCCCAGCCAAACCATTACCTGCATCCTCTGCGCCCTGTTCGACAATATCGCTCATGGCATGGCAGGTCACACAAAGCTGCGCATAATTACCGTTTTCACCGACATTGATCAATACGGGAATATTACCTAACGCTTCAGGTAATTTACTCATTGCTGCATCACTGCGATCAACAATTAATTTATCATTATGCGTGCCATGCATCACGTGACAATCCGTGCATTCAACTAAAGTACCATAACGATAATCACTTTCTCGCAAACCTGCATAGGTGCGCTCGCCACTACCCTGCGGATAACCATGTTTATCGATAAAACGATAATTCTTATCCATCATCACCAAGGGATCACGCAATATACGCGGCAACATTTCAAAACCTGGCTGCTGGTGGTCATCATTATGGCAACGCAAACAAAATTCCGAACTATTCTGATAAGGCATATCTACCCCCGGCTGAGTAAAGTGGGTCAAATCCACCTTTGGCTCAAACTGACCATCCATATCTGCTGCCTGATGACATACCAAGCACTGTGTATCGCTAAGCTTTGAATTTTCCAGGACATTAAAATTATGATTTTTTTCCGCATGCTGTAATGGAGAAGCTGGCAAACGCTCAGAATTATGACAAATCGTACACTTACGTTCTACCAATGCTCCATTATTCCCATGACAGCCAGTACAGCCCTGATAGCCGGTGCTAAATACAATATCTCGAATTTTAGGCACAGTTTTATGAATATTACGTTGCACATGACAAGCCGAACAATTAGCTTGCCCCCATGCACTGCCATCGCCACCATGCGTAGGCGTTAACAATATTTGGTTGTTCATTAATGAAACATCACGTGCAAAACTAGGCTGTACTATGATCAGCAAACAAGAACAACATCCTATTAAAAAATATAAACTGATTTTTTTATGCATAATTATTGAGTATGGCAATCGCGACAATAAAACGTGTTATGACATTGACTACAATTCACCGGCATCATTCTTGCTTCTAATCCATGCCGATTTATATAGTTCAACGGATGATAAGAGCGGTTTAAGGTATCGCGTCGAAAATGGCAATCTGTACAAAACTTACGATCTAAATGACAGGTCTCACAGATTGCCATGTCTTGCTTACTATCTTCTTGATGATGCTGGATATATCCAGAATTATGATCTGCGGGCCATATTTTTTTAGGATCGTCATGACAAACATCACATCGCCACGGCCCACGTCGTTCATTAACATGGCAATCATGACAAATTTCTTCAAGAGGCTCATTCGCAATAAGATTTAAAGGCTTACGCTTATCTTCATTATGCTCATCATTTTTTTGAAAAGCATGACACAATAAACAACTATCCCCTTCCTCTTCCATTACCGCATAATGGGCCTTATGTGGATAATATATATCACTACGCTGATCGCGTTTTTCCCACCATGTTTCTTCTTGTTCAATCCTTCCTGAGCTTGCTCCTGGGACTTCAGGGAGCTGTAATGCTGGCATTTTATTACTTTCAGCTGTTTGCTCAACAGCACCTACAGCCATCGTTAGAAATACAAAAAAAACACAAATAACCCAGCGCATTAATTCATGACCTTAGGTTGAAAATTATCAAAATACCAAGTTGCCTGAAGCCCAACCCGGTATTCATCATTTAATCGTGAATTCACAATATAGCTCCCCGCTAAATCAAGAAAAATATCACTAAATAATTTATATCGATATTTTAGCTCTGTCCCTGCGGCTTTATTTTCACCATACAAAGGACTCGTATCTAATGAGAAAGCTAGATTACAAACAATCAGAGACTTAGTTGACAATGAGTATGTACTGCCAAAATACAAATTATAAGTACTACTTTTACCAAACTCGAGCATGCCAAAATCGGCGGTTAAATCCCAATCACGAAAATATGCACTGCGTATACCCAAATCAAAACCGTAGCCTATATCCGCTTCAGCCTTTCGTGCTGCGCGCAGACCACCTAAATGATAACTAAAGGTATCCGTTAGCGCTTGATCAAAACTTAAGCGCAATAAATCCTGCCGGCCTTGGTAATAATTACTATAGAATTTTTCTTTAAAGGTAGGAAAAGGTGACTTAGGCTCATACAGCGCATAACTGACTTGAACTCGGCTATTTTCTGTCACATCGAGCAATAAACTAGCGTACACTTCCTCAAAAACACCAGTATTTGTTTCTAAAGTTGCCATAAAGGACAACTCATAAGCATGTAAATAACTTTGCGGAAATTGTCCCTCTAGCGTATTGGCCATGCTTAAACGAGTCGAGGTATTATCATCATGAAATTGTTGAAAACCGATACGAAATAGCCACGTATCGATAGGCAATACATTATTTTGCCAACCAATTTGTTGATGACTCATCATTTCTAAACCATACAACCAATCCCCCGAGACAGAACGAACATCCTCTTGCCTCGTAGGTTTTCCACCATACACATTAAAGGACAAGCCCTGTTCCGGTAATCGGTATAAAATAGAAGCACCATCCAAACTATAAAAGCCCAAGCTATCCGATCGTTGAAAGCGCCCTGCTTTAACTGTGCTATTCCAGTCCTTTAGCAGTTTTTCTACATATAATTGATAAAAAACGCCTTCTAACCCATACTTACTTCCTTCACGCGCAACAAAATCTACCGAAGTCCGCCAACTTTCATTATCAAACGCTTCAAAACTTCCCCATATTTCACCAAATACTTGGGCTTTGTCTATATATCGAGTGTAGCGATTATCTGCTTGAATTTTTGAATTTAATGTTCCACTCCAATTCCAGGCGCTCCAAACGCTAGGAGACAAGCCAAACAAACAGAGAAACAAGACACAACGAACGTTTGACCTCATTATGTAACAACGAATCTAAACTGAATTTATTTCTGGCTATAAAAATCATCGCCCTGACGTTGTTTAATTAACGCCCAACCGACCAACGAGCCTAGTGCAACAACACACCCCCCGCAAACAGAACAGCGGCCTTGCTGAGGAATCGTACAACTAGACGCTGTCAATAAATGCCCTGCCGCGATACCAGCACCAAACATCCAAGGCATACTTTTGCTAATAAAATCCACCGATCCATTGTCACTCGATAATTCACGTATTTTTTTCATAAAAACCTACAACGTATACATAAAAAAGGAGCGCTCTAAGCGCCCCCTCTTAAAAAGCTTATGAAAATTTAAAGCGAACCTTTACTTCAATTCTGCGAGCCTAAGACCTAATAAATAACTACATCTTATCTACACTGAATCAAAAAAATGTTTTCTTATCTCATAAAATATAATGATTCAGCTTCCTTGCCTAACATCCTTATTAATACCTTAGCCCATAATGAAAAACCTGAACCATCAGCGCATTTCTGTGGAATACCTCAATAACTCACACACATCCAGTCGCTGCAATTAACACATACCCTTACGTTAAGAATAGTACTCCGTGTAAAACTGATTCCTGAAAATCCATTACCCTTAGCTCCTAAATCTCCCTAACAAGCTCAAATGATTCCATCATTTGCCACACAATCCCTTGTCTCCCTGCTTATACTGCTAAACTAAACAGTTCCTTAATATCCTTTGCATCTCGCATCCTGCGCTGCATTTTCCTAAACTTAACACCTTGTTATGCACACACTCTTGTATACCTCCTTAATCCATCAGAACCAGTCTCCTACTAGCACATAAAAAATACCCTTTATGAATTAGAGCCTCATGAACTCTTGCAATAAGTAACACACAAACCATGCCATAAATAAAAAACACCTTATAAATCCTTTAATATCAAAAGAATGCAACCAGAATCAAATTTTTTTATCCTCCATAGAAAAATAAAAAATAAGGCATTTACCGTATCTAAATAAGTCATATAAGGCATTTTTCTCAAGACTCACGTTTAACAACAAAACACGAACTGCTGCATTAAGCGTGTTTTATGATGTTGATCTCGAGATAAAAAAATACCTTCGCGCACGACTTACTTGTTGCTATTCACAATGACCACTACAACTCCGACAAAACAACCGGCTCTACGGCTATCGCAGACTAAAAATCTTCACTTCGCTTAAGCTCCGTTTCCAAGATTTTCAGCGAAGGCCATGCCACTAAAAAATGCGCTTAAGGTGGCGCTCGTTGCTTGAGCTGTATTGCCGAATAAGAGTCCTAAATCATGCATCCATAGCACTTCATACAGCAAGGCAGCAACGCCTGAACAAAAAATAAGTAACAAATAGGCACGGTTTGTTGACTGCTGGGTATTCATAAATTCATTGTGCTTTAAAAAAAACTCATAAAAAAAGGGAGCGACTCGCGCTCCCTTCCTTATCGGTTGACAAAATAAGCAAACTTATTTATCGGCAACCACAAAATAACCCAACTCAGTGGTTCTGAAGATCACATGACCTTCATTGCTATTCTGAGCAGGCGAAGCGTTCGCTTCGGGGTTAGTTGCACCTGCTGGCACCAGCATCAAAATATCCGCTGCAGGTAGGGTTTTAACGCTAGTGACGCCAAAATCAGCCATGACGACATTAATACTATTGATATCGCTACGATCACCTTTATATGCTGCAACAACATACATATAGCTACCGTTTAGTTTCACTGTTTTTCTAGCGCTGTCTTGCACATTAAAATAAAACACATCCGAACGTAACTTACCGTACTGACGTGCATCCAAGATGCTTTGTGCGGCAGTTTCAGCGCCAACAAGTTTCCCCATAACGCCTAAATAACTTGGAAATACCGCGCTATTTAACAAATTACCATCAATTGCAGCCGCCATATTACGCAAATTCACCGCGCCTTTATTCACCTGGAAAACAAAACTATCCGGGCTGACAAAATCAGCCTGCATAATTCCCGCAAGTTGTGGTCCGACACCGGTTAATAAATCACTGGTGCGCATTTTTTGAAACTGTCCCAAAATCTCACTGGCACTGGAGTTTTTCAACAAGGTCATAAAGGGATCAATTTTGGTTGCATACAAAATATCGTCCACATTTTCAGTAATATCCCCATTTTCCTGTAACTTCATATACGGCAGATCAAGAGTAATAATCCCTTCCGTAACTAAACGATTATCAGGAATAGTGGTTACTTTCGCGACATTAGCCGCACCTAAAACACCTTTAGGGGACACTAAAGAACTAAACGCGCCACTTTGTTTACGTTCATGACATTGCTCACATTGCAAAGCTTCTGGTGACGGACGGGTATTATGTGACATCAAATACTCATTCGACTCAGTCCAAACCATAGTGGTATCTGGATTTTCATAGCCTTTTTTGCGTAATAAACTGTCATAGGCTTGTTTCAAGCCCACAAAACCTTCATAGGTATCAGGGTCATTAAAGCTAAAGCCATGTCTGCCGGTTGTACCACCTACGCGTCCAGTTTCTTCACCGGTAATCGGATCAGCAATAATACCGTAGTCATTTCCTTCAGCATCGGTACCTTTAACAAACACACTATTACGCTCTGCTTTAGAGAAAATACGTCCTGAATTTTTATCTTTCCAATAATAACGTAAACGCGGATTATAAGGCGTCATTTTCGACTTGCCATCTTCGTTTTCGCGGTAACGATACAAGATCTGCAATGGATTATCACCCACCTTTTTATTGGTAATATGGCACGTCTGACAAGCTACAACATCAAAATGTGTTTGCGTGATTTTAGTCAAACTGTCTTGACTATAACCCGCCATATCGCCGTTACCTTTCCATAATTCACGATGCGCGGCTAATTGCGAATCATGACCGGATGGGATGCTGGCATTTTTAGCGTTCATATGACAGAACTCGCACGATAAGGCATTTGGATTAAAATCCAAATCATTACGCACGTCCATATCCGAGTTGCCTTTCATAAAATCATGATTAGCATCCAGATCAATAGGTGCTAAATTAGATTTGTAATATTGCTTATCGTGACAAGCATTACAGTTATTAATCACGCGTGATTGACCATTATCCATAACAAACACTTTGCCTTTATGAACATCATCCTGATAATCATCCTGTAACACACCATCACTGGCATCTTCACCCGCCGCCTCGATGGTCGCTTTTGCTGACTCACCAAAACCATAAAAACCGCGACGTGAGTTACTGGTCAAGTGACATTGCATACAGTTTTCATTCGCTGGAAAACGCAACATTGGAATGACCGCGCGACCATTGCCATCAAAGGCATCGGCATGCCAGTTAAACTTAGGCATATCACTGTCATCTAATACAAATTGCATCGACTCACCCACTCCTGGCGCACCATGCATACCCGGATTGGGCTGCATTGCTCGCTCAACCGTCATCAAGCTTTTGCCTTCGCTATTAGTTATCATCTCCATTAAACCAGACGCTGCCTGACGGAAAAAACCTGCCGAAATAAATTGCGCACGCGTGCGCGTAGGCCCAGAGGCAACAGGACCTAAGCCACTATCTTCTGGCACTTTCATTGAAGGAATATCCACATGACAAACCATACAATCAGCTTCAACCACACCGCTTTTTTTCCAATCCCAAAGCATCAAATGCGACTGTCCATTCATCACATGCGGTTCATAATAATCGCCATCATAGAGTTTAATATCCGCGACATTTTTCTGATCATAACGGATACCATCACGATCATACTCGCCATAACCACCACCAGAGTGGCAGGTAGAACAGGATTTCACAAAACCGGCTGCACCATAATCCATAAACTCCTCTGGATTACTATTATTTTTCTTCGCCAGAATCGTAGGGTTACTACCGCCCATACAGTTATAGCCGCCAAAATAACCCGGTGATACTAAACTGGGTAGACCACGCTTAGCGCCATAGTTATCACTCGCTTCATCGCGCCCCATTTGAAAATGATGTGCTTTGGTAATCACATCGTAGTCATGACAACCACTGCCAGCACAACTCTTTTTCGGGCTGTATGGATTTTTGGTTTCCAGTACATTATTACCCTGCTCATCCAATAACGGAATCGCAGGATGGTTAACCACCAGATCAAATGCATTGATAGCTTCAACCGGATTACTATACACCGGCATGCCATTATCATTGACCGCTGCATAACTATTAGTAAACATGAAGAGCAACAATAAACCGCTTATATACATAAGCCTTTGTTGCCCTCGCAAACTTATTATTCGAAACATCGAGACCTCCCTCAAGTATAAAAATAAGTCGATGTTTAGAACTTTAAAATAGACATCGACACAATCTATGGCTCATGCAAAAAATAAGCCATTTATTGAGGGCGTTAATTTCTTTGCAAACGCACTGTTTTATCCAAGACTTTAAACCCGGTTTAAAAAAACCAGAAAAATTCAATATATTAATTAAAATCAAATGGTTAAAATTTCCTATAATTTATTTACAACGACTATGAAAGACAAAACAATCTTTTTCTGACACTTTATAACCGTCTTATTAACGTAAAAGGAAAGATGAGGCTTATATTCATGCAAGGCATATAACTTAATTTAATGCGCCAAATTACATTGTTTAATTAATAAACTCAGCATTCAGACAATAAAAAAGCCCTATCCAAAAAAAATGCCAGATAGAGCTTTAAGAGCAAAGCTATATATTGATGTCGCTATAAATGTCGCCTGCTTCTACTCATGCACCAGACTTAACAATACCCAGACAGCTATGGCAGAACCAGTAACGCCGGCAACACTTAGTACAATCGCATGCATTAATAAAAAATTACCTGATTACCCATAACTCTCAGCTATCTTCGTCATTCCTGCATGCTTTTAGC
>CAYWLM010000060.1:4476-16689 GCA_964459125.1 uncultured Methylomonas sp. | reverse complement strand
CTAAAAGCATGCAGGAATGACGAAGATAGCTGAGAGTTATGGGTAATCAGGAAAGTATTTAACTCCTGATGCGATTTAGTGCACGGCTAATTTAAATTGTTCTTGCATAATCAACTAATTGCATTGCCCGACTTGCGTTAAGCCACTGCACCCAGCTCTCCATGCCTGCACCAGATTTGGCAGATAACTGGAGTATTTTAATACGAGGATTTACTTGTTTAGCATATTGAATACATTTTTCCACATCAAAATCAACATAAGGCAATAAATCAATTTTATTCAAAATCATTAAATCAGCAGCATAAAACATATCTGGATATTTTAGCGGTTTATCTTCACCTTCAGTTACCGAAAGAATCGCTACCTTATGCGCTTCACCTAAGTCAAAGCTGGCAGGGCAGACCAGATTACCGACATTTTCGATAAACACGATACTTTCTGTTGCGGGCTTTAGGTTTTCCAGTGCATGACTAACCTGGTGCGCATCCAGATGGCAACCTTTGCCGGTATTAATTTGTAATGCCTTGACACCGGTTGCTCGAATACGGTCAGCATCATGGGTGGTTTGTTGGTCACCTTCAATAACCGACATATCCAGCTGGTCTTTTAATAGCGCAATGGTTTCTGTTAATAGGCTGGTTTTACCCGAGCCAGGGCTGGAAACCAGGTTTAAAGCCAATATACCATGCTTGCTAAAATAATCCCGATTGCCACTCGCATATTGATTATTTTTACTTAAAATATCCTGCTCAATTTGCACCATCCTGGCCTGGCTTAAACCAGGCGCATGAGCATGCGCTGCTCCTGTGCCGTAATCATGAGTGTGGCTGTGTTTTCCATGATGATGTTCATCTTCATGACTATGTTCTATTGTGGTTTCGCCTTCATTGCATCCGCATACGCTACACATTATTCTACCTCCAGTTCTTTAATTCGCATTTGCTCACCATCATTCACCTGTAATTTAAATCCACCACAAACAGGGCATGTATCATAACGTTGTTCAATAAGCACATTTTTATTGCATTGCAAACACCAGGCCTGTCCTTGCACTATTATAATTTCTAGTCCGGCCTTATCTGCTAGCGAGCCTTGCATTACTGCATCAAAACAAAAACGCATGGCATCTGGTTCTACCGATGATAAGGCTCCAATCTCCAACCATACCTTAGTAACTTTACAGTAGTGTTGTTGCAAGGATTGTTGCTCCAATATATCCAGAACGCTTTCGCATAATGACATCTCATGCATAATGATTACTCTGCAATATTCGCTGCTATTTTAATGATAAATAACACCTAAATGATTAATTATACCTGTAAATGTAATATGCTTAGGTATCTGCTGCAAGCTATTTAATTTGCTTTGAATAGTATAGCCTTAGTATATGCTCAAGTCCTAAGAAATTTCTACTATAAACGAGCAAATTCAATAGTATACCGGTAAGGCGGCACGGGCAGAAAGTTTTAGCACCCTTATCTGGAAGCGGAGGTCTCCTGAATAAGATTTTATGAGATGTCAGCAGAGAAGCCGTAGTAGTGAAGAAGTGCTTGTATAGAGCATGCAACGAAGGGGAGGAGTAACGGGCGCATTCCTATATACCTGACTCGATAGCTTAGGAATCAAGTTTTAATAATATCCGAATAAATTCGTACGTTGTAATAATTAAAAAGACCATCATTCCTGTATGCTTTTAGCAGGAATGACGGGTTTTATTAAATCTTCATTCTTTAACGATATAGGGATTAGTGGAAATGCTCCGTGTAAGGGTATCGCACGAAGCATATCCAAACTTGTAGACTATCTTAGAATTGCTATGCCTTTTAATAAGTTCAACGCTTCTTTCAATGGATAGTCACGCATATCGACTCCTTTTGGATCTTCTTCTTGGTCATTCTCGTTAGTTTGTTCTGGAGTTTTAGCTTTTTTGCTATTGCCATTAGTTAAATGACCTGACAAGTCAGCTTCTTTTATAGGCTTAAAACTGCTTGCTTCTAAAGACTCCAGTTTAAGGCGTTCAAGTTCTATATCAGGCTCGATTCCTGTCGCCTGTATTGAACGGCCTGCAGGAGTGAAATATCGCGCCGTCGTAATTTTTACAGCACCGCCATTGCCCGTAGGCATAATTGTTTGTACCGAGCCTTTGCCAAAGGATTTTGTCCCCATAATAATTGCGCGTTTATGATCTTGTAATGCACCGGCAACAATTTCTGAAGCAGAAGCAGAACCTGCATTAATCAAAACAACGATTGGCGCTCCATCTAATAAGTCACCAGGTGTTGCATTAAATTCCATTTGCGAGTCTTTAATCCGGCCTTCTGTATAAACGATTTTACCCGAGTTTAAAAAAGCATCACTGACTGACACCGCGCCATCTAGCACTCCACCAGGGTTATTGCGTAAATCCAGCACTAAACCTTTTAGAGGCCCGCCATTTTCTTTATTAAGTTCGTCAACAGCATCTTTAACGGCGTCGCCTGTAGGCGATTGAAAACTACTGATACGTATATAGCCAAAACCATCATCTAAAATACGACTACGTAGGCTTTTAACCTTAATAATATCTCTGACTAAAGTTACGTCAAAAGGCGCTTCTTCACCTTCACGTACAATGGTTAGCACGATTTCACTGCCTACCTCACCACGCATTATTTTAACGGCATTATTCAGGGTCATACCTTTAACAGGCTGGTCATCTAGTTTAATGATTAAATCACCTGGTTGAATCCCGGCACGTTGTGCGGGGGTATCATCTATAGGGGAGATTACTTTAACAAAGCCATCTTCCATTGTGACCTGTATTCCAAGTCCACCAAAACGACCAGTAGTACCTACTTTTAACTCTTTATACTCTTCTGTATCTAAATAGCTAGAGTGAGGATCCAGGCCAACTAACATGCCTCTAATCGCATTTTCCAGTAAGTCTTTATCGCTAACAGGCTCAACATAATCCTGTTTGATGCGACCAAAGATTTCTGTGAACGTGCGTAATTCCTCGAAAGGTAAGCTTACTACCTGCTCATTCTGCTCTGCGTCCTTGTCTGCTAGCACTGAGCCAGCAGTAGAAATTAAAACACCTAGGCAACAACCTAGAAATAAGATAAAAATATTTTTTTGTTTAAGCACCTTGTACAAACTCCGTAACAATATTCCTGATAATTTCCATCTGTATCCATATTTCAATACGGTTACAGATTCTAGATAAAGGTATTCTATATCAATATACAAATAAATAATGCAACTCAATTTAAAAAGAGCGCATTACAACACATAATTATTGTTCACTTTCTTTGCCTTACACCCCGCTAAGCCAAAAAGGTCGGGGTACATTAAAGCCTATTTTTTACACCACTTTTCTGGGTTAAGCGGCTTATTTTTTTTGCGAATTTCAAAATATAAGGCTGCTTTCTCTCTACCCCCGCTGTTACCTAGAGTAGCTATTGTGTCTCCAGTATTTACCCAGTCACCCACTTCTCCATACAGACTTTGATTAAACGCATACAGACTCATAAAGTTTTTATCATGCTTTAAGATAACTAATAACCCATATCCCTTAAACCAGCCTGAGAAAACAATTTGTCCATGGGCAATGGCTTGTATTTTGGTTCCTTCCTGAGCTTGAATTAATACCCCATTCCATTTACTTCCAGAGCGCTGACTACCAAAGCTTTTGGCGATCTTCCCTTGTACCGGCCAGGGTAATTTGCCTCTTAATCGAGTAAAAGACTGAGTCTTTATTTTATTGGCGATTTCGGTTTGAGTAGCAATCGCTAACCTTGAAATAAGCAACTTTAATTGTTTTTCATTTTTTTTAAGTCTGGATAGTTGCTGGCTATTATCCTGATAGTCTTTTTTAATTTGCGCAAGCAATTGCGTGCGTTCGGTTTTACTTAAGACCAATTGCTCCTGAAGTAATTTATTATCGGCGATTAACTTTGCTAGCCCTTGCTTTTCCAGAAGCTTTTGTTGTTCTAAAGCCGTTAATAATTGCAAGCTGGCATTAATTCGTTGCAGTTTATCCAATCGTGCCTGATTAAAATATTTGTAATAAGTCATGATGCGGCTGCTGCGATTAACATCTTGTTGATTGAGCAATAGCTTTAATTGCTCCTGTCTCCCTAGTGCGTATGCTGTTTTGACTTGCTCTGCCAATTGTGATTTTTGTGTGAGTAACCAGCTATTTTGCAATTGCATTTCTTGCTGGATTTCTTTAATACGCTGGCGTTTCACATTTACTTGCGTATCCAGCTCCTGAACCGTACGTGATATTTCACCATACTGTTGTTCAACTCGTTTTAACTCAGCACTCGCTTGATTTTTTTGCTTGTTTAAATTGTTTAAGTTATCAGCCAGTACTTTGATTTTATCCTGTATCTGACGCAACTCCTGGTCTTTACTCGCTGCAGCCATCCCTGAGTTATGGCTGCAGAGTAGTAAAACCAGCAGAAAAAGTCTAACGTGCACTTAAGATCCTGTTAAAAGAGATTTACCATCCATTTCTATAGGTTGCGCTATACCTAAAATTTCCAGCATAGTCGGGGCTAGATCTTTTAAACTGCCGCTATCAGCTAAACGCTGTTTACCACCTACATACACTAATGGAACCGGGTTAGTCGTATGTGAGGTTAATGGTCCGCCCTTGGCATCACGCATTTGTTCAATATTACCGTGATCAGCGGTAAGTAACATTTGCCCCCCAACCTTTTCGAGTGCTTCAACAAGTTCAGCTAAACATGCATCAATAGTTTCTACTGCTTTTAGAGCCGCTTCCCATTTGCCAGTATGCCCGACCATATCGCAGTTTGCATAGTTGCATATAATGACATCATATTTTTGCTCGGTAATCGCATTGACCAAATGCTCTGTCACTTTCGCAGCATGCATTTCAGGTTGCAGGTCATAAGTTTTTACTTTAGGCGAGGGCACTAGGATACGATCTTCGCCGGGATATGGCTCATCAACGCCACCATTCATAAAAAAAGTGACGTGAGCATACTTTTCTGTTTCCGCTAGTCGTAATTGCAATAAGCCCTGTTTTGCTAATACTTCACCCAGCGTGTTTTTAATTTCCGAAGATGGAAAGGCGATAGGGTAAGGAAATTTTTCATTATATTCTGTCAAGGTGACAAAACAGCCTTGAAATCCGGCATGGTTACGTTCAAAACCTGAGAAATCAATGTCTGTTATTGCCTGGCTAATTTCGCGCGCACGGTCAGCTCGAAAATTCATAAAAACTACAGCATCACTGGCTGCCAGACTTGTTGCTTCACCTTGCTCATTCAGTATCGCAGTAGCGGGTACAAATTCATCCGTTTCCTCACGCTGATAGGCCGCTCGCAATCCCTCTATCGCTGATTGTGCCGTATATTCTCCTTTGCCTAAAACAATAAGTTGATGTGCTTGTTGTACGCGCTCCCAGCGATTATCTCTATCCATCGCATAAAAACGACCAATGATTGAAGCAATATGTCCGACACCTAGCTGATCAATTTTATCCTGCAAAACTTTAAGATATTCTTCAGCACTACTCGGTGCAACATCGCGACCATCTAGAATGGCATGAATAGCTACTTTTTTTAAACCCTTTTTTACTGCCAGTTCCAGCATGGCTAAAATATGGCCGATATGACTGTGTACGCCACCAGTAGAAAGCAAACCAAGAATGTGCAATGTTCCATCATTACTTAATGCCTGGTCTACAGCAAGGCATAAGGCCGGGTTTTCAAAAAAACTGCCAGACTCTATTGCATCACTGACTCTTGAAAAATCCTGAGGAACATAACGTCCAGTACCGATGTGCATATGCCCGACTTCAGAATTACCCATTTGCTTATCAGGTAAACCAACAATGCGCCCAGAACAATTCAGTTGAGTCATAGGATATTTTTTCTGCAAGCTATCCCAACATGGTGTATTGGCTTGAGCGATTGCGTTATAGCTTGTCTCTGTGCTAACGCCAAAGCCATCAAGAATTAATAATACTAAAGGTTTTGGTTTGATCATGGTTTATCTCGTAGTTCTTAAAATATAAATAACTCAATGTTGTGTTACACGCTATTTTATAACAATATGCGACTTTTGTACGTAGTGTGATTATTACAGTCTAAGCATATTATAAAAAATGAACTATGTAGTGCGTTCAATTTTAATTAGTGTGCTGTATTTGGCTTTTTGAAATACTACGCATCAAGATTGTGATAAAACTGCTTTGATGGATCATTATTACTGTAAAATGTTAGCGCATTTGCTGAAGGTAATTGTTTTTTATGCTGTTAAGAGTTTTCTAATAAGCCTTTAATAGGCTAAACTAGGCAATATTTTCTACACGCTCCAGATAAAAACTCACCTTAGCAATGTCTCTTGCTTACTAAAAGCGGAACAGGTATGCAAAAACTGCTTATTTGGATGTTATAATTCGCGCCTTGCAAACAATACAGACCCATGGAAAATCAAGAAAACCAACCCTTATACGCAGATGCTGATATAGAAAGAGCAGCACGCTGTTTAAAAGCCATGTCTCATCCTTTACGCTTAAAAATCCTTTGCGTACTGGGTACAGAGGCGATTAGCGTTCAAGATATCGTCGAGAAAGTGGGCACTAGCCAGAGTAATATATCTCAGCACCTTGCGATTTTAAGAGAAAAAGATATTTTAAACTTTAAAAAAGATGCCAACCGCGTTTTTTACTATATTGATGACCCGCGCATGCTCAAGCTAATTGAGATGATGCGTGAGATTTTTTGTCATCAATGCTAATTTTAACCACTAAATAGAACTCATAATGGATCAATATATCGAATTCGCCTCTACTCACTGGATGCTCGTTACTGCATTTTTTGCAGTTTCATTTTTTTTAATTCAGGATATAGTTGAGGCAGGCATACGAAAATATAATACGATTTCGCCTATGCTTACCGTAACCAAACTAAATACTGGCCATCCCATTATCCTTGATGTCCGCGAAGCAAGTGAATTTAACAAAGGACATATCGCCGATGCGATACATATCCCCGTTGCCGACATTGAAGCTCAAATTAATAAAATTGATCTTTACAAAAAAGATGATGTAATCGTCGTTTGTCATACCGGTACTCGTTCTGCTCCTGCTTGCTCCACTCTATACAAACTAGGTTTTGAAAATGTTTTTTTGATGACTGGTGGTATGCAGTCATGGGAAGAAAATAAGTTACCAATAATTAAAAACAAAAAATAAACATCAATAACACTTACATTTAAATATAAACACAAATAATCATGGCTGAAGAAAACCAGGTACAAGAAAAACAATTTTCAATTCAAAAAATCTACACTAAAGATATCTCCTTTGAATCCCCTGAATCGCCAAAGATTTTCACCGAAAAGTGGGAACCTACAGTGGACTTTAATTTAGGCACCAATGCATTGCCACTAGAAAATTCCATGTTTGAAGTTGCGATTACTGTCACAGTTACAGTTAAAACCGACGAAAAAACAGCTTACCTGGTGGAAGCCACACAAGCAGGTATTTTTTCTTTAGCAGGCTTTTCAGATCAAGAAATGGGCCCGATGTTAGGCAGTTTTTGTCCTAATATCTTATTTCCCTATGCGCGTGAAGTTGTATCGGACTTAGTCGCCAAAGGCGGCTTTCCTCAGCTGCTTTTAGCTCCGGTAAATTTTGATGCCTTATATGCACAACATGTTCAGCAAGCACAACAACAATCGGCTAGCACTAGTACTTTAAACTAACGCCGGTAATGACAAGCAAGATTAGTGTTCTGGGCGCTGGCTCTTGGGGCACAGCCCTGGCCATACAAGCTGCAAGAAATGGTAATCAGACTCTACTTTGGGGCCATCTACCAGAACATATTGCAAGCCTGGCAAAAGACCGGCAAAACAAACGCTATCTTGCTGACTATGCTTTTCCCGATACACTCGAAGTCACGGATAATATTAAACAAGTCGCTCAATTTAGCGACATACTTTTAATCTCTGTACCTAGCCACGTATTTAAAGAGACGCTACTAAAAATTAAACCCTTTGTTGGTAAAAAGGTAAAAATAGCCTGGGCAAGCAAAGGTTTTAACCCGGAAACAGGCGAATTACTGCATCAAATTGTGGCTAATGTATTCTCTGCAGAAACTCCAGCGGCGGTATTATCCGGTCCTTCCTTTGCCCGGGAAGTTGCAATCGGGTTACCAACAGCAGTGACCATAGCGGCAACCCAGCAGGCCTTTGCAGATCAGCTTGCGCAGATCATGCACAGCCCACGCTTTCGTATTTATACAACCACCGACATTATTAGCGTGCAAATCGGTGGTGCGGTTAAAAATGTCCTGGCTATTGCTGCCGGCATTGCTGATGGCCTTGGCTTTGGTGCAAATACCAGAGCAGCCCTGGTTACTCGTGGTATAGCGGAAATTATTCGTTTGAACAGCGCCTTAGGTGGGCAGCAGGAAACGCTAATGGGTTTGGCGGGTTTAGGTGATCTGATTCTTACCTGTACCGATAACCAGTCGCGCAATCGTCGCTTTGGTATAGCTTTAGGTCAGGGCAAAGGCAGGGAACAGGCAATACAGGAAATTGGTCAGGAAGTGGAAGGAATCTCTGCAGCAAAAGAGACCTATATGCTGGCCAAAAAATATGGCATAGATATGCCCATTACCGAACAAACCTACCGCGTATTATACGAAGGACTTGCGCCTTTAAGCGCCGTAGAAAACCTGCTACAACGAGATCAAAAGTCCGAGACACAATAGACATTTCTCAATGCTATCTGTGATAACTGTTTCCGCATTATCTAAACTAGCAGTAGTCGTATTGTAGTGGCACAAAAAACAGGATCAGAAACACCTGATCCTGCTCTATATATCCTCTAAATTTTAAACAAAGGCTGTAAAGGGTCTAGCTGATCTTTTCCTGCTACATCATCAGGTTTATGGTTTTGAAAAGCAGTCCAAAGCATGCCTCCTTGCCAGGTTTGAGCACTGATATCACTATATAAAATTGCATTTAATGCTAAGATTTCTCCCTGCAAGGGCTGCTCACATTGCTCAGCAATTTTGCTTAAACTAGACTGATTAAACTTTTCACGCCCCCATTGAAGCAACACATCTTTTGCCATTATTGGGTCATTATTGGTACAGGCTTTTTTCAGGCTTTTATCGACTGCTGATTTTTTGTCTACAGCGAATTGCTGCTTTTGCGTATTACCCTTTTTTCTGGATAAAAAATACACTAAAGTTGCTAGCCATGCACAGGCAAAAAATAGAGCGAGCCAGAACCACAAGGTTTTTATTTGCAGAAAACTTGCCGACTCCGGCTGTTGATTATTCCCAGTAGTTGTTGCTGATGATGATGTAGGTGATACTAAAGGCGGCATTGGTTCTAGGCGTGTTGTCGAGCCAGTTGCTGCAACAGCGGTCACTGTCCGCGCTGCAATCCTGGCCATTTCCATTTTTCGGGTTTGGGTGTTCCACCAGGGAATTTCAATTGCAGGCAATGTATAAGTACCTGCCTGGCCAGGAATCAAAGCAATCTTTTCTTCGCGAAGGGAGATAATGCCATCCTCTTTAGCTTCTTCTTTTAATACCGGCTGGTCAGGGTAGGCTTTTAAATTCAGGGGCATATTATCTGTATATAATTCGGGCAACACTCCCACAGTTGCACCTTCTACTAGTAAGGTAATAGTTCGCGTGGCCGGCTGGCCTACGATCATATGCTCTGAGTTATCAGTCCATTTTTCCTGTAAATAGACTTGCTTAGCGGGGAGCCAGTCGGTTCCTGCGCTAGCAGGTTTAGCTTCTACATCCAGACTTATCGCTGCAGATTCGACACGCTGGGTACGAGTCATTTGCCGATTAAAAAAACTATTAGACTGGCGTTGCCCAGGAATAACGATGCTGGCTGTCAGAGTAAGTGGGGCAATAGTCATAGCGCCACTTTTTTGTGGGAAAATGGCATATTTACGTTCCGTAACGACATAGTTTTCACCCTGAAACTGGGTATTGTAATTCTTGTCTTCGCTCAGTTTTTCGATCACTGCATTCTGTAATTCTGGCTCAGTTAAGCTTGCCTGGGAAATATTAACTTTACGATAAAGTTTTAAGGTATAAATAACTTGTTCCTGGATATAGGGCTTAGGCGTGTCGACTTCGACCTGTAAAAACAAATCTTCATTCGTGTTATCAGCAACTTGAGCATCATTAACAACTATTGTGTCAAATTGACTGCTATCCTGGCCAAAATTGATGGCTGGAACGACCAGGTTCCCCGTATGTTTTGCCATCAAGGTTAAAATCCATTGTATGGATTTAGTCTTTTGCCAATTAATAATCTGTACAGATTGTTGTTGAGACTGATTTAAAATTTCAAAACCTTTCTCTAGTGGTGAAAAATCTGGTTCGGCATCCGGTTGATCATTTGCAGTAAAGGTAATGTGAAAGGATTCGTTTAAATTAACAGGATTACGATCGATACTAACACTGATATTGGCCGCAAACAGCGGGCTAGTCACAGTGAATAGCAATAAAAACACTAGTGCGGAAAGTCTAAATTTATTGGAAAAAATCATGGCCGTTTGATAAATGATAATATGTTAAAACTTGGTTTATTTTACCTATTAATGTTTTTAAAAGCTTTACTAACGGAAAACATATTCCTGCCACATAAAAGCAGCATGGGCAAAGTGTAGCATCCCCATCATTTTATGCGTAATAGATTCAAAAAATGCCTTTACTTATCTTGTCTACTGGGAGTGTATTTGCTCAACTGCGAGATTGCTCGTGCGAGGCATAGATACTTTATTCAATCCTCATGAACATTTGAGGAGTTATCCAGCATTGGTACAGAATCTGTTGTTTTCTCAATTTCCAGTGACTCTACACTACGCAGTTTACGTTCCATCATGCTGGTTCGTGTGGATTGTAAAACTTCCAGAGAGCTTGATGCAGTGTGCAGATGCTTCTGCACCCTCTCCAGTTGACCAGCATATTTAACAAATTCAGTTTTTACTTCGGCCAGTATTTTCCATACTTCGCTACTACGTTTCTGTACTGCAAGGGTTCTAAAACCCATATGCAGGCTATTGAGTAATGCCGACAAAGTCGTCGGGCCGGTAATGGTTATTCGATAAGTACGCTGTAATTTCTCAAACATTTCAGGGTGACGCAAGACTTCTGCAAATAGGCTTTCCACAGGCAAAAACATGATTGCGAAATCGGTAGTGTTAGGTGGATCAATATATTTTGTACTGATATCCTTGGCAAAGCTTTCTATTACTTTCAATAACTGCTTTTGAGCCAGGTCAATTTTAATGACATCACCATTTTCTATGGCTAGCAATAGCACTTGATAGCTTTCCAGCGGAAATTTAGAATCAATTGGTAACCAGACAGTTTTTTCATCGGACTTACCGGGGAGTTTGATGGCATACTCGACATTTGCCTGACTCCCCTTTTTGGTGGCGACATTAATATCGTATTGCTCAGGTGAAAGCACCTGTTCCAGGATATTACCTAATTGATATTCGCCGAGGATTCCGCGTGTTTTAACATTGGACAGTACTTTTTTCAGATCACCCACCCCGACAGCCAGGTTTTGCATTTCACCCAGGCCTTTATGCACTTGCTCAAGACGCTCACTCACAAGCTTGAAAGATTCACCCAATCTTTTTTCCAGCGTCTCATGTAACTTTTCATCGACTGTTTTACGCATTTCACCGAGTTGTTGAGTATTATCTTCTCTAATAGCCTTTAATTGCTTTTCAATCGCATCCTTGATTTCAACTATACTGGTTTTTGCTTGCTGAGTGGCAGACAACTGCTGTGTATTCAAGTCGGAAAATTTCACCCCTAATAGCCCGGTAAAGTCTTTAATAACCTCTGAAAATTTATGTTCAAATGACTTCAGGCTGGCATTTAGTTCCTGACGATTCTCCTTGGCGTCACTCTTAATGCTTTGTTCAAAAGCATTTAATTTCTCCAGGGTTTTTTCTCTGAATTCATCCTGTTTTCTATTTAATGCTTCGCTGGTTTCATGAAATGATAAGCTAACACTGCGTTTAAGCTCGGAGGAATTACTAATTAAATTTTCCGATAATTGATTGAGAGCGGTTTTAAACGCCTCTAACTGGCGGTGTTGTTCACTACTATTTTCGCCCAGCCGTTTTAATAAAGTATCCTGAAAGCCGTTAAATAAATCATGTATTTCACGCCGGTTATCTGCACTGACATCGCG
>CAYWLM010000060.1:0-4376 GCA_964459125.1 uncultured Methylomonas sp. | reverse complement strand
GAAAGCCGTTAAATAAATCATGTATTTCACGCCGGTTATCTGCACTGACATCGCGTAGCTCCTTGCGCGAATCAATCAAGCCTTCTTTTAATGTTTCCTCATTTTGTTGCAACAGCCTGACTAATTCGAATTTGATTTGTTCGGCATTAGATTTAGTCAATGCATTCACTTTTCTTAACACGAAAAACAGTAACAATAGACAAATAAACAATAACAAGCTGCTTATGCTAGCAAATAAGAAAAGGGGATCAAATGTCAGTTGGTTCATTAAATAGGTATTTTTGTGGTTAGAATAATCGTTAATAGTCCAGACAGAATCTGCTTAGCCTTTGCTTAAATTTCGAACGCTGCACAAGTTCACAAGCCTACCTGTCATTCAATGCGCAGCGTTTTTAACATCTGCACCTTATCACTTTTTAGAGACATGTAGATAATATTCGCTTGTATAGCTGCTTGCTCAACTATCTCTGTGACATGATAAATTAAATAACATCATCGTGAAACTCGTCATGCCAGCTAAGGTGACGGCAGGCTGCTCAGCACCCAAACATTAATATTATGCCAGCCATGATAGTCAATAGTGGTAATGATGCGGATACTTGAGGACCCAAAGTCATTGCATGCTGCGTACAAAATTTGATTCACAGTGCTATCTGCATATTGCTGCATATAATCAGTGTGTTGAAAAAAAACCGCTCACTGTCGGTGCCGACAAATCGTAGCTGTTGAGCTTTTATCAATTATAATAAACTATCACAAAACCATAGGTAACATAATGCATACAGATTTTTGGCTAGAAAGGTGGGAGCAAAACCAGATTGGTTTTCATGCACAGGAAATAAACGCACATTTACAAAAATTCTGGGAGACGCTTAATGTTCCCGCGAACAGTAAAATATTTGTACCGCTGTGCGGAAAAAGCAGAGACATATTATGGTTACTGTCTCTTGGCTATCAAGTAGTCGGTGTGGAAATTAGCCCGCTGGCAGTACAAAGCTTTTTTTCTGAAAACCAGCTAGAAGCAACGATCACTGATAGTGGCGTTTTTCAGTGCTGGGCAGCGGAGGGTCTTAGCATTTATGTCGGCAATTTCTTTGACCTGAGTAATGAGCATCTGAATGATTGTCTCGCGATATACGATAGAGCTGCATTAATTGCCTTACCCCCGGAGATGCGCCAGCAATATGTCCAGCATCTAAACAACATAGCACCTGAGCTGGAGCGCACCTTATTAATAACACTGGAATATACTCAGCATGAAATGCCAGGCCCGCCATTCTCTGTTGATGAAAATGAAGTACACAGCTTATTTGCAAAGACTTATGTTATAGAGCCGCTTAGTGCTGAAGATGTTTTGCAAAACAATGATAACTTTAGAGCAAGAGGATTAAATAATCTAATGGAAAAAGTCTATCGACTGAGTAAAAGACCGGATGTTATATCCTGATAATGACAGGTCGCAGATCCTGTACCGCGCAAAAAATCCAGTGCATATTTTTATATGCTAGTTTATATCAGTGCAAACTTTTATAATATGCACTCTAATAGTTAAATTCCCTAATTATATTAAGATAATCAGATTAGTGGTCAGGGCTTGGCATTAGCTCAGTGAATCCACAGCATCTGAGCGCTATAAAGTCAGGCTCCGCTACTTAGATTAAATATATTAGAACTGGTGCAAATATTGCTAGAAATTATTTAAGCGCTATTCTGAGCACATTAAACTTATAAACACGATCCTAATGAACAAAAAAAGCCCTTTATATACCTCCTATGCAAATTCTATTTTGCTGGAAACAGCATTATTAAACAAAGGCACTGCGTTCACAGCATCAGAAAGGCTTGAATTTAATCTGGATGGTTTATTACCCACTGTTATCGAAACCATTGACGATCAGGAAAAGAGAGTATATCACCAGTTTTCCGAGCTCAGAAATGACCTTAATAAACATATCTTTCTGCGTAATATTCAGGACACCAACGAAACGCTTTATTTCAATTTGTTGACCAAGCATCTTGAAGAAATGATGCCGATCATCTATACGCCAACAGTAGGACTGGCTTGTCAGCAATTTTCACGTATCTATCGGCGTAAAAGAGGTTTATTTTTATCCTATCCTGATCGCGACAAAATGACGGATATGCTGAAAAATCTGGACAAAAAAAATGTCAAAGTGATTGTTGTTACTGATAGCGGGCGTATTCTAGGCCTTGGTGATCAGGGCATAGGCGGCATGGGCATACCCATCGGCAAATTGGCACTGTATTCGGGATGCGGTGGCATTAGCCCTGCTTATACTTTACCCATTACCCTGGATGTAGGAACGAATAATAAAGATTTGCTAGATGACCCGATGTATATGGGATGGCGACATGAGCGCGTGACAGGTGAAGAGTACTTCAACTTTGTAGATTTATTTATTCAAGGGGTCAAACAACGCTGGCCAGGCGTTTTGGTGCAGTTTGAAGATTTCGCCCAGGGCAATGCCACGCCCTTATTAAAAAAATACCAGTATGAGATCTGTTGTTTTAATGATGATATTCAAGGGACCGCTTCAGTCACGGCAGGTACCTTGTTAGCGGCTTGTCAGGCCTATAATAGCCCGATTACAGATCAGCGCGTGGTCTTTATTGGCGGTGGATCTGCAGGCTGTGGCATTGCAGAGCAGATTATCAAGCATATGCTTAAAGAAGGTTTAAGCGAAGAGCAGGCTCTGAGTCGAATCTATATGTTTACGCATAATGGCTTATTAACGTCTGATATGGATCACTTGCTTGATTTTCAACAAAAATTTGCCAGAGACCCTAATGAAATTTCTACCTGGAGCAGCAATGGACAAGCAGTCAGTCTGTTAGATCTGGTACATGAAAGTAAACCTACCATATTGATAGGGGTTTCGGGGCAGGCGGGATTGATGACCGAAGCGGTGATTAAAACAATGTACGCCCACTGTAACAAGCCGATCATATTGCCACTTTCCAATCCGACGTCACATGTCGAAGCCTTGCCTGAGGATGTGATACGCTGGACCGAGGGCAATGCCATTGTCGCAACCGGTAGTCCTTTCCCTCCGGTTGAATATCAGGGCACGCAAAAAGTGATTGTTCAATGTAACAACAGTTATATTTTTCCTGGCGTGGGTTTAGGGGTTATTGCCAGTCTGGCAAACCGCGTTACCGAGACCATGTTTATGGTTGCCAGTGAAGCACTGGCAGAATGTTCACCTCTGGTTAATGGTACCGGAAATGACCTGCTACCTGCCTTAAGTCAATTAAGAGATATCAGTCTACATATTGCTATGGCCGTAGGTCTGCAAGCCATTGCCGAAGGGGTTGCGCCAGCAGCTTCCAGAGTCGAGCTAGAGCAACAAATTCAGGCTAATTTCTGGAGTCCCGAATACCGAGAGTATCGCCGTAAACTTTAGCCGGGCAGGAATGGTGGCGCATTTGTTATGTGCCACATTCATGCATTTTATTTTTAAACAGACGGGAGCGAAAGTTAGGGTGAGTTTGTTAACAGATGGATCTCTTTAGTAGCTTATTTGTTTTGTCGATAAATTCGCAACTCGGTACCTGAGCCCTTTTTTTGTGCTTTTTTCCGGCGATAATTCGACATAACAACGTTCTCCCATATTCAACGTAGGGTGGGCAAACAGCTTTACCGTTTGCCCACCATTTACCGATAAACACGGTGGGCAAAAAAGCCTGCCCACCCTACCAGGCTCAATTTGGAGGAAGCAGAGAGCAAGCTATGCGTAGATATCAGCAATTCATTCTCGACGGTGTCGGTCAGAATATTGAAATATGGTCTAAATTGAAAGGCCAGATATATTTGGGTGATGAAGACTTTGTATCGGATATGCAGGGTAAGATTGGAAAAAACCAAAATGATTGGAATATCCCTAAAAAGCAAAAGCGTGCTGTTGCCAAATCATTACCAGAGATTGAGCAGAATGCTGTGGATAGAAATTCAGCGATAAAGACAGCCTATGCGGACAGGCGTCTATAGCCAACGTGAAATTGGCGAGTTTTTTAATTTACACCCTAGCACAGTGGGTGTTATTGTAAGACGTGCAAGTAATTCGTAATTCGGGACCTGAACATCCCTCTGGAATTTGCAAGTTAATTTTCTAAATCAACTCATAAACTTGACGCAATTATCCGCCTCTCAACAAAAATTTGAGTAAAAGATAGAACAGGATACTGGTGTATCTCTAATTACTATTTAGGCAATTATGCCTTACCCTCATTATCATACACGTCAGCATAAGTGCGCACCTCACATTAACTGTTAAGCCGCCTTTTCATTGATACTCGCAAGCGCTGAAAATCTTGGAAACGGAGCTTAAGCGAAGTGAAGATTTTTAGTCTGCGAT
>CAYWLM010000059.1:0-16756 GCA_964459125.1 uncultured Methylomonas sp. | reverse complement strand
GAATATTTGTAAATTAGCGCTTGCGTTTTAATAGAGTATCTACAAAAAATGAGTCCCATGTTAAAATAATAGCTAAACAGGTAACCCACTGATTATTGATAATGGAATCAGGTATTCTGATTTTAAATTTTAATTATTATTAAGTCCGGTTGCTCTGGGGCAGACTATGAAAAGCCTTGACATATAGCGTGATAGCTGGAATTATTGAAAAGCAGTATTTAATTGCAAAGAAATTATTCCTGATTCTTTTATGGTTTTGGAGAAATCTTTCATTGATAGTTAAATATTATCCACATTATAACAAAGGAAAAATAATGAAAATAAAAAAAGCTTTATCTCTTACAGGTATTATTGCCACTGTTGTATTTGTTGCATCTCTCAGTGGTTGTGCTTCGTCTCCACAAAAAGATGCAGGAGATCGACTCGTGTTGGAGACGGAAGTTAAAGTCGCATTAGATAAGTTTTATAAGGAAGCGACAAATGCTCGGAAAATAGTAGAAATAGCTGAAGGCGTATTGGTCTGTCCAACGATAACTAAAGCGGGTTTTGTTTTCGGTGGTGCAGGTGGAACATGTGCTCTGCAGATACACGGAAAAACGGTGGATTTCTATCGGGCTGCAGCGTTTAAAGCGGGTCTGATAGCTGGTGGTGAGACCTACTCGCTTTTAGCGGTTTTCAACGATGCTGATACTCTGGTTAAGTTCCGCGAAGATAAAAGAAAATGGCAGCTTGGTGGTAACCTTTCTGTTGTTGTGGCCAAGAAAGGAGCTAGTGGCGGTTTTGATACCAGATCTATAGGAGGAGCCCCTGTTACAGTTTACGTTTATGGTCAATCGGGATTTATGGGCGATATATCCGTTGATGGCTCGACCCTCAGTAAGTTGTAAAAATAGCAGGCGAATCGCTGCGTCCTTTGTTGCATAAGGGATGTATAGGGGGATTCAAATTGCTATCAGTGGTATTGTTCTGTTGAGAAGAAAACCACCGGTGCATTTTTTGCTCGGTGGTTTTTTTTGCGCATAAGGTTACCTGATTACGTACAACTCACAGCAAAATTAAAAAAATCCTAAAATATCAGTATTTTAAGAGTCTCGTCATTCCCGAAGTCTACCCAGTCAAGCTGGGCACAAGCTTTATCGGGAATCTCTTTGTCTACGCAAGATTTCTGCTAGAAGCATGCAGGAATGACGAAGATAGCTGAGAGTTATGGGTAATCAGGTAAGGTTGTGAGCATACCAGGCTTGCAAAAAGCACCAGACTTTAATATGACCATTTGAAGTGTTACATCTTTTACGGCTAATCTATCTACCGTTGCCAGAAAAATCACCCATACTCATTGTGGCAGTGGAATTTATATAAATAACACCGACAACGACTAATATTAGAGCAATTATCTGAGCTATTCTCTTGGTATTTTTTGATATTTTCATCATTTATAGCCTCGTAAGTTACATTAAAATCTTCCCAACTCAATAAGATTTATTGGGTATAAGCTTTAGGGATATGCATACTATAATGTTCTCATCTTATGAGCATACAAGCCGCTCATGCTTTCAAAAAGCAGCTTACCTGAGTTTATTTTAGGGGCATCCCCCTTATTGAGCCTGAAAGAATATATGCAGAGCTAGTTAAATCAGCGTTTGACCAATCTTTTCACCCAGCTGAACTTTTTTACCTGCGACAAATTCATCTTCCCAGTTCATCGCATCATTTCCATACAGAACTATAATTGTTGAGCCCATATTAAAACGCCCCATTTCTTCTCCACGCTTATATTTAGGTGCTTTGGCAGCATATTCCCAGGTGCGTATTTCTTTTTCTGTCGGAGGGGTTACTTCGCCATGCCATACCGTTTCAATACTGGCAACAAAGATAGCACCGACTAGAACAAGTGCCATAGGACCAATTTCGGTATCAAAGATGGCGACGACACGCTCATTTCTGGCAAATAAACGCGGCACTGAATTTGCAGTTGCGGCATTAACACTGAATAAATGTCCTGGTACATGAATCATTTCCTTTAGTTTGCCATCTAGTGGCATATGCAGGCGATGGTAGTCTTTAGGCGATAAATATATCGTGGCGAATTTGCCATTTTTAAAGGGCGCGGCGAGTTCCTCATCGCCCCCTAATAAATCAATTGCCGTATAGCTTTTCCCTTTGGCTTGAATAATATCACCTTCTGTAATATCACCCGCCTGGCTGACCGTACCATCTGCGGGACTGGCTATATCACCTTGATTATTGGCAAAGCTACGAACGCCGGCTTTTAGTTCGCGGGTAAAAAAATGGTTAAAGCTAGGGTAGGCATTTATATCTGAATCTATCGCTTCATCCATATTGACACCATAATGGCTAGCTATCTGTTTGATAAACAGATTCTTCCAGGCTTTATTTTTGCTATGGGTCAGTTGGCGCATTAATCTTGATAAAAGATGATGCGGTAATATGTATTGAGGTAGAGTGGTCAGGCTTTCTTTAAAGGTCATGATGGATAATTAGGGTGTTGTGTCAGTTTGGCTTAGCACTTCTTACGCAGAAAATAAAAAACAGTATATTCATCTTAATTACTTGCTTTCTAACTCGATACTCAATCTGTAGAGCGAGGCTTTGAGCCGCTAATATTAAAAAATATAAAAAAGTGCCAGACTTCTGATGCGGGCTAAAGAAACGCTCTATGCTTATTTAATTAGCTATTAGAAACTACGGTAACTGCACTAACTCTGGTACTTTCCAGTCAGGGTTGCGATGCTCCGCAATAACTGAAGTATGTAAACCACCACGGACATTAAAGTCTGCTCGGACCCGCATGAAATTAGGCTGCACGACTTTTACAATATCGTCCAGAATTTCATTGGTAACTGCTTCATGAAAGGCACCCCGATCGCGAAAAGTCCATAGATAAAGTTTTAAGGCTTTTAATTCTATACACAACTGATTAGGCACATATTCAATGGTGATTTCGGCAAAATCAGGCTGGCCAGTTAATGGACAAAGGCAAGTGAACTCTGGCGTATCAATACGGATAGTAAAGTCACGACCGGGTTGTGGGTTATCGAATGCTTGTAAGTCTTTGCTAGGTTTTGTTGCCATAATAAATTGTGCTGATAAGTGTTATTTAGCCTGATACATTATGTTTCATAACGTATAATGGCCGCTTTATTTTAAAAACAGGGTATTTTACCAGTAATGAAGCTGGAAAAAATTAAACTTTCAGGTTTTAAATCATTCGTTGATCCCACTACAATACCAATTAAAGGAAATTTAATTAGTATTGTCGGGCCTAATGGGTGTGGTAAATCAAATATTATCGATGCAGTGCGTTGGGTGATGGGCGAAAGCTCAGCTAAACACTTGCGTGGCGGTAGTATGGCCGATGTCATATTCAATGGCTCTTCAGGACGCAAACCTGTCAGTACAGCCTCTGTCGAATTAGTTTTTGATAACAGTGACGGGCGTGCAGGTGGCGAGTTTGCCAAATATAATACCATCGCTATTAAACGCCAGGTAAGCAGAGATGGTCAGTCTATTTATCAATTTAACGGTACTAAATGCCGACGTAAAGATATTACTGATTTATTTTTAGGCACGGGCTTAGGTGCTCGTAGTTACGCTATTATTGAGCAAGGAACAATTTCTCGGGTAGTAGAAGCGAAACCTGATGAATTGCGTATGCATATAGAAGAAGCGGCAGGCGTTTCCAAATATAAAGAACGGCGTAATGAAACTGAAATGCGTATGCGCCATTCGCGTGAAAATCTGGAGCGCTTAGATGATGTGCGTGAAGAAGTTGAAAAACAGCTCAGCCACTTACAGAAGCAGGCAGAAAAAGCAGAAAAATATACTACGCTAAAATCCCAGGAGCGCCAGTTAAAATTAGAATTATTAGCCATGCGTTGGCGCGCTCATCATAGAGCTGCAGAGCAATTGGACGTTAAGCTACAGGATGCAGCGACGACGCATAACGAGCTATTTATGGAGCGGAAAGAACTAGAGCAGACGCTAGAGCAAAAAAGGCTAGTGCATAAAACTCAACAACAAGTAGTAGATAAGCAACAAGGAGAGTATTATCATGCCGTTGCTGAGGTAAGCCGTCTGGATCAAGTTATCAAGCATAATGAGCAATCACATGAAGAAACTGAATTAGAACTTGCCCGTTTACGTGAACAGGCTGAACATCTACAGGGAAATTTAGATGAAGACTTGATGCAATTAGATGAGATCAAAGAATCTCTAGTGGAGGCAGAGGAATCTTTGCTGGTCGCTCGGGACAGAGAAGATGAATTGCTGGAAATTCAGCGTAGCGCACAAGAAAAGCGTCTTGCCTGGCAGCAGCAATGGGAGGCTTATAGAAATCAATATGCAAATTACCGCGAGCAGGCAGAAGTAAAACGTATGCAGGTTGCGCAATTGGAAAACCAGACCTTTCAACTGCAAAGTCGTTTACAGCGCTTGCAAGGCGAACACGATGAATTGAATGAAAAAGGTCTGCAAGAAGAAATCGAAATTCTTGACCAATCGATTAAGCTGATTGAAGAACAACGGGATCAATTGCAAATCCAGCTGGATACTGTGCATTTATCCATTACTGAATTAAGACAGCAAATTAAACAATATCACGAGGTGTTACACAGGGACCGTTCTGAACTGCAAACGATTAAAGGTAAAGTCACCTCTTTAGAAATGCTACAGCAACATGCAATGGGTAAGGATAATCAGAAATTGACCCATTGGCTGGATAGAATGTCGCTCACCGATAATCAGCGCCTGGCAGAATTTATTGACGTTGAGACTGGCTGGGATGGTGCGGTAGAAACGGTTTTAGGTACTTATTTAGAGGCCGTATGCATAGACAATGCGGATAGTATGATTGCCGAATTATCTTCTTTAAGCGATGAATCATTAACCTTATTTGAAACACAACACCCATTACAGGAACAATCAGCAAATGAGCTGATTCGTCTGATAGATAAAATTAAAACACCGTGGAACTTGCATGGCTTATTGTCAGGTATTTACTGTGCAGACAATTCAGAACAGGCGCGGCAGATAGTGGCACAGTTGAAACCTTATGAATCTGTTATAAGCACTCAAGGCACCTGGATGGGATATGGCTGGGTTAAAGTGACGCATGATCATGATGCAAAATCGGGCGTTTTACAAAGAGAAAAGGAATTGCGCATATTAAAAGAGGAACAGGTGCAATTACAAGCGCGTGTCGTTATTACCGAAGAGCAACTGGAAACAGCAGAAGAATTTTTAAAACAAGGCGAACGTCAGCGTGAAGATTGTCAGGAAAAATATAAATATGTCAGTAATCAGCTTTCTCTGAAAAACTCTGAATTCAGTGCGCATTCTGCACGTGTGGAGCAGCAGCAGCAGCGTTTGACACAGGTTAGCAATGAAATGACCGACATTAACCGGGAGCTTCTTGATAATGCCGAAACACGTGCAGAAGCCGCGATGATTAAAGAGCAGGCTGAAGAGGCTATGGAGGCTCTTGAGGAAACCAAGTTACAATTAGAACAAAATAGTAATAGCCTACAAACCGAAGGTGAACAAAGCGATAAACAGGTTAATGAAAGCCGTCAGCAAGTGCATGCTTTACAGGCAAAAATTGCTAGTTTAAAATCATCGGATGCTTTAACAACAAAACAAATAGAGCGTTTACAGCAGCAAAATCAGCATGCTCAGGAACGCATAGTTGAGCTGGATAGAAAATTACATCAGACATTAGAGCCGATGGATGATGAACGTTATCAACTGGAAACTTTACAACAGGATAAAGAGAATTTAGAACAGGAATTAAAGCGAGTTCGCGAACAACAAGCAGCACTAGAAGCAGAAATTACTGAATCAGCTGAACAGTATGCGGCAGTACAACAACATCTAGAGAAGAAAAAGGAATTGCTGGATAGTATCCGCTTCGAACAACAGGAAAGTCAGGTACGTCAGCAAACCGTGACCGAGCAATTAGACGAGTTAGAAGCCGATGCGCAGCAAATTATACAAACAATAGCGGCTCATGCTGATGAGTCTTCGTGGAAAGTAAAGGTAGATGACTTGACTCGTCAGATAGAGAGGTTAGGCACGATTAACTTAACGGCAATAGAAGAATTCAAGGCGCAATCTGAGCGCATGAATTTTCTTAATGAACAAAATGCTGATTTGCTGGAGGCACTGCAAATCCTGGAGCAGGCGATTGCAAAAATTGATGAAGAAAGTCGGCAGAGATTTAAGCAAACATTTGATAAAATAAATACTGGTTTACAGGAAAAATTTCCTAAACTTTTTGGCGGTGGCAGGGCGTATTTATCCTTAACAGATGACGACCTACTGGAAAGTGGCGTAAATATTATTGCCCAACCACCTGGTAAGCGTAATAGTTCAATTCATTTACTGTCGGGAGGGGAAAAGGCTTTAACGGCAGTGGCATTGGTTTTTTCTATTTTTGATCTTAATCCAGCGCCTTTTTGTCTGCTGGATGAGGTTGATGCGCCTTTAGATGAAGCGAATGTCAGGCGTTTCTCTGAAATGGTTGAGGAAATGTCAGCGAGCGTACAATTTTTATATATTTCACATAATAAAGTGACCATGGAAATTGCGCAGCAATTAGCAGGTGTTACCATGAAGGAACCTGGTGTTTCACGTATGGTAGCGGTGGATATTCAAGAAGCAGTAGCAATGGCAGAGAATTAAAATGGATAAAGATTTATTAAGAATAGTCATCATTGCGGTTGGTACCGTGGTTATTTTAGCAATGATTATATGGGGAATATTGAGTAGTAGATCAAAACGCAAGAATATCAATTTTTATGATGATCGTGACCCTCTGGAACATATAGATCCACACCTGATAGTCAATATTAATGATGATGATTTTGATATTGTCCCTATCACTACTAGAGATAATAACGCTCAAGTAAAAACACGTCTAAATACTGAATATACGCAGGAAGTTCGGCAAAATGGTGTTGCTGAAAATGTGCAACAAGCTAATACAGTAGCGCAACAAAGTGAATCGCCTGCTGCTGAAAACAAAGTATTACCACCACTGATACAACTGAGTATTGTGGCTAAGACAGCAGCAGGCTTTTCTGGTATTCAGTTGTTAGAAGCATGTGAAAACGTAGGTTTAGTGTATGGCAATGTTAAGGTTTTTGAAAAGCTAGATGAGTTAAATCAGGTTGATTATGCGGTAGCCAGTATGGCTGGGTCAGGTATTTTTCCTGGTGATAACTGGGAAACATATGTTTGTCCCGGCGTCACTTTTTTTATGCAACCAAGAGAACTAGACGATGCTGCACAAGTATTTGATGAAATGGTGGATACTATCGGCCAATTAGCAGCTGTTCTTAATGGCGATGTATTAGATCAGGATCAGCAGAACTTAACGGTGGCAGTGGTACAACAGATTAAGACAAGTTTGGTTTAAAAGGAAAACCTTGGGTTGGCCATGTTTTCAGCTCATTAATAGTTAGCCAGGTTAGATAGCCAGTAGGAGCGGTATTTAGCCGCGATTGGTGGCTTAGCCATCGCGGCTAAAAGCCTTTTCTAAAAATATGTCAAATATAGAATCCTTAGTTAAGAAATTTCATAAACTTTCTGCTGATGAACAGCAGATTTTATTGTCTCTTGCGGTTTTGTTTGCGCCGGTTGGGCAGACACGACTGCAGGAGATTTTACGCGCATTAAACTGTGTAGAACCCAGGGTTTATAAACAAGTCGCCAAACCGCTACGCGAAAAACTGGAAAATGAAGGTTTCATAGTCATATCATCAGATGGATGGTGTTGCGTAACCGGTGGTTTAAGTGAAACATTAGTAAGAATTGCATTTCAGGAATATCCTGATTTATTTGCCAAATTAGCCAAATTTTGTCTGGCTGATAGAAACTATGTCCCCCAGCATCTTAAACTGATATATCAAGTCAGGAGTCTACGTTTTTTTCTGTATGCAGAGGAGGTAGAGAAATTTTCTGCCTGTTTTTCCAGCCTGGAAAATTCTTTTCCTGCGCATGTCGTGCCGGTAATTACCCTACTATTTTTTTCGCCTTTTGATAAAGTCTGGTTTGAGCAACTGAATGAGAAAATTAAAACTTTTGTTTTATCTGTTTATGTTGAGTACCAGCTTTTTACGCTTGAAGACAATCATTTTGCAATACAGTTATTGCAGGAAAGTCTTGCTGCTTGTCGTGTAAATACGGATATCATAACTCGGAATCTTGCTGAATATAAAATTATTCGAGGTGACGTACAGGGCATAGAAAACCTGCTAAAAGAGGATCAATCGATCCAGGGACTAACATTAAAAGGAAGCCTCTGTTTTATAGAAAACCGTAATGATGATGCTCTGGCGTTTTACCAAACTGCATTACAAGAGATAAAAAAACAAACACGCAAACGAAATATCTTTTTGCCTAACATACATGGCTACTTCTTTAATTTAGCGCTATTAAAATCGAAACAGCCTGAACTGTTAAGTTTTTTAAAAAAACAATTAGCTATTATTGTTAAAGCCAAGGAAGCAGATCATTTTAAAGATATTCAGAAGCAATTACAGGAGGGAGTCAATGTTATTTTAGGCCAGCAACAAGGTAGCCTGAAATATAATCCTATTTTGTTGCGGCAATTGTCTGACCCTTACGAAATATTATTTTATGTTTTGTTATCCTATTGGTGTGATGATCTTTCGTTTAACGACGAACATGATAAATGGTTTATAGACAAGTTAAAACAGCAGTGTTTAAGGGCGGATAATCAAGGAGTATCGTTCTACGCTGCTGTTAGTGCAACTCTGCTACAAAAACTGGGTGTAACGGATAGTAAAATCAAACGGCTTGCTATAAAGTATAAAAATGCAGCCTGTATTCATATTATTGATTTAGTACCGCGTGTTGAAAAATGGGACAGAGCACTTCAGGCCTTGACGCAACTAAATGAGCTCACTGTTGATAGCGCAAATGCCATTAGTTCGGAGTCTCGTCTGGTCTGGTTGTTAACGTTAAATGGAAGCGATGCAACACTAGAACCGCGCGAACAAAAAAGAGGGAAGACGGGGCGCTGGACAAAAGGCCGTCCGGTAGCACTAAAAAGATTACACTATGAACAGGAAGCATTTGACTATCTAAGTGATCAAGATAAGCAAATTTGTAATCAGATTGAAGTTGAATATGAAAGCAACTACTATGGCTATGGCCATTCAGAGTTTTTTTCTTTAACAGGGCAAGCTGTTATTTCGGCAATAGAACATCCCTATGTTTATTGGGCTAACGCGGATAAATATGATACGCCAATTGTTATTACCAAGGCAGAGCCGCAATTATTAGTTACTAGCAAGGCTAATAATTTACTTATTTCCTTGCACCCGATTATAAATAAAGAACACACTCTGGTGACAAGAAGCGCAGATAATCAAGTGCTGGTTTATCAAATAAATGAGCAACATCGACAGGTTGCTGGCATTCTGGGGGCGAAAGGATTAGCCGTTCCGCATAAGGCCAAGCAGCAAGTGATCGATTCTATCGCCGCCATTGCATCTATGTTGACGATACAATCTGATATAGAAGGCGTTGCTCAGAATATAGAAAGTGTCGAGGTGGATTCGCGTTTACACATACACCTTCAACCTGTAGGTGATGGTTTACAAATTGAGGTATTTGTTCAACCGTTTACGGATGCTGGCCCGATCTATAAACCTGCAGTTGGTGGTACGACTGTGTTAGCAGAAGTTGCAGGCAAGCAAATGCAGACCACGCGTGATTTTGCAATTGAAACGGGATATTTAGAACAACTGCAAAAACAATGCCCCGAACTCTATCAAACTAAAGATGCCAGGTGGCTATTAGATGATCCCGAAATGGCATTGGAAGCTTTACTGCAAATACAGGCTATTGATGATTTTGTGGTCCTGGAGTGGCCTAAAGGGCAGAAAATAAGAGTCAGTCGTGAAGCGGGTTTAAATCAGGCACATTTTTCAGTACGTAAAGAAAAAGACTGGTTTAGTGTGGAAGGCGAAGTGCAGATAGATGATGAACAAGTCTATGATATGCAACGCTTAATTAATTTATTAAAGGCGACATCGGGACGTTTTTTAAAACTGGAAGATGGGCAATTCATTGCACTCACCAGTGAACTACGTCAGCGTTTAGATGATGTTGCAGGTTTAGGCGAACAAAAAGGCAATAAGTTACACTTCCATGCACTAGCGGCCCCTGCCTTGAATGAAGCAATGGAGGGTATGGATGTAAAAGCGGATAAGCAATGGCAGGAGCAGCTTAAAAAACTGGAGTCCATGGCCGATTTAGAGCCAGAATTACCTTCTACTTTGCAAGGTGAGTTACGTGATTATCAGCTTGAAGGTTATCAATGGATGGCACGTTTGGCACATTGGGGCGCAGGTGCTTGTCTAGCGGACGATATGGGGCTAGGTAAAACCATTCAGGCGCTTAGTTTAATATTGTCGCGAGCAACTCAGGGACCGACATTGATACTAGCGCCGACTTCGGTATGTATGAACTGGTTAGAAGAAGCGCAGCATTTTGCGCCGACCTTAAATGTGCAGCAGTTTGGTGTCGGCAATCGACAAAAGATTATTACCGACGCGGCTGAATTTGATGTCATCGTCTGCAGTTATGGCTTGCTGCAGACAGAAGCAGACTTACTGATAGATAAACAGTGGAATACCATTGTTGCTGATGAAGCGCAGGCGATAAAAAATGGCTTAACCAAACGCTCTCAAGCAGCAATGGCACTGCAAGGTAATTTTAAATTAATCACTACGGGCACGCCGATAGAAAATCATCTGGGTGAACTATGGAATTTATTTCATTTTATTAATCCTGGCTTGCTCGGTACACTGAAAAAATTTAATGAGCGTTATGCCCAGGCGATAGAAAACAATAAGGATCATGGTACTCAGCTACGCTTAAAAAAATTACTTAGACCGTTTATTCTGCGTCGGCTTAAAAATGATGTACTGAAAGAATTACCGGCTAAAACAGAAATAACTATTCATGTGGAACTGAGTAAAGATGAGCGTATTTTCTACGAAGCCATGCGCCGTAATGCTGTACAAGCAATGCAGGCCGCCCAGAAAGAAGGTCAGCAATCCGGCCAACAGCATCTCAAAGTATTAGCAGAAATTATGAAATTACGCCGCGCCTGTTGTCACCCTAAACTGGTTATGCAGGACAGTCCTTTAAACAGTGCTAAATTACAAGTCTTTGAAGAATTAGTCGAAGAATTAATTTCTAACCGACATAAAGCCTTGGTCTTTAGCCAGTTTGTTGGGCATCTAGCCATTATTAAAGAGTTATTAGATAAAAAAGGCATACATTATCAATATCTTGATGGCAGTACTCCTGTTGCCAAGCGAAAAAAAGCAGTTAATGCATTTCAGGCAGGTGAGGGGGATGTTTTCTTAATTAGCCTGAAAGCAGGTGGCTCAGGATTAAATCTAACCGCCGCTGATTATGTTATCCATATGGATCCCTGGTGGAACCCTGCTGTAGAAGACCAAGCCTCGGATAGAGCACATCGTATGGGCCAGACACGCCCGGTGACAATTTATCGCCTGGTCGCAAAAGACACCATTGAAGATAAAATCGTCGATTTACACGCACATAAACGGGATTTAGCCAGTAGCTTATTAGAAGGCGGAGAAGTTAGTGGTAAGATGTCAGTTAATGAAATGATGGAGTTGATCCGGGAAACGAGCGACTAGCTTATTATGATATAACTATGTTAAATAAATTAACCATTAATGGCTTTAAATCTATTAAGTTATTAGATGATTTTGAGTTAACGAGTCTTAATGTGCTTATTGGTGGTAATGGCGCGGGGAAAAGTAATTTCATAGAATTTTTTCGCATGATTTCTGCGATGATGAAGCCTGATGGACTTAAAGAATTTGTTGCAGGGAATGCAGATATGTATCTTTTTGGTGGGGCAAAAGAGACTAAAGAAATTATTATTCAGATGAAATTTGGCGATAATGGATATGATTGCGAATTGGCTCCAACAGCTGAAGGTTTTTTCCTTATTAATAATGAAATAAGGCATTACTTTCCAGTATATTCAGTTAAGCAATTAGGTGGAGGTAACTTTAATCCAAGGCTTTTAAATGATAAGGATAATTCAGGCGTTAATTCTATGCGGAATGCTTCGTGGTATACCTATCAGGCTATTTGTTCATGGAAAATTTATCATTTTCATGATACGACTGAGCAGGCAGGTATGAGGCGTTATCATGATATAGGACATAGCGATGTTTTATTGACGGATGCCGCTAATATTGCGCCTTTTTTATATCATCTAGAAAGTAATGCTCCAGATGTATATCAGAATATTAGAGAGACGATCCAATTAGTCATCCCTTTTTTTGATAATTTTATACTTAAGCCTGATAACAATGAGAATATACGCTTAAATTGGCGTCAAAAAGGTTTAAACGCATATCCTATGCGCCCGACTCAGCTCTCTGGTGGTGCAATTCGTTTTATTTGTTTGGCGACGGCATTATTGCAACCTACGCCACCTTCAACAATTTTAATTGATGAACCAGAATTAGGGATGCATCCCTATGCCATTGAAATTTTAGCGGAGCTTTTCCAGTCGGCCTCTCAGCGTATGCAGGTCATTATTTCAACGCAATCGCCTGCTCTAGTGGATTGTTTTCAGCCTAAAGATATTATTGTGGTGAATAGAAAAGAGGGTGCATCTGAATTTACACGACTGAATGAAGAAGCTCTTTCAAATTGGCTAGAAGATTATTCTTTAGGTGATCTTTGGCGTAAAAATATTATTTCTGCCAGCCCTAGTTATGAGTAGTATAGAAGTTTATATTGTTGTCGAAGGGAAAACAGAACAGACTTTTGTTCGCGATGTATTAACACCTTATATGGCCCCTCAAGGTATTTATCTTAGTGCAATACGGCATTGGTGATCCCGGGCATAAAGGAGGGGACGTTAGGTTTGAACGTGCGCAACGAGATATTAAGCAACTCTTACAGCAACGAACGGATACTTACATTTCTACCATGTTTGATTATTTTCGAATAGATAGTGAGTGGCCTGGTGTACAAAATATTAAGGATAAAGCTCAGCAAGGCATTATGTTTTCTGCAGTAGAGAAAGGTCAGACTTTAGAGCAAGAAACATTCATTAAATTAAAGGCTCAGTTAGTAGAGCATGATGTAGACAAGCGCTTTCTTCCTTACATAGAAATGCATGAATTTGAAGCCTTGCTATTTAGTGATGCCGATATATTGGCTGATAAAATTAAGGTTAATGTACAAAAAATTAATAGCATACTTGAGGCATATAACAGCCCTGAAGAAATTAATACTGAACCGTCTAAAGCCCCTTCAAAGCGATTAGATATGTTGGTGAAAGGGTATAGAAAAGTTGCCATGGGTAAGGTTATTTCTGAAAGTATAGGTGTTCCAAGAATGCGTCAAGAATGTGCTCATTTTGATAATTGGTTAAAAAAACTAGAGAAATTAATAGAGAGTTAATAATTTAGCTAGATTTCTAAACTTAAATTTTTTAAATTAAAGATAGGATATTAAATGTCTGAAAATACCATAAATCCAACAGAAGTTTTAAACCAATATCGTCAGCATGTAGCAGACAGAGCAAAAATCGGCGTTGTACCGCAGCCATTAAATGCTGAACAAGTCGCTGCAGTGGTTGAATTGATTAAACAGCCACCTGCGGGTGATGAAGCCTTTATTCTGGATTTATTAAGTCAACGCGTACCAGCAGGAGTGGATGAGGCGGCTTATGTTAAAGCTGGATTTTTAGCTGCACTGGCTAAAGGAGAAGTATCTTCACCTATTATAGATGCCCCACGTGCGACTGAATTACTAGGCACTATGCTGGGTGGCTATAATATTGCGCCATTGGTTGACTTACTGGATGTTGAGGCACTGGCTCCGATTGCCGCAAAAGTTTTATCACATACGTTATTAGTTTTTGATGCTTTTCATGATGTGCAGGAAAAAGCGCAAGCAGGTAACGTTTATGCTCAGCAAGTTGTACAATCCTGGGCGGATGCCGAATGGTTTACCAGTAAAGCAGAAGTGCCGGAAAAATTAACGGTCACAGTCTTTAAAGTCACAGGCGAAACAAATACCGATGATTTATCACCTGCACCGGATGCATGGTCTCGTCCTGACATTCCTTTGCATGCGCAAGCGATGTTAAAAATACCTCGTGAAGGTATTACCAATACTGAACAGCAAATTGATGCGCTAAAAGAAAAAGGCTTTCCTGTTACCTATGTCGGTGATGTAGTTGGAACTGGATCTTCACGTAAATCAGCAACTAACTCGGTACTTTGGTTTACTGGTGATGATATCCCTTATGTGCCAAATAAACGCGCGGGTGGCGTGTGTATTGGTGGTAAAATTGCGCCGATTTTTTTCAATACTATGGAAGATTCGGGCGCATTACCGTTTGAGTGTGAAGTCGAAAATATGGCTATGGGTGATGTTATTGATATTTACCCTTATCAAGGCGTAGTAAAAAATCATGCAACGGATGCAGTCATCTGTGAGTTTACTTTAAAGACCGATATTTTATTAGACGAAGTACGTGCCGGAGGCCGTATTCCTTTAATTATTGGTCGTGGATTAACCGATCGTGCGCGTAAAGCCTTGGATTTAGAAGCATCTATAGTTTTCCGTAGACCTGCTGATGAAACAAAAAGCGATAAAGGTTTTACTTTAGCGCAAAAAATGGTCGGTAAAGCATGCGGTGTTGCGGGTGTACGTCCTAACACCTATTGTGAACCGCATATGACGACTGTTGGCTCACAGGATACCACCGGGCCGATGACCCGTGATGAGCTAAAAGACCTGGCTTGTTTAGGTTTTTCTGCAGATTTAGTGATGCAGTCGTTCTGTCATACGGCAGCCTATCCAAAACCGATAGATGTTGAGATGCAGCACACTTTGCCAGACTTTATAATGAATCGCGGCGGTGTGGCTTTACGTCCAGGAGACGGCATTATACATTCCTGGTTAAACCGTATGTTATTACCTGACACCGTGGGTACAGGTGGTGATTCGCATACCCGTTTCCCTATTGGTATTTCCTTTCCGGCGGGTTCTGGCTTAGTCGCTTTCGCTGCGGCGACTGGGGTGATGCCACTGGATATGCCTGAATCGGTATTAGTGCGTTTTAAAGGCAAGATGCAGCCAGGTATTACCTTACGTGATTTAGTCAATGCAATTCCACTGGCAGCCATTCAAAAAAGCCTATTAACCGTTGAGAAAAAAGGCAAGAAAAATGTATTTTCAGGACGAGTATTAGAAATTGAAGGTTTACCTGATTTAAAAGTAGAACAGGCATTTGAACTATCTGATGCATCTGCAGAGCGTTCGGCGGCCGGTTGTACCATTCGTCTGGGTGAAGCGCCAATTCGAGAATATATCAATTCCAATATTACCATGTTGAAATGGATGATATCAGAAGGCTATGGTGAAGTACGCACAATAGAGCGCCGTATAAATGAAATGCAAGCCTGGCTAGCCAATCCAGTGCTAATGGAGCCGGATGCTGACGCTGAATATCATACTGTGCTAGAAATAGATATGAGTGCCATTAAAGAACCGATTATGGCTTGCCCGAACGACCCGGATGATGTGAAAACCTTGTCTGATGTCGCAGGAACTAAAATTGACGAAGTCTTTTTAGGCTCCTGTATGACCAATATTGGCCATTTCCGTGCAGCAGGTAAATTATTAGACAAATTAGAAGGAAAACTACCGACACAGCTTTGGGTCGCACCACCGACTAAAATGGATCAGGCGCAATTAACTGAAGAAGGCTACTACAGCATTTTTGGAAAATCAGGCGCACGTACAGAAATGCCCGGTTGTTCATTGTGTATGGGGAATCAGGCGCGTGTTGCCGACAATGCCACTGTTGTTTCAACGTCCACTCGTAACTTCCCGAACCGATTGGGTAACGGAGCTAACGTCTATCTTGCATCTGCAGAGCTAGCAGCGGTATGTTCTATTTTAGGTAAGATTCCAACGGCTGAAGAGTATATGGTTTATGCGCAGCAGATTAATGAGACAGCAGAAGATTCATATCGCTATCTGAATTTTGATCAGATTAAAAGCTATCAAGATAAAGCGGATACGGTAGAAGGTTAGATTAGAAAATTAAGCAGACTCTTTATTCCTGTAGGGCATGGTTTCAGCTTCCCTTTAACACGGCTGCTCCGTGTCCTGCAAGATCTTAGATTATGCACAGCTTATGCGCTTAACAAGTAAAGAAATTGATACTATAAAAAGTAGCGTACTGGCACTCGATGCCGGGGCGCATATTTACTTGTTCGGTAGTCGAGTTGATGACACTAAGAAAGGTGGTGATATTGATTTACTCATTGAGTCGAACATACTTACGAGACATGATTTACGTAAAATTCGATGGCAGTTTTTTGATGTTTTTTGCGAGCAAAAAATGGATTTAGTCCTGGATTCTGGCTCAGGAAATCAGGCGTTTATTACTATGATAAAACCTACAGCGGTGCAATTATGAGTAGCGCTTATGTGCAAGAGCTCAGTGTTCAGTGTTTCTTTGGAAAAACAACTTTTTTGGCTAGATTATTCCTATCAGCAGAATTCAGTATTGAGCAATTTAATCAGTTTGAAAATTTATGTAATCGTTATGCCACTGCCATTAAGTTCAGGAATGTTCCATTAAATAACAAAGCACTAGCGTAGGTTGGGTTAGATTTTTTTT
>CAYWLM010000058.1:9108-17090 GCA_964459125.1 uncultured Methylomonas sp. | reverse complement strand
CAAGGGTGCCATTATATCAAATATCGGAGACGAGACTTCTTGGACAGCCTCCTAGGCTTCCTAAAATCACGTAGGATGGAAAAGCGTAGCGCATTCCGTCATAGAGCCACCACCCATTTTCAAGCCATCATATATTATCATTTCGGGCAAAGTCACCGTTAATCATAACATCGTGCTATACCCTGTCGGATTACGCTACGCTTATCCAACCTACGTATCCGTCTTACGCGTTGAGCTGGCTGAGGGGCGAGGCTTGTGCGTGCTCGCGACTGCCGGTGAGTGGCAAAACAGTCACTTGTGTCGAATGGGCACAGATTTTTATGGTAAATCGACACAAACTTGGCATGACGATGCGTAAAAATGTATGTACCACGAAGAAATACTATGTGATACTTGGACTGAGGCGGTTGAATTTCCTATCAACCTGTCCTACTAAGCAAATAATTCGAGCACGAGTCACCATCTATCGCAAAAAACGAAACTGGGGAATCAATTGCAAGATCTATGGCAGCAAAGCAAAAATTTCAGTCGCGCAATAAGACAACATTTTCATCAATATCCTGAGCTCAGTTGGCAAGAGCACGCTACCGCTGAAAAAATTCGTCAGGCTCTCAATGCGTTAAATATCCCTTGGCAGGCAGTGGCCGACACCGGCACTATTGCAACGTTAAACGCTAATGCTAGCGGGCCGCATTTGGCGTTTCGTGCGGATATTGATGCCTTACCCATTCACGAAAAAAGCGAACTGGCTTGTTGTTCGCAACACGCAGGCGTGATGCATGCCTGCGGGCATGATGGGCATACTGCGGCGTTGTTGGGGTTTGCGCAATGGGCAAAAGCTCAAGAGCAGCAATTACAAGGCCCGGTCAATTTGGTGTTTCAACCTGCCGAAGAAGGTGGGCATGGCGCTAAAAAAATCGTGGAATCTGGATTGCTTGATTCAGTGGATGCCATTTACGGCTGGCATAATTGGCCCAGTGCGCCGCTGGGCGAATTGTTTTGTCCCGATCAATTAGTCATGAGTGGTAATGGCACATTTGAAATTGAAGTGATCGGCCAAGGGGGGCACGCAAGCCAACCCGAACTATGTAAAGACCCCGTGCTTGCGGCCAGCGCGATTCATTTAAACCTGCAACAAATCGCGACTCGATTGCATGCTGCAAGCTCGCCAATTGTAGTGACTGTCACCAGTTTTGAAGCACCCAGCTCTGTTACTGTCATTCCAGATAAGGCCAAATTACAAGGTAGTATTCGGGTGCCTAATGAAGAAATTAAAGCGCTTGTTAATCAGCAAATTATTCAAATCAGTGAACAAACCGCACAGCTGTATGGTGTGCAGGTAGCGGTCACGATCCATCCTCGTTACCAGGCGACGATTAACCACCCAAACCAAGCTCAACAGATGCGACAGGCATGGCAGACGTTATATGGCGCAAGCAGCGTTAATGAGCGCTCACCCGCGGCTATGGCGTCGGAAGACTTCAGTTATTATCTTAATCATTTGCCCGGAGCCTTTGCCTTAATTGGCACCGGTGATTCTGGGCAATTCTCAAAGCCACTTCACAATGCGCAATATCAGTTTAACGATGCGATCTTGCCCAAAGTGATTCGGCTCTTTTCTTACTTGGCGGGACTGAACACTCCCTAGCCATTCTTACCCCCTAATTAAGGAGTTCTCTATGACAATTTTTGATCGACGCGAGTCTAATCTCAGAGCTTATTGTCGTGTCTACAATACGGTTTTTGACAAAGCAGTGAATGCCAAACAGTATGACGAGGCGGGCAAAGAGTACATTGACTTTTTTGCTGGCGCTGGCGTGCTGAATTTTGGCCACAATAATGAACACATGACCCAGGCGGTGATCAAATATATTCAATCAAATGGCGTGACTCACAGTCTGGATATGAGTACGACCATTAAACGCAAATTTATGGAACAATTTGAGAGCACGATTTTAAAGCCTAGAGACATGCCGCATTTAATGCAATTTGTTGGCCCAACTGGGACCAATGCGGTGGAGGCAGCCATCAAACTGGCGCGCAGAGTCACTGGCCGCATGAATATCGCAGCGTTTCATCATGGTTTTCATGGCATGACTTTAGGTTCGCTTGCGGCCACGGCCAACAGTTATTTCAGAAACGCGGCCGGTGTGCCACTGACGCATGTTAGTCATAGTGCATTTGGCTGTGAGATAACCTGTCCGGGCTGTAAGTTAAATTGCGGTGAAGACTCAATTGCGACATTACGTGCACAATATATGGATACGTCATCAGGCGTGGATAAACCAGCAGCCTTTTTAGTGGAAGTGATTCAAGCAGAAGGTGGGGTCAACGTTGCAGACAAAGCATGGTTAAAAGCGCTTTCAGAGTTAGCAAAAGAAATTGGTGCATTGTTGATTTTAGATGATATTCAAGCAGCCATGGGGCGCACGGGTTCATTCTTTAGTTTTGATGATTACGATGTCGATCCAGACATTGTTTGCTTGGCCAAAGGCTTAGGTGGCTGGGGTACGCCAATTGCGATGAACTTAGTAAAACCTGAGCACGATGCGTATTGGAATCCGGGCGAACATACCGGTACGTTCCGTGGGCAAAGCTTGTCTTTTGTCGCAGGTATTGAAGCATTAAGATATTTTGAAACCGACGAACTTATGCAAGCGGTGAAAACAAAATCTGCATTTATGTTCAAACAGCTTGAGGCATTAACAGGTGTCGGTTCAATTCAACTTCGCGGTAAAGGCATGATGATCGGTATTGATATTGGCGATGGCGAGATCGTTAAACGCATCGTTGCTAAATGTTTTGACGAAGGTTTATTAGTTGCAGCCTGCGGTACTGGCGGCAAAGTCATCAAGTTAATTCCACCCTTAACGATTGAACAAGACGTGCTGGAAAAAGGCATGAAATTGTTAATTGTCAATATTCTGCAGGAGGTCCAGTAATGAGAAAACGCGATGATATGACTTTTGCATTCGAAGAATACGAACGACGAATTAATGAGTTACGTAAGCGAATTGCCGAGCGCTGTTTAGATGCAGTGCTAATTACTGACCCTGAAAATATTATGTACCTGACCGACTACCAAACCACCGGTTATTCATTTTTTCAGGCGCTTGTTGTGCCTTTAGACCAAGAGCCATTTATGATGACCCGTGCGATGGAAGACAGTAATGTTGTGCAGCGTACGTGGGTAGAAATCAGTCGACCGTACCCAGATACCGGAGATGCGATTCAAAGCTTGGTTGAAGCGTTGCGTGAGTTTGGCTTATCAAACAAACGTATTGGTTATGAACGTAACAGTTATTTTTTCCCTGCATATCAGCAAGACTTTATCCACACCACGTTAACCGAAGGTAAATTGCTCGATTGCTTTGGCATAGTCGAAGAAAGTCGCATTAGTAAATCCGATGCTGAAATAGAAGTGATGAAGCGCGCTTCAGTTGCCACCCAAGCCGGTATGAAGGCGGGGTTGGCTGCTTGTGTAGCCGGTGCAACAGAAAACGAAATAGGCGGAGCGATCAGTCAAGCGATGTTTGCCAGTGGAGGTGAAATTCCAGCGGTCATGCCTTATGTCACAAGCGGCCCACGGACCATGATTGGTCACGCTTCATTTGAAGGCAGAACCGTTAAACCCGGCGAACATGTATTTTTGGAAGTCGGTGGCTGTTATCGACGCTACCACACGGCGATGATGCGTACAGCCATTATGGGGGATATGAGTGATTCGATGTATAAAGCGCAAGAAACCATGAAGTTGGCGCTTGAAAGTATACATCGTGAAGTCCAGCCAGGCATGACCGTCTCAGATGTCGATAACCTTGTGCGCAACATTATTTCCCATAACGATGTAGGCGCCAGACTGATTACTCGCTCGGGCTATTCAATCGGTATTGCGTTCCCTCCAAGCTGGGATGAAGGATATATCTGCAGTTTAAAACAAGGAGACTCCACCGTACTGCGCAAAGGCATGACTTTTCATATTATTCCATGGATGTGGGGAATCGACGGCGACAAAACCTGTGGCATCTCAGATACTATTTATATCACCGATGATGGCGTGAAATCTTTTTTCGATTTGGATCTGGATTTTACCGTCAAGCCAGAAGAAGGAAAAAAAGCAGCGTCCAAAGTCAGTAAACTCGAGGTTCCTTCGGACGCTAAAAGCAAAAAACCAACACAGGAAGAATCAAATGCTTGATGTCATTAACCCGGCAACGGGTAAAAAAATTGCAAGTTACACTGAGATGGATGTTGCACAAGTCGATACGCTGATTGAACGTTGTCAGCAAGCGCAAATCCCATGGGCTGCAAAAACTTATGCACAGCGGGCACAAGTGCTAAATAACGTGGCGGCGACGCTGCGTAAAAATAAACAAAATCTCGGACAGTTGATGACCGATGAAATGGGAAAACCAGTAAAAGAAGCCGGTCCAGAAGTTGAAAAAGCTGCTTGGGCGGCAGAGCATTATGCCCAATTTGCAGAAAGTTATTTAGCTGATGATGTTTTAGAGTCGGATGCGAGTAAAAGTTATGTCAGCTATCAACCATTAGGAACGCTGCTTGGCATTTTCCCCTGGAATGCACCGCTGTGGATTGCCTTTCGCTATTTAGCGCCGGCATTAATGGCCGGTAACACCTGCGTACTCAAGCACGACCCTCATGTGCCAGGCTGTGCTGAAGGCATCATGCAAGCGTTTAAAGACGCAGGTGCCCCTGATGATATTGTGGTTAATTTAGCCATTAAAACGGGCGAAGTTGCACATGCGATTGAGCACCCAGCTATTCAAGCGATCTCATTTACCGGCTCATCAAAAGCCGGCGCCATTGTGGCGTCTCTGGGTGCGGCACAGGTCAAACCTTCGGTGCTTGAACTGGGTGGCTCAGATCCTTTTGTCGTATTAGAAGACGCCAACTTAGACAAGGCAGCAGATGTGGCAGTGCTCTCACGTATGATCAATGCGGGGCAATCGTGTATTGCGGCAAAAAGAATCATCGTGCAACGTCGGGTCTATCGCGACTTTATTGAAAAACTGAAATCTCGCCTAAGCACACTTAGTGTGGGGGACCCAAACGATGCTAAAACGGATGTCGGTCCACTGGCACGCGCAGACCTGCGTGAGAACCTGCATCGCCAAGTTGAACTGACCATTGCAGCCGGTGCCAAGTGTGAATTGGGAGGAAAGCTTCCACAAGGCCCCGGGTTTTACTATCCAGTGACATTGTTAACTGATGTACCAAAAGGCAGTTGCGCCATGCAAGAAGAAACCTTCGGGCCGCTGATGATCGTAAGTGTGGTGGATACAATCGAAGAAGCCATTGAGCTGGCCAACGATACTCAATACGGCTTAGGCGCAGGTGTGTGGAGCGAAAACCCAGCAACAGCACTTTCTATTGCTAATCAAATTCAGGCTGGGCAGGTGGCCATTAACGGCATAGTCAAAACAGACCCTCGTTTACCCAGTGGTGGCATCAAACGCTCAGGCATTGGTCGCGAATTAGGTCCTCAAGGCATCCATGAATTTGTTAATGCCAAACAGATATGGATCGCCTAGCGGCATCAATATTATTTAACAAGATAGAGGTATTCGAAAGTGGGTGTCTCTGTCTTGCTGCTTCCTGTCGACATTCAAATCATAAAATAACTATCCCTTTAATCGTTTTAAAGCGTCTAAATAAAGAGTAAATAAAAAAGAAATAAAGGGGGCGGAGTAACTGATTCAAATACATCAAGAACTCTAACATTAATTACCGCTATGACAATATTGCGGCAATTAAAGAATATCAAAAGCAATGTGTAATCTAGGGTGCAGCTTTAAAAAGTATATTAATTCGCAATTCGGGACCTGACCCTAGGCTTCCTCTAGGCTTCCTACTTCCTAGGCTTCCTAAAATCACGTAGGATGGAAAAGCGTAGCGCATTCCGTCATAGAGCCACCACCCATTTTCAAGCCATCATGTATTATCATTTCGGGCAAAGACGCCGTTAATTATGACATCGTGCCATACCCTGTCGGATTACGCTACGCTTATCCAACCTACGTATCCGTCTTACGCGTTGATTTGCATGAAATGATGCCAGAGTATGACATGCAAAAATAATAGAAAGACATCAGTATTCTAGTCTATTTTTTCCTTTGCTTGACGAGGGAGGGGGGATAATCATGTCAAATTTATTTGTTGATTTTCAAATAAAACTTGAAAATTCCAGAGGGATGTTCAGATACACATTAAATGTGGTCTTTCCTGTATCATTTAATGTGTGCCTGGTAGAGTAAACCGTGAAAGTCTTCCTGGCACAGCATTAAGCGATTCAGAGACTGATTTAACAGCCATGCGTAAGCTATTTATACATACTAAATCAATATGCTATAAACTTTAACTTTAAGATTGATTAGCAATTAATATCATAGCAATAACTACCCGGATATGCCCTTGCCAGAAAATTACTTTACTTCGTTTAAAGAATCTATTGATTCCTATGCCTTGCCTGAACGCTTTACTTTCCCCTTCTATTACCAGCCGCACCCTCTGTGTTTATTGGCGGCAAAAGAATTACAGGAGCATCTTGATACGCAAACAGAATGGCAACATAATTTTGGTATTACAGGCAATAGAGAAACGGCCATAGGCAAGATGTTTGGTGTTTTATTGGTACAAAATAAGGCCAATGAAACTGGCTATTTAGCCGCGTTTTCAGGAAAACTAGCCGGCACAAATCATTTGCCCAATTTTGTTCCTCCTGTCTTTGACATGCTGGCTGAAGATAACTTCTTTACAGCGGGACAATTAGAGATTAATCAAATTAATAAGCATATTCAATATCTAGAAAATAATCCGCAAATTCTAGAACTTGAATCTATTGTACAAGCGGAAACGGCAGCGTCTGTTTCAGCTTGTGCAGCACATAGAGAGCGTATCGTTGCAAGCCGTAAAATCAGAAAATCTCAACGTGCAAGGGCTGAAATAACGCTAAACGCGGATGCGCTGATACTATTCAAGGAGCAATTGGCTAAAGACAGTATTAAACAAAAACTTCAGCTAAGAGATCTAAACCTTGACTGGCGTGAGCGCATTCAAAAAGCGGAAGAAAATCTTAAGCAGCTGACTGCGGAAATCGCTGCTTTAAAAAAACGCCGTAAAGATCTATCCGCGACCTTGCAGAATAAACTTTTTGATCAGTACAAATTTCTAAATATAAAAGCCATTTCCAAAAGCCTGCGGGATATTTTCACAGACACTACACAGATCATTCCACCTGCTGGAGCAGGAGAATGTGCAGCACCAAAATTATTACACTATGCGTTTAAAAACCAGATGAAACCCTTGGCAATGGCCGAGTTCTGGTGGGGTGCATCACCTAAATCAGAGATTCGCAAACATCAGAATTTCTATCCGGCCTGTCAAGGAAAATGTCAGCCTATTTTAGTGCATATGCTTGAAGGGATTGATACGGATAAAAATCCCTTATTGATCAATCCTGCGATGGGCAAAACCATCGACATTGTTTATCAGGACGATGTCATGCTGGTGATCAATAAACCCGCAGAGTTTTTATCTGTCCCCGGGAAGAATATACAAGACTCGGTTTATCTGCGCATGAAGCAAAGCTACCCCCGCGCTACCGGACCATTAATCGTACATAGGCTGGATATGTCTACCTCTGGCTTAATGTTGATCGCTTTATCCAAGGAAGTGCATAAAAGCCTGCAAAGACAATTTATTAAACGCACGGTAAAAAAACGCTATGTTGCCTTATTAGACGGCTTGCTCACAGAAGATAAAGGCATTATAGACTTACCGCTACGTGTAGACTTGGATGATCGGCCTCGACAGCTAGTTTGCTACGAGCATGGCAGGGCTGCACAGACCCAATGGCAAGTGACAGAGCGCAAGAATAATCAGACCAAAGTTTATTTCTACCCTATCACTGGGCGCACACACCAGTTACGCGTCCATTCGGCTCATTTAAAAGGCTTAAATAC
>CAYWLM010000058.1:3916-9008 GCA_964459125.1 uncultured Methylomonas sp. | reverse complement strand
CCTAATAATGACTCAATTCCATCGCTTTTAACAGCTTGCAATCCTCCGGGGTTAAAACTGCCTAAAACTTTATTATGTTTAATAACGCTAAAAACGCTTGCAAATGTTGGTTTAATTCACCCAGGAATAGAATTGTATCACTGATTTAAAACCATCTTATTACACAGCCTGTTTGCAATTACCTGCTTTGAGCATAAGCGATCTTATAAATTATAAGTTAAAATATGCTACAATTTTCGGATTAAAAAACAAGGCCATTATAGACTTTAATTTGCTTAATAAAGTTTCATTGTAATAGTGCTAAAAAATTATCCAGGGATTTAAATAATGATTTTTGTAACAGGTGGAGCAGGATTTATTGGCGCAAACTTCGTGCTAGATTGGCTGGCCGAAAATGATGAGCCGGTAGTAAATATCGACAAACTAACTTATGCAGGAAATCTGGAAAGCCTGGCTACATTGCAGGGCGATAAGCGGCATATTTTTGTTCAGGGAGATATCGGCGATGCCAATTTAGTCTCTCGGTTGCTGGATAAATATCAACCGCGCGCTGTTATTAATTTTGCCGCAGAATCCCATGTTGATCGTTCTATTCATGGTCCTGAAGCTTTTGTGCAAACCAATGTAGTCGGTACATTCCATTTACTAGAGGCGATCCGGGCTTACTGGAATATGCTTGAAGGGGATAGTAAAGCTGATTTTCGATTATTGCATGTCTCCACCGATGAAGTTTATGGTTCTCTCGCTAAGGATGACCCTGCCTTCAGCGAAATCCATCGTTATGAGCCGAACAGTCCTTATTCTGCCAGTAAAGCTGCCAGTGATCATCTAGTCCGTTCGTATCACCATACTTATGGTTTGCCAGTATTAACGACCAATTGTTCTAATAATTATGGGCCGTATCATTTTCCGGAGAAGCTGATTCCCTTGATAATCGTTAATGCCCTGGCTGGTAAATCTTTGCCCATATACGGTGACGGTCAACAAATACGCGACTGGCTATATGTGAAAGATCACTGTAGTGCTATTCGTCGAGTATTGGCAGCAGGCACTACAGGTGAAACTTATAATGTGGGTGGCTGGAATGAAAAGCCCAATATAGAAATTGTGAATACTGTTTGCGCGTTGCTCGATGAATTACGTCCTCGTGCAGATAATCAAAGTTATACCGGGCAAATTACCTTTGTTACAGATCGTCTGGGACATGATCGCCGTTATGCTATTAATGCCCGGAAGATTGAACGTGAATTAGGCTGGAAGCCTGCCGAAACTTTCGCTACCGGGATTCGTAAAACAGTACAGTGGTATTTAGATAATCAGCAATGGACTGCTAATGTTCAATCGGGTGCCTATCGCGATTGGCTGGAAAAAAATTATCAGGATTGATACATGAAAATACTCTTATTAGGTAAAAATGGCCAGCTAGGTTGGGAGCTTCAGCGTAGTCTGGCACCTCTGGGTGAAGTGATAGCTCTGGATAGAAACAGCAAAGACTATTGTGGCGACCTGGCAAACCTGTCAGGTCTGGCAGCAACCGTTCGACAAATCAAACCCGCTATTATTGTGAATGCCGCTGCTCATACCGCCGTAGACAAAGCGGAAACTGAAAAGCAATTAGCACAGACCATTAATGCCGATGCTGTTGCTGTGTTGGCGCAAGAGGCAAAGCTGTTAAATGCCTGGCTGGTACATTATTCTACGGATTATGTTTTTGCCGGCCATGGTACTACGCCCTGGCAAGAAACTGATGCACCCGATCCACTAAGCGTATATGGTGTAACCAAGTTGGCCGGCGAGCAGGCAATACAAAGGTCAGCGTGCAAGCATCTGATTTTTCGTACCAGTTGGGTTTATGGCACACGTGGCAATAATTTTGTAAAAACCATGCTGCGCCTCGCGGCAGAGCGAGATACCTTGACGGTGATCGATGACCAGATTGGCGCACCAACCGGGGCAGATTTATTGGCTGATGTCACTGCTCATGCACTCCGTACAGTGCAATTACAGCCTGAATTAAGTGGCCTGTATCACTTAGTCGCAGCAGGTGAAACATCATGGCATGGTTATGCGAGTTACGTCATCGACACTGCGCAGAAAATGGGGCAAAAGTTACAGACTACAGTTGAGACTATTTCACCTGTTCCTACCAGTGCTTTTCCTACCCCTGCCAGACGGCCACAAAATTCACGAATGAACACCGATAAGCTACAAGCTAATTTTGCGTTATCGCTGCCGCATTGGCAGGCAGGTGTAACGCGTATGCTGACTGAATTTTTAGAGCAATAAAAGGACTCAACGCAAAGGTATTATTCTTGCCTAGAGGCCTGGGTATATACTTATTCCCCGTTATCAAGCAGAAAACTGGCTATGGCCATTGCTTGTGCACTTACTTAAAGAAGACTGTGTTTTATGAAAATTATCCCGACAAATATTCCCGATGTTATTATTCTTGAGCCAAAAGTCTTTGGTGATAGCCGTGGTTTTTTCTTTGAAAGTTTTAATCAACAGGCATTTAATAATAGTACTGGTCTGGATGTACAATTTGTGCAGGACAATCATAGCCGCTCTGCTAAAGGCGTATTGCGTGGCCTGCATTACCAGATTCAACAACCTCAGGGAAAGTTGGTGCGCGTTACGCAAGGCAGAGTATTTGATGTGGCCGTGGATATACGTCGCTCATCACCGACTTTTGGCCAGTGGGAAGGAGTAGAGCTTAATGCCGATAACCATCGTCAACTTTGGGTACCGGCGGGGTTTGCCCATGGTTTTGTGGTGTTAAGCGACAGTGCAGACTTTTTGTATAAAACCACCGATTATTATGCGCCAGAATATGAGCGTTGCATTGCCTGGAATGATCCAGCTATTGGTATTGACTGGCAGTATGATGGTGAACCGCAACTTTCCGCAAAGGACCAGCAAGGATTGTTATTAAAAGATGCAGAGCTTTTTGCCTGAATAAAACTAACAGATTACGCTCCATTTTATAAATATAGTAAACAAAGGATTAGTGACAATGAGTGTTAAAAAAATTCTAGTGACCGGTGGGGCTGGATATATTGGTAGTCACGCCTGCGTGGAGTTGTTACAAGCTAATTATGATGTCATCGTTATTGATAATTTATCCAATAGTAAATCTGAGTCTTTGCAGCGGGTAGAAAAAATTACTGGCAAGGCGTTGAACTTTGTAGAGGCGGATATTCGAGATAAAAAGGCATTAAACGAAATTTTTACTGCGCATGATATTTATGCGGTTATGCATTTTTCTGGATTGAAAGCAGTAGGTGAGTCTTGTGCGCAACCCATTAAATATTATCAGAATAATGTTTACGGTACGCTGGTTTTAACAGAGGTAATGCAAACGTTCGGTGTTAAAAAAATTATCTTTAGCTCCTCTGCAACGGTATATGGTGAGCCTGATACAGTAAAATATACTGAAGATTTACCGGTATTTGGTGCGACCAGCCCTTATGGTAAGTCAAAAGCTATGGTGGAAGATATTTTAAAAGATTTATCCAGTGCTGATGCCATATCTGCTAGTGACAATCCCTGGCAAATCATTTTATTGCGCTACTTTAATCCAATTGGTGCTCATAATAGTGGCTTGATTGGCGAAGATCCTAATGGCATTCCTAATAATCTGGTTCCCTATGTTTCTCAGGTAGCTGTTGGTAAGCTGGCGCAATTATCTGTGTTTGGTGGTGATTATCCTACGCTGGATGGTACCGGTGTACGTGATTATATTCATGTTGTAGACCTGGTAAAAGGTCATTTACATGCCCTGAATGCGCTGGAAAATATAGCGGGTTGTAAGGCATATAACCTGGGGGCAGGCAAAGGCGTTAGCGTGCTTGAAGTTATAGCAGCATTTGAACGCGTAACCGGGAAAACAATTAATTATAAAATCGCTAAGCGTCGCACTGGCGATATCGCTGAATTCTATGCTGACCCTGGCTTAGCATTGCGCGAACTAAACTGGCAAACAGAGAAAAAATTAGATGATATGGTTGCCGATACCTGGCGTTGGCAAAGTCAAAACCCAAATGGATATGAATAGTAAGTTATGGCAATAGAAATAGAACGTAAATTTTTACTCGCTAATGATAATTGGCGGGCTTTGGTCTCAAAATCAATTAATTACCGACAAGGTTATTTGAATAGTGATGAGCATAGCTCGGTCAGGGTCAGGGTGAGTGATGATACCGCGAAGTTAAATATTAAAAGTGCGACTATCGGAGCGCAGCGTCATGAATATGAGTACGATATACCGGCAGATGATGCGCATGAACTGCTAAATACGCTATGCCATAAACCTTTAATAGAAAAAATCAGGCATCTTGTTGTTATTAAGCAACACACATGGGAGATTGATGAATTTTTGGGCGAAAATCAAGGGCTATATGTCGCAGAAATTGAGCTATCGCAAGTAGATGAGTTTTTTGAAAAAATGAGCTGGGTAGGCGAGGAAGTTACGGAAGACGTGCGTTATTACAATAATCAGCTAACAAAAAATCCCTACTCGCGCTGGTAGTCGTATCTTTTTTGCAACAAATGTTGCAAAAAAGTGAATAAGCAATTATATTTAGTTTATGAAACAAATAATTGCTATTTCCCTTTTGCTTGTGCTAAATCTTATGCCGGCCTTTGTTAAGGCTGATACATTAGAGCTAGCGGTGCAACATATTGAGTCTCAGTGGGCGCATATTCATTATAGTGTTGCAAAAGAGCAACAACAGGCCGCATATAGGCAACTGCTTGCTGAAGTTGAGGATTTAAACACGCAGTACCCTGATCAAGCCGAGTTAATTATTCAGCAGGCGATTATTATCGCAAGTAATGCAGAAAATATTGAAGCGTTTAAGGCTTTGGAAGCTGTTCATCAGGCGCGGGACCTGCTGTTACGAGCAATTGAACTGAATCCAAATGCCTCTGAAGGCGCGGCTTTTGTTACTCTGGGATCTCTTTATTATATGGTGCCTAGCTGGCCCATCGCCTATGGTGATAATGATAAAGCCAATACCATGCTGAAAAAGGCATTGGCTATCAACCCTAACACCATTGATGCCAATTATTTTTATGGTGACTTTTTAGCGAC
>CAYWLM010000058.1:0-3816 GCA_964459125.1 uncultured Methylomonas sp. | reverse complement strand
CATCACTTTCAGAAATATATTCGCATTCATAACGCAAAATCTTCACAGAGTCTGACCAATAATCTCTTGGCAGGCCAGACTTTTGCTTAAGGTGTTGCAAAAAATCTTCAGGTTTAGCTAATGATTCCCACACGGAAGGTAAAAATGTACCGCGTTTCTTGCCTTCTTGCATAATCAGACCATCTATACCCGGACGGAGTTGGCGAATTAAATCCTCTTCAGAGTAGAAACTCATAACTTCGGCAGGACTGAGAATAGAAAGATGAATTTCTAAAGGAGAATGAAATTCCTGTTCTGATACAGGTGGAAAGCGTGGATCTCTGAATGCCGCTGCAAAAGCATTTTCGGCAATATCTATAACTAGCGGGCGGACTGCCTCCAGCATTCCAATACAACCGCGCAATTGATGCTTGATTTCCAGAGTAACAAATGTTGCCCGCAGTACTTGTAATTCCGGCGCATATTCCTTGCTGTTTAGCGGTAATGCCTGACCGTGTTTGAGACCATAGGCAATAGAGTCTCTGGCTACTTGTAGTAATTGTTGCTGCTGAGATTTAGTTAATGACATACGCACCATACCCGACCACACGGCTTTTATCGCCTGCCGTATCACCTGAATTTCTAAGATCAATGGTTTCTATCTGCAAGGATTTCTTTTTAGCAAGCGCCATTAGACCGCTAACAGGTGCTAGCCCACACGCACTGTCGTAGTTTAAGTGCTGATAATCAAGGTGTTCAATTTTCTCGCTGGTTTTTTTATCTAGTCTCTGTGCCGTAGCATAGTCATGAAAATGGCTAAGATCGGAACTGATAACAATTAAAGTATCATCTTTACCGTAAAACAGTTCAAGTACCTGCTCAATTTGTTCGGCCGGGCAATCGCCTACGACGATTGGAAGCAGTTTAAACGAGTCCAAAGCCATTTGTAGAAATGGTAACTGAACTTCCAGGCTATGCTCATATAAATGCGCCTGATCCACATATTCGACAAAAGGAAATTGAATTATAGTGGCTGTAGCTGCTGCATCTACAGGAATATCACCTAATGGAGTTCTGAAGGCCTCGGCGTGAGAAAGCGCAAGACCCGCAAAGCTAACTTTATGTGATGGACCTAATAAAATCACTCGCTTAATGCTATTACGCCTGGGTTGCAATCGTGCATAGGCGCTAGCAGCAATCTCACCCGAATAGATATAGCCTGCATGCGGTACGATGATAGCCTGCGGAGCTTTATTCACAGGAGCTACTTGTTGTAAGTAATCAGAAATCATGCTTTTTAATATGTCCGGCTTATCAGGATAAAACAAACCAGCAACTGCGGGCTGACGTATATTTGTCATGATTATTTCCCCTATTATTTTTATGTAATAATTCAACTGTATAAGCCAATTGATGATAAATTACAAGTTTCTATGCGTTAGCTTTAGCTAACGACTTTGGAGGATAGCCATGCATACAAAAGAAAATAACCAAACAGTAGTCGCAACCAAATACTGGCATGACTTAGGTGATGGCCGTATACAATGTGACTTATGTCCAAGATTTTGCAAATTACATGTAGGCCAGCGAGGCTTATGTTTTGTGCGCCAAAATCAGCATCAGAAAGTTGTATTAACCAGTTATGGACGCTCCAGTGGATTTGCTGTCGACCCGATTGAAAAAAAACCTCTAAATCACTTTTATCCAGGCTCGTCGGTATTTTCATTTGGAACGGCTGGCTGCAATCTGGCCTGTAAATTCTGTCAAAACTGGGATATTAGTAAATCTCGTGAAATGGATTCAATCATGAGTATTGCCGGTCCTGAACAGATTGCCCAAAAAGCCGCTGAACTGGGCTGTTTAAGTGTCGCCTACACCTATAATGATCCGGTTATTTTTCATGAATATGCGATTGATACAGCCATCGCCTGTCGCGAACTGGGCATCAAATCGGTTTCTGTTTCAGCGGGTTATGTGTGTCCTGAACCCAGAGCCGAGTTTTATCAAGTAATGGATGCCGCTAATATTGATTTAAAAGCGTTTACCGAGAATTTTTATCATAAATTAACCGGTTCTCATTTGGCGCCTGTACTGGATACATTACTTTATTTGCAGCATGAAACATCCGTCTGGCTGGAATTAACAACACTGATAATTCCTGGCGAAAACGATTCTAGAGCAGAGCTGGAAAAGATGACTCAATGGGTGGTAGAAAATCTGGGCAGTGATGTGCCAATGCACTTTACAGCCTTCCATCCTGACTGGAAAATGCAGGATACGCCATCAACGCCAGTCGCAACATTGTTAATGGCACGAGAGATCGCTATAAAAAATGGCGTACACTACGCGTATGTTGGCAATGTCCACGATAAGGCTGCTGATAGTACCTATTGCCATACTTGTGGGCAATTATTAATAGGCCGTGACTGGTATCAATTATCTGAATGGAATTTGACTGAAACAGGTGCATGTAAGGTTTGTGGTACTCAATGTGCGGGACATTTTGCAACAAAACCAGGTAATTGGGGCGCTAAGCGTATGGGTGTCCAGATGTAGACCGGGGTTGGCTGTTTTATAAGGTTTATTTAAGCTTACTTCGAGTCGTGTTGGCATAAAATAAAGCGTAAAAAAACAAAGTCAAATGATCTGCATCGCATTACTTGCTTATCGTTAAGTCAGCAATACTGGCAATTTACCTTAGCCTACCAAATTACTGACGAATATAGCGTTAACTTTCTAGTTGTTCCCGGAATTTAACTTTATTCTGGCCCCAGTTATTGCACTTTTTCTTATGCATAACGCAAAGTTCACCAGCTTGTCTGGTGGAACTTTTAGTTATAAAACTTAGGGGGAAGCAACGTGCCAGCCTTCCTTTTAGAGTTTACGAACACTCATTTTTATGATTTCATGCTTTGTTTTTTATACTGTCTCAACTAACATGAACAGTCACATGCTTACCTGTTCGTTCAAGCATATCAATTAAAGCATCAATGGTAAATTTCCCTGACTTTCCTCTCATAATGTCAGACACGCGAGGGCGTGTAACATGCAATAAATGAGAAGCATCCTCCTGTTTAAGCTGTTTTTCTTTTATCCATTCACTTATTTGGCACATAAGTTGAGCTTTAATCTTTAACTTTGCTGCTTCTTGTGAGTTAAAGCCTAAATCTTCAAAAATATTACCACTTTCGGAAGTAATATGAGTAATGGATGTATCAATGCTTTTCATAACTTTTCCTCATTTGAAATTGCACTATATCGAATTTTAGCAATTTTTATATCTTTCAGACTTGTTTTCTGTGATTTCTTTTGAAAAGAATGTAACACATAAATTTTGTCTAGAAATTTAGCAACATACATTACTCTAAAAGCATCACCATCATCACTAATGCGTATTTCTTTAACGCCTGCCCCTATATCTTTAAAGGGTTTCCAATTTTCGGGATCAAGTCCATTTTGAACTCGATGAAGTTGATATCCTGCTTCTCTTTTTACCTCGTCAGGTAAAGCTAGCAAATCTTTAAGGCTTGTACCAACCCAATAAATTGGTTTTTCATTTTCCATAGCAAGCAATGTATAAAATTAAATACATTTTGTCAACTCTCCAACACACTACAACTTTTTGACTGTTTACTAATTCCCTTTATCATGCATGCGACTCTCCGCCGAGCTCTGTTAAAAGCCAGTTTATCTGGTTTCTTGAATTTGAAATAATTTCATCAAAAATCATGATACTGGTATTTGGTTCTTTATTAGAAGATGGTGGTAAATCACTACTACGCTTACCACCAATAAGCAGAACTTTAATTTCTGAACTTGTGAAAGGCACAAAATCAT
>CAYWLM010000057.1:0-18469 GCA_964459125.1 uncultured Methylomonas sp. | reverse complement strand
AATTCAGCTAGTTGTCTGGCTTTATTATCGACAAATTCATCACGACCACCCCAGGCATGAGCAATCAATACGGCAGGTCGTCTACCTTCGAGTGCATCGTCATATGCAAAAAAAGCCTGCAATAAGTGATCACCATCTAAATAATTAACTGTGTTAGAAAGTATTGTCATGATAATAGCTTAAATTTTACCAAAATTATAAACGACGATTCTATTCACCAGGGGTTTGAGTTGTTTGTTTAGCATATCTTTGTGCTTCTGGTTTTGCATGTATTTTTTAAGCGCTGCAGCATTTTCAAATGTCACTGTTACGGCAACATCAAAAGTATCATCAACTATAGGCCGGTCACTGGGAATAACCGCGCTGACATGACGAGACACAACGCCAGGTATGGTTTCCAGTGCACGACTGGCTTTAATGAACTGCTCACGCATCTGAGTATTACCCGGTTCTTTTAACCAGACCACAACAACGTGGCTGACACGCTGGTCTTCTTGCGCATGGGTGATAGTGACAGTCAACATTAAGACCAGGAACAATAAGCTATGTAGGTATTTTTTCATGTTATTTCTCCTGATTTCTTTAGTTGTTCTAAAAAGCCGGTTGAGGCCTCTTCGATTAAATCCAGCACCTTTTCAAATCCATAGGTACCGCCAAAATAAGGGTCCGGTACTTCATTTGTTTCTAAATGTGGCGCATACTCCAGAAATAATTTTATTTTGTGTTGATATTTTTCGGGACAAGCTTCCATCATAATGGCTTGATTCTCTTCATCCATTGCCAGTAAGTAATCATAGTCCTCAAAATCACCCATAATAAATTTCCTGGCACGTATATTACTTAAATCAATATTCCGCTCTTTTGCCGCTTTTTGTGAACGTAAATCAGGGGCATCACCAATATGATATGCATGTGTACCCGCAGAATCAATCGCAAAGCTTTTATCTAATTGTTGTTCATTGATTAACTTTTTAAAGACTCCTTCAGCGCTGGGTGATCGACATATATTGCCCATGCATACGAAAAGTACTTTTACTTGATTGTTATCGTTCATAATTATCTTGAGTTATTTACTATTTATGATGGTTTACTATTGTGTATATAGCTTCACACACTTAACATTGGTTTATTCTCTAGTATCTGCCGGGGTTTCATTGATAAGTCCATGATTTAGTTGCCTGTAAGCTTTGCTATTAAATACCTGAACCTAAGCAGAAAAATTCTTTGTGAATGTTTATTGAAGAGGATTTGATCGTCAGTGGTGCAATAAGCTATGTGTTAGCAGAAGGGCACGAATCTGCTAGCGAAAGCAAAAATTTCCGTTAAAGCTTGTGCCCCAGCTTGACTGGGTAGATTTCGGCAATGATGAATTTATTTAACATGCTGATGTTTCTAGTTTATTCTCATGGCTGTGAGCTTTACCTAATCAGGAAACGCTTTAAAGTTTATCGCACCATTAATAATTTAATGGTGCGACAATAAACGCTTAATTTATACGCACTGCGATTTCTCCACCAGCGCTGGCTTTAACCGCACAGAATTTGAATTCCGGGATTTTAGCTGATGGGTCTAGTGCTTCATTAGTAATCAGATTTGCACTCGCTTCGTTATAACAGAAAGCCATAAACAAGCTGCCTTTTTGTATACCTATATCAGCACGCGCATAAGCTGTTATTTTTCCGCGTCTGGATTCTATAGTAATAATATCGCCTGGTTCTACACCCAGTTTTTGTATATCTTCCGGATGTATCATAATCACTGGATCTGGCTCTATAGCGTCCAGGGTCGAAGAGTGACGTGTCATACTTCCTGTATGCCAGTGTTCCAGTTGGCGACCGGTGATAAAAATAAGCGGATACTCATCATCTGGCATTTCATCTGCATGAATATAGGAGGCAGGAACGAAGCGTCCTTTTCCTGATGCAGTAGGAAACCCGTCGGTAAAAATAATCGGTTCACCCGGGTCGCCGACATTTTCTAAGGGATAAGTCAATGAATCTTCATGCTCTAATCTATCCCATGTCATACCAGCTATACTGCCCATGGCCAAACGCATTTCTTCAAACACGTCTTTAGGCCCCTGATAAGTCCAGCCACAACCTAGACGATTGGCAATTTCCTGAAGAATCCATAAATCCTGTTTAGCATCACCTGGCGGGTTAACTGCCTGACGCCCCATTTGTACACGTCGATCAGTATTCGAGAAGGTCCCCGTTTTTTCATAAAAAGCCGACGCAGGCAGAATAACATCGGCAAAGCCTGCTGTTTCAGTTAAAAATATATCTTGCACCACCAAATGCTCTAATTTTGAAAAAGCCTCGCGTACATGGTTTTGGTTAGGATCTGACATAGCCGGGTTCTCACCCTCGACAAACATGCCATATATTTCATTGTCCAAAATGGCATGAATCATTTCTACGGTAGTTAAACCGCGCTTTGGATCTAATTTTACATTCCACAGTTTTTCATATTTAGCCTGATTTACGGGATCTTCAACAGGTTCGTAATCCGGGTAGACCATTGGAATCAAACCTACGTCAGATGCGCCCTGTACGTTATTCTGGCCGCGTAATGGATGTAAGCCTGTTCCCGGCCGGCCAATTTGCCCTGTCATTAAAGCCAGGGCAATCAAACAGCGTGAATTATCAGTTCCATGGATATGTTGCGAAATACCCATACCCCATAAAATCATTGAGGCTTTTGAAGTCGCATACAATCTGGCTACTTCACGCAATGTTTCTGCATCAATACCACAAATTGGCGCAACTTTTTCAGGACTATAATCCCTCAAGTGTTGCTTCATAAACTCGAAATCTTCGGTATGCTTTTTGATGTAAGTATCGTTTTGCAAACCTTCGTCCAGAATCACATGCATGATCCCGTTGAGTAAGGCAACATCAGTATCAGGGCGGAATTGTAGTACATGGCTGGCGTATTTGGCGATATCCGTACGATTGGGATCTATTAAAATGATTTTGGTTCCGCTCTTGGTCGCATTTTTCATGAAAGTTGCGCCAACAGGATGGTTAACAGTTGGGTTAGAACCAATAATGATAATAACGTCGGCCAATTTTACATCTTCAACCGGGTTGGATACCGCCCCGGAACCTAAACATTCTAATAAGGCAACTACAGAAGAGGCATGACATAAGCGTGTACAGTGATCGACATTGTTTGAACCAAATCCTGTTCTAACCAGTTTCTGAAATAAATACGCTTCTTCATTACTGCCTTTCGCTGAACCTAGGCCCGCTAAGGCTTTTTTACCTTTTTCATCACGAATTTTTTTCAGGCCATCTGCAGCAAAATCCAGAGCTTCATCCCAGCTGGCTTCACGAAATACGGTATCCAGGTCATTTGGGTCTAATAACTCGGTCGTTTTTGCGATGCCTTCGCGTCTGATGAGAGGTCTGGTTAAACGTAAGGGGTTATGTATATAGTTAAAGCCATAACGCCCTTTAACACACAGGCGAAATTTATTGGTATCCCCATTACGGCCTTCGGTATAAAGAATTTTATCGTCTTTAACGTGGTATTTAATCAAACAACCGACACCGCAATAGGGGCAGGTTGAATTAACAGTTTTATCTGCTATTTCAAGCCCGACATTATTGGCCGGCATTAATGCTCCGGTCGGACAGGCTTGAACACACTCACCACAGGCAACACAACTACTCGCCGCCATAGGATCTGCAATATCAAATACAATTTCAGAATGTAAGCCACGGTTAGCATAACCGATAACATCATTCATTTGTTCTTCACGGCAGGCGCGTAGACAGCGAGTACATTGTATACAGGCATCCATATTGACCGCGATAGCCGGGTGGGATAAGTCTGCGGCGGGTTGAACGCGCGATTCGAAACGTGGCACTCCTACTTGCAGTTTTTTAACCCATTGGTCTAGTTCTGAATCTATTTTGTAAGGTGATTCACCTTGATCAGGCATATCTGATTTAAGCAGTTCAAGAACCATTTTTTGCGATCTAACTGCGCGTTTACTGTTTGCCTGTACATTCATACCCGCTGTTGGCATACGGCAGCATGAAGGAGCCAGGGTTCTTTCGCCTTCAATTTCAACTACGCAGGCTCGACAGTTACCATCAGCGCGCAGGCCTTCCATATAGCAAAGATGGGGGATTTCTTTATTATGACGTTTTGCTGTTTGCAGAATTGTTTCATCTGCAAAAGCTGAGACCTCTTCGCCATCAAGTGTGAAATTGATCATGGGTTGGTTTAATGTGTCCGGATTAGCAGCCATGTTTTATTACCTATTAATTAATCTCTTCAGGGAAGTACTTGATAGCACAACGTAAGGGGTTAGGTGCAGCTTGCCCTAATCCACAGATAGATGCATCGACCATCACCGAGGATAATTCTTCCAGTAAATCGGTATCCCAGTTTTCCTGTTGCATAAGAACAGCTGCTTTTGCGGTACCAACACGACAAGGCGTGCATTGGCCACAAGACTCTTCTTCAAAGAATTTCATCGCATTGATAGCTAATTGTTTGGCGCTATCCTGCTCAGAGAAAACGACGACAGCAGCAGAGCCGATAAAACAGCCATGTTCATTTAAAGTGTCAAAATCCATTGGGATGTCTGCCATTGACTCAGGTAAAATTCCGCCGGATGCACCGCCCGGGAAATAGCCATAGAATTTATGACCCTCTTGCATACCACCACAGTACTCGTCAATCAACTCGCGCATGGTTGTACCCGCAGGGGCTAGATGTACACCAGGTTTATTAACGCGACCTGAAATAGAAAAGGAACGTAAGCCTTTGCGTCCATTTCGACCATGCGAAGTAAACCATTCTGGACCTTTTTCTACAATATCCCGTACCCAGTATACTGATTCCATATTGTGTTCGAGGGTAGGACGACCGAATAAGCCCACTTCAGCTAAAAATGGAGGTCTCAAACGAGGCATGCCGCGCTTGCCTTCTATAGATTCGACCATTGCCGATTCTTCGCCGCAAATATAAGCACCTGCGCCTCGACGTAAATGAATCGGTGGTAAACGATATTTATCAGACGGTGGGTTGTTTTGTAGATTAGCAATTTCTTTGGTTAGAATCTCACGACAGCCAGCATATTCATCACGTAGATAAATATAGATCTCATCACAGCCTACGCATAGTGCGGCAATTAACATGCCTTCTAAAAAACGATGCGGATCAGATTCCAGATAATGCCGATCTTTAAAAGTACCTGGTTCTCCTTCATCTATATTCACAGCCATTAAACGTGGTCCGGCAAAGCCCTTAACGATTCGCCACTTTCTGCCTGCCGGAAACCCGGCTCCTCCTAAACCACGCAGACCGGAATCTTCCATTTGTTTAATAACACTTTCGCTGCTAATAGTGCCTTCTAAAACGCCTTTTAGTGTCTGATAGCCTTGATTCTTCTGATATTGTTGCATACTGATGTAATCAGTAATATCTGCTTTAATGTCGTTATTATTGACCGCTGTCGTCACGGTCTCAGGTGTTGCATTATCTATCGCTTTCTGACCAACTACGGCGACTGGGGCGTGTTGGCAACGACCTATACAGGGAACTTTTTGTACTCTAACCTGATCTGAATTCAGGCTATTGCTTAAAGCCTCTGTGAGTTCATTAGATCCAGACATTGAACAAGAGAGAGATTCACAGACACGCACAGTTAAAATAGGTGGAGGCGTTTGACCTTCTTTTACTACATCGAAATGATGATAAAAAGAAGCGACTTCAAAGACTTCTGCAGGAGAAAGATTCATTTCGTGTGCAAGTGCAACGAGATGTTTAGAGGATATGTATTGATATGTGTCCTGGATTTTATGTAAGTGCTCTATCAATAAATCGCGTTGACGAGACTCATTCGCCAGGAGCGATTGAACTTGTTCTAATGCCGTAAGATCAACGGAGTGACCTTTTGGTCCTTTGCGTTTTTTCTTGCTAATTTGATCCGGGCTTATAGTAATGACTGCCACTCGTTTTTCCCCCAACTCTTGCGTTATTTTGATTTAGCTGACACTTATGCGCCAAATGTATTTTTATTATTTATTAATCTGGCAAATTTTATCCACTTTAACAAAACTGTCATCTTCTGTTCAAGTAATCTTTTGTTTAGATGTGTATCACAAATAATGATATTATCACCAAAAACATATTTTGACTGCCTATAAATTCAGGAACCCATATTGAATCCTCAGCATTTACTAACCTTTGCCGTTGTTGCACGATTAAAAAGTATTACTTTAACTGCCCAGCATCTGAATATAGGGCAGCCAGCAGTCTCAGGTCAATTAAAATTACTGCAGACTTTTGTCGGCGAGCCGCTATATGAGCGTAAAGGGCATCAGATTGAATTAACAGCAGCAGGGCAGGGATTATTAAGGTATGCAGATAAGATGGATAACTGTTTTAACCAGGCTCTGGAGTATGTACGTAATTTGCAAAAAATAAGTACCGGTGTTTTGCGTATTGGTGCAACCATGACTATTGCCAGTTATTATTTACCTAAATTTGTTGTTGAATTACAGACTAATTATGAAGGCGTGCAGGTTTTTATGAAAACGCTGGATACTGCGGGAACCCTGGAGAATTTATATAGCCTAGATTTAGGCTTTATTGAAGGTTCATTGCAAAGTGTTGAGTTGCCTAGTAATTATCAAATTATCCCTTGGCAAAAAGATGAAGTCGTGCTAGTTTTACCTGAAAATCATGTACTTACCACTGAATATACTGATTTTGTACCTTTGGAGGTTTTTACTCAACATCAGGTTATCTGGCGTGAGCGAAGTTCAGGGGGCAGGCATGTCATTGAGTCCGCCTTATCAGCTGCAGGAATTACAGCGCCCGTGAATATCGAAGTGACAGGGGTTTCGGCTGTTAAAGAATCAGTGAGAGCAGGGTTAGGCATAGGCTTTTCTTCATCATTAGCTTTGAAGAATGAAGTTAAAGGGCTGGTGTCACGTAGAATAGGCCCAGGCCAGGGATTGACCTGGCAATTAAATATTATTGCCCCCAAACCAGCCTTGCAATCCCGTGCCACCAAGGCTTTTCTGGCATTATGCATGAAAGAGAGCACGCTGTAATTCGTTAGTTATTTCTGGAGTAAGCAAGTGCGCTATGCATTACTGATAATTATATTTTTGTTTTCAATTCCAGCCTGGGCTGCTTTTAATGTCAAGCAGGTTGCGCAAGGTATTTATGTGCATCAAGGGCCGGTAGAGCTACCTGATATACATAATCATGATGAGATTGCCAATATAGGCTTTATAGTCGGCGAAAGTTGTGTGGCTGTTATTGATAGTGGTGGCACTCCAGCGCAAGGGAGGCAATTAAAACAGAGTATAAAAAAAATCACCCGGATACCGATTTGTTATGTGATAAATACCCATGTTCATCCCGATCATATATTCGGCAATAGTGCGTTCAAAAATATAGCTAATATACAATTTATCGGTCATAAAAAGCTGGCCAGAGCAATGGCTGAAAGAGGGCCTTTTTATATTGCGCGTTCTAAAGAGCAAATCGGTATCAAGCTGACTGAAAATGATATTATTGCCCCGACTATTACGGTTGCTAACACTTTAGAACTGGATTTAGGTGGACGATTATTAACGCTTACTGCACATCCAGCCGCCCATACTGATAATGATTTGAGTGTATTAGATCAAAAAACGAATACACTCTGGTTGTCGGATTTATTATTTGTCGGTCACTTACCCGTGATAGATGGAAGCTTGAAAGGCTGGCTGGCTGAAATAGATAAACTGGAAAAGCGCCAATTTGATGTTGTTATCCCTGGGCATGGACCTATGGTACGTGACTGGCCAGAAAGTATGCGGCCAGAAAAACTATATTTACAGTTTTTGGCAAATGTTATTCGTAGTAAAATTAAGCAGGGAGTTTATCTGGAAGAAGTTCTGCAAACGGTGAGTTATCCAGATAAAAAACAATGGCAATTATTCAATGATTTTCATAAAAAAAATCTTAGTAGTGCCTATGCCGAACTAGAATGGGAAGATTAAAACAACAAAAATTCAGCAAGAGTCTACGTTATCAAATAAATCTAAGGATTTTTATATCGGCTATCTGTATTCTGCTGCTCGGCGGCTCAATTTCTATCTGGCATGCTCGTAACGCTATTAGCAATGAAGTTGCCTCTTCCGTTAAGCTGGCAGTCCAGCTTTTTGAGTTTAGTTATAAAAACAATACTGCGCAAAGTTGGAATAATCGCGCCTGGATTACGCAACTCACTGCACTTAATGCTATACGACATTTAAATATTCAGTTAACAAAGCCTTCAGGAAAGGTGATTAATCTGGTTAAAGATAATTATCTGAATAAACCTCAGGATATACCTCCTGGCTGGTTTATTAATTTAGTCAGTGGCTCATATCCGCACACTGAATATCCCTTTACCAGCGCTGATGATCAGCAAAGCATATTAACTATTCAAGCGAACCCTCTGGATGAAATTACTGAAGTCTGGCAAGAAACTACGGTCTTTTTTCTGTTATTTGTATTATTTACCATACTGGCATTTATTACAGTAAATCTGGCATTTAATCGCTCGCTAAAATCCATAGAACAAATTGTTGATGGACTTCAAGCCATTGAAAAAGGTAATTATAAATATCAATTACCTGAATTTAACACCCTGGAATACGATAGTATTGCCAATGCAATAAATCATATGACAGCTGAGCTAAGACTCGCACAGCAAGAAAATGGCGCGCTAACAAAACACCTGTTGAATATTCAGGAAAAGGAACGCCAACATCTTGCTCAAGAGCTGCATGATGAATTAGGACAATCACTGACTGCAATCAAAGTAATGGCGGTCACGGCAAGGCATCCAAAATCTGACACACTAAAAATAACTCAATCGATAACGGAAATCTGTGATCATTTAATGCAGGTTGTACGCACGATGATGCATCAACTGCATCCATTGATATTAACCGAACTAGGCTTAAAAGCGGCATTGGATAATATGCTTAAGCAATGGCAGAGTAGGAATCCAGACCTGAATGTAACTGTGGAATACTCTGACAAGGTTGATGTTTTACAACAGGAAGTTACCATTCATTTGTTTCGAGTCGTACAGGAATGTCTGACAAATATTGTACGACATGCTAATGCACTGCATGTTGCAATCAAGCTCGATATTGAGAATGACATAGTCTATTTAAGCGTAAAGGATGACGGCCAGGGATGTGATATGCAAAAAATAAAATCAGGCTTTGGTTTACGCGGGATGCAAGAGAGAATAACAACACTGGGAGGTGAGCTAAAGATTAATTCACACGCACAGCAAGGAATGATATTAATGGCAACAATCCCGCTATGAAGCAAATAAAAGTAATTCTGGTTGATGACCATGCTGTTGTGCGGGCCGGGTTTAAAATGTTATTGGCGACCTATGATCAGATTGAAGTTATTGCCGAAGCTGAGCGCGGCGAGGAGGCTATGCAATTATATAAAGCCAGGCAACCTGATATTATGGTGATGGATATTTCCATGCCCGGTATTGGAGGTCTTGAAGCTATTCGGCGCATTTGCGCGCGGGATAATGCCGCTAGAATTCTGGTATTCAGTGTGCATAATGAACAGGTATTTATTAACCAGGCGATCAAGGCCGGGGCAAAAGGATTTATTAGTAAAAACAGTGCTGCTGATATATTAATTGATGCCATACAGCATATTGTAAAGGGAGGGACATATATCGAAGAGGCTTTATGCCAGGACATAACTCAGGAAAATAATGCAATGCCTATCGATCATCAAATGATAATTGATACCTTATCCAGTAGAGAGTTCGATGTTTTTATATTGTTAGCTAAAGGTAAAACCGCACATAAAATTTCTGAAGAATTGTGTCTGAGTTATAAAACCATTGCAAATTATAGTACCCAGTTAAAGAAAAAATTAAATGTAGAAACAGTTGCAGAACTTGCACATATTGCGTTATTGTCTGGCATGGTCAATCACTAAATTCTTATATAGAGTGTGTTTATGAAAATACAAAAAATAATTTTAATGTTCATGGCTATTTTTGCCATGCCAGACTTATCCTATGCAGCAACAGATGAAACTATCTGGAATCAGGTGTTACAGCCACAGTTCTTTGCAGGTAAAACAATCCAGCAAGGTGATGCGATTATCCAACTCACAACACCAGTACGAGCAGAAGACCCTGCATTGGTACCCATTAAAGTAACGGCTAGCTTAGCCCAGACCAAAGATAAATATATTAAGCGGATTGTATTATTGATTGATAAGAATCCGGTACCCTTAATCGGTGAATTTGAATTTACGCCGGAAAGCGGCAAGGCTGATATTGCGATGCGTGTCAGGGTAAATACCTATAGCTATATTCGAGCAATTGCCGAAATGAACAACGGTGATTTGTTTATGGTCAAAAAATTTGTCAAAGCCAGTGGTGGCTGCTCGGCACCGATAGGTGCAGACTATGATGCAGCAATGCAACGACTGGGTAAAATGAAGTTCAGAGTGGATGAAGATATACAAGATGGCAAGCCGACGATGGCGCAGTTATTAATTAGTCACCCCAATGTTACCGGTATGCAAATGGATCAAGTAACACGATTTACCAGAAGGGCACATTTTATTAAACAAATTAAAGTGAGCTTTAACGATAAACCCATCCTGACAGCTAAAACAGATATTGCTATCAGTAGTGATCCTAACTTCCGCTTTTATTTTGTGCCTACGGAAAAAGGGGAGTTAAAAGCAGAATTCACCGATACTTTCTGTGAAAGTCCAGTGAGCCGTAGTGTCTGTCAGTCCGGTAAGACATATACTCAATCCTATACTGTCTCTCCTTGATTAAAAATAAATTGGCGAGGATTTTAATCCACATCTAGCACAAGTGGGCGTTATTGGAAGGCGTGCAAGTCATTCGTGATGCGGGATATCTGATCCCATTTATCGCATTTATGCCGCCTTGAGGCTGGGAGCTACCTTGTGGTGAGCCCTGGCTAAAATGCTGAGACGCCCGTGGGAATCAGCACAGTGTTCCACTCTATGACCCTCACCAGGCACACCATTTTCCGCACCCAGCCCTTCAATGCAGAAGGCATGTTCCACTGCAATTACGACTACTGGGCGAGAAGAAGTGCACACCAAGCCATAAAAGACTTAAGTTGTACACTCCAGACAGACTCGTAACATCATCAAGTCGAAGCCGATATAAAGAGCTTCATCAATGATATTGATCACTTACTGCTGCTTGAAATGTTTGCAAAACGAATAGATGACAAAGCCTTGGGTCTGGATGGGCTCAAAGAAGCGCCCCGAAGTGGAGTTAAACGAAAATTATCGGCTGATCAAGAAACAAAATTTAAAGAAGCCGTGATCGCTCTCCAGGAAACAATCGTTGGTGGGCGAATATCGAGGCATGATATCGGTCAATTATTAGAAGAGCAGTTCCAGGTATAATGCTCTCTGACTAGCGTTTATAATTTCTTGGCCCGATTAGCTATTGTCTGGATAAAAGTGTGTGCAAAACATCCAAAACAAGATCACCGCCCAGGATGATTTTAAAAAAAACGTTGGTCAAATAGTCCGACGTTGAACGCTGGACCCTATGAATATAAAAAATATTGAAGCTTGGTTTGAAGATGAAGCACGGGTAGGACAGCGAGGAACCGTTACGCGAACCTGGGCAAACCAAGGCACACGCCCCACAATAACAATTTAATGCAGCCTATCTATTTGGTGCCATCTGTCCTGTTAATGGTAAAGCGGCTGGCATGGTTATGCTCAAAGCCAATACAGAAAGCATGCAATATCACTTTGATGTGATTTCAGCAGGGGTCATTACTGGTAAACAGGCTGTATTAGTCGTTGATAAAGCAGCGTGGCATTTAACAGGAAAACTTGAAGTCCCTGAAAACATGACGATTGTGCCACTTTCTCCTTATTCGCCAGAACTTAACTCAGTCGAACAAATTTGGCAGCTACTACGGCAACGGAACCTGGCCAATCGGTGTTTTAGAGATTATCAGCATATTGTTGATGCTTGCTGTGAAGCATGCAATAAATTTGTTGAGTGCCCTGGTAATATCCAATTATTCTGCACCAGAAAATGGGTGGAATTAACATGAGTATTTATTGGAATTGGTATCACTCCATTAGTAGATCTGGGCGTCAAAACTAAAATACAGGAACTGGTGATTCCTGTAGTCAATTCAATTATTATTGCCCTGCAGCGGCTGGGATAAAAATGAAAAATCCTGGCCTTGCATATGAATTATATGAGGCGTGAAACCTCCAAGTAATTGTATGATTGTTATACGTCATCGGTTTACCTATATATAATAGCGACCAGGAAGCAGAACCATTCAAACTGACATGTGAACAGATGACAGACTTAATGATATAGCAAAGGATTTTGAGTACTGGATGAACTTTATAAATAAACAAAGGACTGCAGGTCTATCTCGCATAATAAAACTAAGGTCTCGCTTGTTCGTACTAGGCTTTTTATTGCTACAACCTGTCAACTCAATCGCAACTGAATCTAGCCTGAATTATGCCAGGGATACATTACAACCGAGCCAATTAATTGCTGATATATTAAAAGCTAATCCTCAAATGGAAGTTGTACAGGCTGCCTGGGAGGCTTCTACAGCAAGTGCAGAGCCGCAGTCAGCGTGGGCTGATCCTCAGTTTCGTTATACTATGGCACCGCTGACCATAGACAAAGCGGATAGCGGTTATGGACAACGCTTTGAGTTTTCGCAACAAATACCCTGGCCGGGGAAATTACGTCTGCGAGGAGAAGTGGCTAATCACCAGGCAAATGCTGAATATGAAAATATTGCCGCTGTACAATTAGTACTCGCTACAACCGCCAAGTCACTGTTCGCTGACTGGTATTTTGTTCATCAGGCTATCAGAATCAATAAGCATAATCAGACTTTATTCGACGAGTTCAGGGAAATTGCTGTAAGACGCTATAGTGAGGGGTTAGTCAGTAAGCAGGATGTACTGCGCGCCGATGTTGAAAGAGCGCTACTCCAGCATCAGGCGATAGTCTTGCAACGTGAACAGAAAACTATTCTGGCGCGTTTAAATACCCTGTTAAATCGGTCCCCGGACTCTAGCCTTCCTCCTCCACAAAGTCTTACTGCAATTAAATTACTTCCTGAGCTGGAGAGCTTGCGTGCCATAGCACTGCAATCACGCCCCGAGCTGAAAGTGGTATCTGCCAATATTGATGCCAGTAAATCCCGAATGGAGCTGGCCGAACTGGGCTATTATCCGGATTTTAATGTATCCGCTGGATATAACAGCCTCTGGGATAATGAAGATAAGCGTTTCACCATAGGAGTAGGTATCAATTTACCCTTAGACCAGAGTAAACGTAAAGCAGCAGAGAAAGAGGCACAAGCCAGGGTCAGACAAGCTAACTGGCGTAAAATTGAACTTGAAGCCAGAATTAGGGAGGAGCTGGAAATTTCCTATGTGCGTGTTGAAGAAAGTTTGCATATATTAAAACTGTATCGAGAGCAATTATCGCCACTGGCAGAAGAAAATCTTAACACGGCTATTACAGATTACCGGACCGGAAAAGGTGATTTTCTGATGCTTATCAGTAGTGAAAAAAATCGTATGCAAACACAATTACAGGCTGAGCAGGCACTGGCAGATACTTTTAAACGTCTCGCCGAACTTGAGTATGCAGTAGGTAGTGTTGAACCTTTTGCTATAACGAGTGAATCTGAAGGGCTAGAACCATGAAAGTTGACAAAATAATAGTGTTTGTTATTCTGCCTCTGAGTCTAATGATCGGTTTGGTCCTTTTGTTCTACCCTCAGCCCGCGAATCAATCAGCTAAATTAGACAATATAGGTACAACTTATTATGCAGGTTCCTATAAAGTACAGTTAAAACTCAGTCCTGATAAACCCAGAGTTGCAAATAACACACTTAGTTTTCTAATTCGAAATGAACAGGATGAGCCGGTCAGTAATACTCAGATAAATGCAATGGCTATTATGCCAGCGATGGGTACCATGCCTGAAATGCGCGAAAGAGTGGAAATAGAAACACAAAGTAACGGAGTTTTCCAGGGGCAGTTTAGTTTGCCGATGAATGGCAGTTGGCCGCTAAGTATAGAAATAGATAGCCCGGATCTGGGTAAGGCTAAACTTAGCCTGGATATGAATACCAGCCGTGCAGGTCTTAAATTAATAGCGGCCACGGCGAGTGATATGGATCCAGAGCAAATGCAAGTAGCGGCCTCTGAACAACTGGATGCACTTAATGTCGATAGCTATCGGCGTCAACTTATTGGTGTCACTACCAGTGAAGTGCTCTATTTGAATCTGGTTAAAATCATTCATGCAGGCGCACGTGTCAACTATGATGAAACGCGGATTTTTGATATAAATCTAAAATATGATGCCTGGATTGGTACCTTATATGCGGACTTTGTGGGTAAAAAAATCAGCAAAGGGGAGCCATTATTTACGCTTTATAATGCTGAACTTGTTTCTGCTCAGGATGAATATTTAAGCAGCTTAAAACGTAAAAATACAGGGCCTTATAGTTTACAAAAGGCAGCACGAAGTCGACTGGAACGTCTGGATATCAGCTCTGCAGAAATTAGGTCCTTGGCTAAACGAGGACAGGTAATAGAGTATATACCTATGTTATCGCCGGGCAAAGGCACCGTTATTGAAAAGTATATTGTTGCCGGTGCTGCGGTTAAAGCGGGTGAGCGTTTATTACGTATAGCCGATTTATCGACGGTCTGGGTAGAAGGTGACGTGTATGAGGCAGATTTACCCTGGATTAAACTGGGCATGCAGGCAAAGGTCAGCTTTCCTGAGGTGCCTGAACAGGTTTATAGCGCAAAGGTGAATTTTATCCAACCGGTGTTAAACACCGACACACGCACAGCGATTGTTCGAGTGTCTATCGCTAATCCTGGTGGCTTGTTAAGACCTGGCATGTATGCTCGACTGGATTTACAAGTCGACCTGGGTGAGCGCTTTGTCGTGCCTGAGCAGGCGGTTATTTATTCAGGTGAACAACGTGTAGTTTTTTTAGATCAGGGAGAAGGGCGTTTGCAGCCTAGAAAAATCAAAACGGGTTTGCGCAATGATGGCTATATCGAAGTACTGGACGGCTTAAAGTTAGGCGATGTTGTGGTTACTTCGGGTAATTTTCTGATTGCCGCTGAAAGTAAATTTAAATCTGGACTGGCACAGTGGTAGGGCTAACGCCTAAAGGTCCGATCGCCTTTGTTATTGCTTATTGCGCGCGTCATGCTGTGCAAACAGTTATCTTGATTATGCTGATGGCATTATGGGGGTATCGCTCTTTTATACACACGCCACTGGATGCCATTCCTGACTTGTCTGACGTGCAGGTTATTATTTACAGCGAATGGGCCGGGCGCAGTCCGGACCTGGTAGAAGACCAGATTACCTACCCACTCACCCGGAAATTACTTGCGGCACCTAATGTACAGTTTGTTCGTGGACAAAGCTTTATGGGGCTGAGTTTTGTCTATGTGATTTTTAAGGATAATACGGATATTTACTGGGCACGCTCGCGGGTAATGGAATACTTGAATACCGCAGCTGCTGATCTGCCGGAAGGTGTAAGGCCAACATTAGGGCCGGATGCAACTGGCGTAGGCTGGGTATTTGAATATGCATTAGTGGATAAATCAGGAAAGCATAACCTGGCAGATCTGCGTAGCTTGCAGGACTTTAAACTTCGTTACTGGCTGGAATCGGTTACCGGGGTAGCGGAAGTTGCCTCGATCGGCGGTTTTGAAAAAGAATATCAGGTAAGTGTTGATGCGAATAAGCTAGCCAACTACGGCTTAACTCTGCAGCAGGTTGCCAAGGCAATACGCCGCTCCAATAATGATGTCGGTGGGCGGGTACTGGAAATAGCAGGCCATGAGCATTTTATCCGTGGTCGTGGCTATATTAAAAGTAAACAGAACATAGAGAGCATAGCCTTAAGTGTAAATAAATTCGGCACGCCGGTTACTGTCCGGGATATCGCAGAGGTAAGTATAGGTCCTGCAATGCGCAGAGGCCTGGCTGAATTGGATGGTGAAGGCGAAACCGTGGGCGGTATTGTGATTATGCGCTATGGTGAAGATGCGTTGCAGGTTATAGAGCGTGTCAAGCAGCGGCTTGCTGAGGTTCAAGGCAGCTTACCCGAGGGTGTAGAGATAGTGACAGCCTATGATAGGTCGGGACTTATCTATGATGCGATTGATACACTGAAAAAAACGCTGATCGAAGAGCTGCTGATTGTCTCGCTGGTTATTATCCTGTTTTTAATGCATTTTCGTTCATCGCTAATCGTAATTATCGGCTTGCCCGTGGCTATTTTGCTGGCGTTTATTCCGATGGCCATGCAGCATCTGAGCGCTAATATCATGTCTCTGGGTGGAATAGCTGTCGCTATCGGTGCGATGGTCGATGCGGCAATCGTGATGATTGATAATATTCATAAGCAGCTTGCCAGTGCCGAATCAGGCGCTGCTCAAAGTCGTCAGGCGCTTATTATACAAGCGATGCAGGAAGTAGGGCCGAGCATTTTCTTTTCTTTGCTGATTATTACTCTCGCCTTTGTGCCAGTGTTTGCCCTGGAAGGCACCGAAGGGCGTTTGTTCAAACCACTGGCCTATACCAAAACCTATGCCATGGGCTTCGCAGCATTATTGGCTATTACCTTAACACCTGCGCTAGCTGTGTTATTGATCCGGGGTAAAATACGCAGCCAGCCAAACGGCTTGAATCTATTTTTGATTCGTTTGTATCAACCGATAGTCCGCTTAGCCTTGCGTTTTAGATTCTGGGTTGTTGCTCTATCACTGGTTTCTTTGGTGGTTAGCATTCCAGTATTTCTAAAGCTGGGTAATGAGTTTATGCCGCCACTGAATGAAGGCAGTATTCTATATATGCCGACCTCATTACCTGGCATGTCTATTACCGAGGCGGGTAAAGTCTTGCAGACCATGGATCGACAGCTTAAGCAGTTTCCCGAAGTGGAGCGGGTATTTGGCAAGGCGGGACGATCTACCAGTCCTACCGATCCGGCGCCGCTATCAATGGTAGAGTCGGTGGTTACATTAAAGCCGCAATCCGAGTGGCGTACCGGAATGACCTGGGATAAGCTGATTGCCGAAATGAACGAGAAATTACAGTATCCGGGTATGCCTAATATATGGTGGATGCCCATTCAGACACGTATCGAAATGCTGGCAACAGGAATTCGATCCAGCCTGGGAATTAAAGTATTCGGCGATGATCTGGCGAGTATAGAGAATACTGCGGTACGGATTGAGCAATTGCTACAAAATGATGCACGTACCAAACCGTATACCAGGAGCATTTATTCTGAGCGGCTGATGGGGGGCTATTTTCTGGATTTCAACATAGACCGGGATAAAATCGCCAGATATGGTTTAACCATTGATGATGTAGAAGAAGTGATTATGACCGCTGTGGGTGGGATGACTGTTTCCCGGACATTGGAGGGTCGTGAACGCTATGCTATAAATTTACGTTATGCGCGCGATTTTCGTGATAATCCTGATGCCTTGCGTCGAGTGTTAGTACCAACGCCGAGCGGCGCGAATATTCCAATTAGCCAGTTGGCCGATCTGCAGTTTGTTACTGGCCCGCCTATGTTGCGTAATGAAGATGGTCAACTGGTTTCTTTTATCTTTGTTGATGTCAATGGTCTAGGAATTGTTGATTATGTCAATTTGGCGCAGCAAGTGGTTAATGAGCAGGCTGATATTCCACAAGGAGTAAGAATATCCTGGGCAGGACAGTTTAAGTACTTCGAAAGAGCCAAAGCCAAACTTATGGTGCTGGCACCTTTGACGCTATTAATTATTTTGCTAATGCTGTATATCAATCATGGTTCAATCGTGGAAGCACTTATTATTATTCTGGCCATTCCATTTTCCTTGATTGGGGCGATGTGGTTATTATTTATGCTTGATTACAATCTAAGTGTCGCCGTCTGGGTCGGGATGATTGCGCTTGCTGGCCTAGCAGCGGAGATGGGTGTCTTGATGATGCTCTATCTAGGCTTAAGCTGTGAGCAGCACAAAGCAGAAAATAGATTAAAGACGTCTGCGGATCTGAGTGCCGCCATTGTTGCAGGTGCCAGCCAGCGTATCCGGCCTATGTTGATGACTAGCCTGGCATCTTTTATCGGTTTATTACCGATACTCTGGAGTACTGGTGCAGGGGCAGATGTGATGAAACGGATTGCAGCGCCTATGGTCGGAGGGATCGCCTCGGCTCTGATTATGGTGTTGGTAGTATTTCCAGCTGTTTATTCCTATTGGAAAGGCTGGCAGTTACGTTAAGTCTATGTGCCTAGCCTACATCTCGATACTATCCGTAAGAGGGGAGTCGCTATTTTTGCGAAAGCTTGTTTTGGGCATCCCAGCCCAAGC